>NZ_SZNK01000001.1:3292500-3592500 GCF_005217615.1 Brevibacillus antibioticus
GCGCATCCGTTCACCCCATCTTTGTTTCTACGTACAAGATAACGCTTAGCTAGCGAAATGTCACGAGTGATTGTCTAATGTGATCCGTCTCGTCCGCGTAGAGAACCATCAGCCGATGACATTTTTGAGCCTACGAAGTTGCTGACGTTCTTTGACCCAGACGGGAATCCACTTGGGATGTGCCAGTATTGACAAAAAGGGCAAAAAGCCGGAATCCCTCTTCGATCCCATGCTTTTTGCCCTCATTTCTTTTTCGCAAACGGTTATTCCTGCGAAGTCGCTTGATCCATATACAAGAACTCCCACAGATGTCCGTCCAAATCTTGAAAGCTCCAGCTGTACATGAAGCCGTGGTCAATCGGATCTTTCGATGGTGTTGCGCCCGCGGCTAATGCTTTGCTTACGATCTCATCGACTTGCTCTCTGCTGTCCGCAGACAAGGCGACAATGACCTCGGTACTTCTGGTTGCATCCGTCAGCTCTTTTTTCGTAAACGTTTGGAAAAACTCTTCGACAAGCAACATGGCAAAAATGTTTTCGCTGATCACCAGGCATGCTGCATTTTGATCCGTAAATTGCGGGTTAAATTCATAGCCGATTGCCGTAAAAAAGTCGATCGACTTGTTGAGGTCTTTCACTGGTAAATTGACGAAAATCTGTTTGGATTGCAAAGCCATGTGTGATTCCTCCTCGGGTTTGTTTTTCCTTGATGTCTATATCCTAGCATTCCCGATTGCGCGAGGCTTCTTATGGATTGCTATTTTGCCAGGAAGGTAAGTTCATTAAAAATGACACCTACTGAATGTAGGAGTCATTCTTTAGGGTACATGTTCCATGACATTACTCAAGAAAAAGCGCCTTTGTAATCTTTTCTTTTCCTAATTTAACGGAAAAACGCCATGGTTGGATCAAAGCAAGCAAAAAGAGCATAAAACTTCCAAATAACAACCCGGTCATCACATCCCAACTAATTATAAAATCAAGTTGAAATGATTTCACGAAAATGAAACCGAGAAAATATCCTAAAAAACTTCCCAACATAAACGACATTATACCAAGAGTACACCCTTGTATTAGAACGATCTTTGTCAATTGGCGAGGGGTGATGGCAATCGCCCGCAAGATGGCATATTCCCTACGTTTTGCGAGAAAATTAGCACTTAGTGTCGTCATTCCACCCAACAAACCTACTAACCATATAATGCCGGTAGCTACAGTCAAAATAGCCATCCGCTGCCAGACTTGCTTACGTATTTCTTCCACAGCCTCATCAAAATGAACAAATCGCAAATCTTGATTCTGGGAGAGCAACTGTTTCATATGCTCTGCTACCGCTTCTTTTCTTCCTACCTCAGGCTGAATTAAGATAGATTCAACCACTAAATCTCCTTGACTAGAATAAGGTTTGTTTACCACATTCTGACCCCAATCAACCAAGATAACATCCGAAAATTCAGCCGGAATCATAGGGAGTCTATCTACAATACCTGCTACCATTAACTGCGCATTACGCCCTTCTCGTTCCACAGTTAGTGTATCTCCAGACTTAATACCTAAGTTATTTGCATACTCTTTCGTCACAAATATTTGATTGGTCAAATCACCTGAGACTTTTGGTAGCCATCCCTGGTTCATCATCTTCTTTAAATCGACTAACTTATATTCGATTCTCATTTCGCTTTCAGTAGACTGTTGTTTTGACTGTAGCCATTTTTGATTCGTCTGAGAATAATCAAAGTCTTTTATTTTCGCCCTTTCCACATACGATACAGGGATAACAAAAGAAACACCCGGTATTTTTTCAATTTCATGCGCAAAATTGTAATGTAAATCACTTGAAGTTTCTAAAATATTCTTCATTCTAAATTCTGTTAAAAACTGTTCTTTTAACTGGGCTTCCAAATTTACTTGATACGAGCTCATAAATCCGCTAATTGATAGAAACAAAGTAGGTGCTAATGCAAGAACAAAAATAGTTAATCCACTTTGCTTTCGCTCAGCTATTAAATTTTTTATTGCCAAAATAGATACGCTACCCCCAGCTCTCTGAACCAACCGTGACACCATATTTAAAATGGCTTTCACCCAAAACGAAATACTGAGGAATATCGAGGTAGTGGCGAGTAGTCCACCTGCAAATTTACATAAAATATTTACTCCATCTGAATCTGGAGCTGTGAATGTAAAACCTACAAGTAACAAGACAATACTTAGACATATACAAAGCAAAATAACAGCCTTCATCCGCTTTGATATTTCTGTCTGTTGTTTCTTACTATCCCGAACGAGTGCGATCGGATGTACCTTAGCAGCCCGTCTAGCTGGAAATAGGGCTATTAAAAATATAAAGAGACAGCCAGCAAAAGCGGCTAGCGCACACTCAAACCAAGGGACGAAGAAACCTCGACTATCTATCCCCATCCATTTATTCACGCCAGAGCTCAATACACTAGCGGCGATAGTCCCGACCAAATAGCCAAAAATTGTAGCAGAACAAGCAATAATACTCGCTTCCCGCAAAACAATGCCATATATTTGAAATTTACTAGCTCCAACTGCTCGCAATGTTGCCAATTCTTGATATCGTTCACGGATCGACAACAAAAAATTACTAAGCACAAACATGGCACCAGCCAATATCGCCATCATTCCAATGGCATAGCTCAATACCTTTAAACTCTCAATATTTTTCTTCTCTTCTTCTAATGGTTCGACTTTATCAATTTCTAAATCGCTATCAACTAAATTTTTTATTGCACTGATCACTTTATTTTTATCATAATCTTGCTTAATATCGACTAAAACTAGATTTGGCGTGAACTTCATTCCGTAGAGCTCCGAAAACTTATCTGCTGAAATATAAGCAAACTCAGGTGCTCCAGATTCCCCTACGGGAAAATCAATAATATTTGAGACTCGTAATTCTACTTCACCACGTTGTGGCATTGGCAAAGTGATCACATCATTTACTTGCACTTTGAACCGCGATGCTAAAGCAGAAGAGAGTGCCACTTCCTCTTTTGCTAATCGACTATTGAGACGAAAATGTTCTAACGTTAATTTGGAATCGTCAATAGCACTTAGCATCATTTTCTTTAACTCGACACGATTATCCGGGAAGTCGAGAGGAAAATTAATGAGCGCTTGACCCGTTTTCTCAATCCCTGTAATATTATTCAGTTTCATTATATGCTCGTCAGTCACAACTTTGTCCGATTTGTAGCCTCGATACCCAACCATTAAATCTGTCGGACCGAACTTCTCGTATTTTTGCATCTCCAACGTATAAGTTAGGTTTCCATAGAGAGCAATTAAACTAACAAGCAAAGCAATGCCAAACGTTGCTCCTAAAGAAGATAAAAGCAATCTTTTTTTCTTTGCCCAAATCATTCGAAAAGACAAGCGAGTTAACCCATTATTCATAATAATGTCCCCTCTGTAAGATCATGGAGCTTATCCATAATTTTAAACGCTCGCTTGCGCCTATCACCATTTTGGTCGTTTTGCATCTCATATACGATTTGTCCGTCTTGAAAAAATAAAACTCTGTCTCCATAAGTAGCAACTACTGGATCGTGTGTTACTAACACAATGGTTTGACTGAGCCGAACCCGCAAGTCGTCTAATAATTCCATGACCTCTGTTGAAGTTTTTGAATCAAGATTTCCTGTAGGCTCGTCTGCCAACACTATCGGGGCCCCATGAACCAGTGCCCTCGCAATTGCTACACGTTGTTGTTGCCCCCCAGACAATTCACTCGGTAACTTATCGCGTTTATCATACAAGCCGACACAACGTAACATATCTTCTGATCTTTGCGTGGCCCGCTTCTCCTTTTCACCTGCTATTATGAGTGGCACTGCTACGTTCTCTAGAGCTGTTAGCGATGAAATGAGATTGAAAAATTGAAAAATAAAACCGATCGTTTTCCTGCGATATTCGGTTACATGTGGCTCTTCATCAATTTTCTTCATTTCTTTACCTTCGATCCAAATCTCCCCAGACGAAACTGGTTCTAAACCACCAAGAATATGCAAAAATGTTGATTTACCAGAACCACTTCGTCCCATTACAATAACGAATTCTCCTTTACGGATGGAGCAATTCAAATCCTTAAGGGCAGAAAATACATTCTCTCCCTCCCCATACTGCTTCGAGATACCTCGTACTTGAATTAGAGCACTCATGATTAGCCCTCCTGTAATTGCAGATGACTCTCAACACCTGGATCTTGATACCACTTCGCCTGAGCATTAAACATTCTGGAGTATTCTCCATCAAGCTCCATCAATTGTTGATGGTTTCCTTGTTCAACCAATTTGCCATCCCTTAATACAAGAATTCTATCTGCCAAACGGGCTGGCCCGAGTCGATGGGAGATCATAATTGCTGTTTTATGTTTCGATAACTCACTGAAACATTTAAAAATTTCCAATTCAGCTTGCGGATCTAATGCAGACGTTGGCTCGTCGAAAACAAAAATATCTGCATTTCTCATAAACGCCCTGGCTATCGCCACCCTCTGCCATTGTCCGCCTGACAATTCTTGCCCTCCCAAAAACTCCTTACCTAAAAGGGTATCGAGCCCATTTGTAAATTTCTGCACTAAATTCTCTACACCTGCATTTTTCAATGCAGTAACAATGACTTCATCTTGATCCATTTGATCTACTTGACCAAATCCTACATTTTCACGGATTGTATATTGATATTTACGTCCCGCTCTTCAAATAAGAGACATAGCGAAAAACCAGGGAATCCTCTCCCTGGTTTTTCTGTTGTTACGATTGTTATTATCTACGCACCCACTCCCCTGTCAGCGCATCCACCATATAGAGCGGTGTGTCATGATAATAAATATGATAGACGAGACGCGGTTCCATTTTCCCTGTAGCTGGGTTCTCTATCAGCTTGTAAACCAATCGCAGCGGACGATGGGTGATGTATACGCTAGTCGCGTCTTCCCGTGACATTGCCCTGCTTTTGTCAGGAAGCGGTTTTGACCCCTCGGCATATGGGGGAATGATTCCGATCACCTGTTTCCTGTCCACATTAAAATGAACGGTATACCTCCCCATAATCTGTACTCCCTGATGGGACTTGAAGAATTGATAGGTTTCGATGTTGCCTTTTCTTGTGGCAGAACCAAGTAGCAGTTCTTTGGTATCTAACGGAAGGTATTTCTGAATCTGCTTAGCTGCTTCTTGAACATTTTCCAGCTTCGGATGGGGGAGCTTCTCCGCTTTTTCATGGATATTTCCATACCGATAGTCAAGAATATTGCCTGTTTCTGTCACCACGGTCAGTTCCATTTTCTGTTTGGATCGCGTCTCTACTTTGTACGTATGTTCGCCTGATCCTTGATGAACCACGAAGGAAAAGGGATGCTCGAATCCCCACTCCCGAAAAAGTCTATCTGCTTCTTCGATGTCAGGAGCTACCAGCTTTACGCCTCCCGGTTTCACCGGAATTGACGGCATCTCTACGAGACTGTAATCGGGATGATAGCGCTCCGTGGGATAAATTTCTCCTGTGATGGCATCGATATTACCTGAAAATGGAAACTCGTATTGCAACCGCCCTTCTCCCTCTGAATAGAGGAGCCGGGCACTTTGCCCAAAAATTTGCTCAGCCTGCTTCACTGGCATTGCCTTTTGGGGATCAGGAAAGACCATGCCTGTCGTATCGTTTGTCTGTACCACTTTTTTATGATGCCTGCCCGCCTTGTCTATCGTAAATGTATATTGGTCTTCAAGAACCGGAATGTTGTTAACTGTCTTATTCATCACGACATGACCTGTTTCTGTATTGGACAGCGTGCCGTTTATCGCATATTGACTCGCATCTCGCCCTGCCAATTCTTGTAGCAACTTCTTCGCCTGCTCGTATACAGGATGAGCGGGAAGCTGTGGACTACTTGTTGCCGTCACCTGAGGGTCCACGCGTTCGTTTTGCCCCATCCCAGCCATGATATACAGCCCAAATCCAGAAGCGATCACGACAGCTGTCATTCCTGCTTTCAACGGATTCATGAACATCCGTCTCCTCTTGCCGACTCGACTTGTTTCTTGTTCCAGCACTGAACGTAAACTCTGTACAAACTCCTTACGTGGGGGTGTACTTTTTTGCAGAGTCGCTAACCGTTCCAGCATATCTCGTTCATTTTGCCAATCCACTGTACAACTCCCCCTTCTTTTTATGCGTCAGTTTGCCATGCAACAGCTTCAGTGCTCGGTGCATCGTCGTTTTGACGTTTGATTCTGAACAACCCAGTATTTCAGCTGTCTCTTTGACGCTGTACTCTTTAATGCCACGCAAAATGACAACCATGCGGTAATGCGGTGGCAGTCCCTTGATCGCAGCGATCAATTCCTGCTCGTCCTCCCGGCTTTCCGCTTCCTGTTCTGGATTCCCTTCCGAGGCTGGCATCACAACAGACAGCCAGTCTCCCGACAACAGCTTTTGCCACTTGCGTTTTCGATAGTAATTCATCGCTGTATGCTTCGCGATCGCAAACAGCCATGTCTTCACGTCAGATCGCTCTTCAAATCGTTCAAGCGAGCGAATCACCCGCAAAAAAACCTCCTGCGTCAAATCTTCTGCATCATTCTGACTGCCGGTAAAGTACAGCAAAAATTGATACACATCATGATAATGCCGCTCATAGATGGCCATGACCTGATGTTTCATTTCTTCATACAAAGAAGCTCCTCCATTCTCTTGCTGTCGGCTGATCGACTACTTTCCTATAGCGAAAATTTTCTAGGATACCCATTAGTGTCTTGAGCAGGAAAAAGGTTACAGCAGAATGTTTGAAAATGTTCAGGAATGCAACAGCGACGGATGGATCGGGTAGCCTATAATTTACATGAGTCCTGCTACTTTCCTGATAACACAAGAAGTAAGAACGGAGTGACTGTATGTATAAACGGCTACTAGCTATCCCGATTGCCGCTTTGCTCCTCGTCCTGTCAGCCTGCGGCAATGGTGGACAGACGGGCGATTCAGCGGCAGCGAAACCGACCAGATCGATCACTTACTTAGGCAACACTTATACAATTCCGGCCAGAACCAAAGATATTGTTTTCGTAGGCTTCCCTGCTTCGTATGAAGATTCTTTCTTGCTGGGAATCCCGCCGGTCGCAGCAACCATGGATAAAAACGGAAAGTTCCCGGCGGAATATCAAGCCATGATCAGAAATGCCAAGCATCTCCCTTATCATATTACAGATAACCTAGGTGAGCTGGTTGCCCTCGAACCTGACGTCATCATGACAACCGACAAGACCTCCAAGGAAGACTTGGCCAAATTGCAAACCGCTGCTTCTGTCATCCCCGTCTCTACAAACGGAGCTCATTGGCAAGAAAACTTGCGTCTACTCGCTGATGTTCGTGGAAAAGATGCCAATTTGGATACTTTTGTAGGTAAAGTGATGCAAAACGCACAGGAACTCCGCGACAAGCTCGCTCCACTTCCAGAAAAGAAAGTGCTGACGTTGTGGTTCCAAGAAGGCTCCTTCTACGTCTATCCAAAGGATGAACGGTACAATTACCTGTTATATACGGACTTGGCCCTGCCTGTCCCAGATGTCGTTGCAAATGTCCAGGAGAGTACCGCGCTCTCAATGGATGCTTTGGCAAAAGAAGATCCCAACTTCTTGTTTGTGATGGTCACCAAAGAAGACCAGCCCGCTTTTAAGCAATTGCAAGAACAGCCTGCATGGAAAAGTCTAAGTGCAGTCAAAATGGGTCAAATGTACGTGAATGCTGTTGAACCAGGATTGGCTGGTGGCACGGCCTACAGCAACCAATCGTTTTTAAATGCGATTCGAAAACAAATGCTAAAAATGAGTGAATAAAAAGATGGGCTTTGCTCATACTATACTCATCGAGCTCGGTGGTGTGTTCTCAATCAGGCTTAGTCCTTTACGGAGGCGATGTGCCATGGATGATTTACACGATCACCTAGTGAGTAAGGAAAACCGCACACTGCTTTAAGCTTCTAACTTCATACTGGAGGTAGATGCGTCGCACGTGATGATCGGTAACACCTCAAAACTAACGAGCTCGATATATGCCGTCTCCTTTATGGGGGCGGTTTTATTTCTTTTGAAAACCGTTTGTCGGGCGGTAGTGGTGGGGAGGAAACAGGAGAAAACGCTCAGCTTCTTGTCCCACCCGCTGAGGGATTCACTGCCCGGCTCCATGAAAAAAAGCGAAACCCGCGTCCAAAGTCGTCCTTTCAGGAGGTGTCTCAGAGGTGGACGCTAAAAGCTTGTTTCGCTTTTTTTCATTGCGCCTCGGTCGGTGTACCAAAGATCTTCGCTTATTTCTCCTGTTTCCTCTACGAGCTTTCCGTGTTAGACGAGTTTTAAAAGCCTTAAAAGATGGAAGAATTTGTTCAGTCACGACAGAGAAGAATATTTCCAGACGTAGCGACTTGTGGAGTCCTACCCAGCGGAGAAGGGATTTGCGGGCAACAGAAACGCAACCGTGCCCGTGCTACGAAGCGGCTACCACTTTTGCGTTTCTCCGCAAATCCCTTCGGAGCGGACAGTCTTAACCCCCAGCAGGACGGAGCCTGGAGCCTAGAATGGAAATATTCTTCTCTCCCCCACAGCCACATTTTAGGAACCTTATGCTGTTGCTGTAGTGCTGGAAGGAAACAGGAGAAAACGCTCAGATTCTTGTCCCACCCGCTGTGGGATTGACTGCCCAGCTCCATGAAAAAAAGCGAAACCCGCGTCCAAAGTCGTCCTTTCAGGATGTGTCTCAGAGGTGGACGCTAAAAGCTTGTTTCCTTTTTTTCATTGCGCCTCGGTCGGTGTACCAAAGACCTTCGCTTATTTCTCCTGTTTCCTCTACGAGCTTTCCGTGTTAGACGGGTTTTAAAAGCCTTAAAAGATGGAAGAATTTGTTCAGTCACGACAGAGAAGAATATTTCCAGACGTAGCGACTTGTGGAGCCCTACCGAGCGGAGAAGGGATTCGCGGGCAACAGAAACGCAACGTGCCCATGCGACGAAGCGGCTACCACTTTTGCGTTTCCCCGCGAATCCCTTCGGAGCGGACAGTCTTATCCCTCAGCAGGACGGAGCCTGGAGCCTAGACTGGAAATATTCTTCTCTTCACCAAAGCCACATTCTTAGGAACATGAAGTCGCTGTCGTGATGGGGAGGAAACAGGAGAAAACGCTCAGCTTCTTGTCCCACCCCCTGTAAGATTGACTGCCCGGCTCCATGAAAAAAAGCGAAACCCGCGTCCAAAGTCGCCCTTTCAGGAGGTGTCTCAGAGGTGGACGCTAAAAGCTTGTTTCTCTTTTTTTCATTGCGCCTCGGTCGGTGTCCCAAAGATCTTCGCTTTTTTCTCCTGTTTCCTCTACGAGCTTTCCGTGTTAGACGGGTTTTAAAAGCCTTAAAAGATGGAAGAATTTGTTCAGTCACGACAGAGAAGAATATTTCCTGACGTAGCGACTTGTGGAGTCCTACCCAGCGGAGAAGGGATTCGCGGGCAAAAGAAACGCAACCGTGCCCACGCTACGAAGCGGCTACCACTTTTGCGTTTCCCCGCGAATCTCTTCGGAGCGGACAGTCTTATCCCCCAGCAGGACGGAGCCTGGAGCTTAGACTGGAAATATTCTTCTCTCCACTACAGGCCAATACGCAGCCACATTTTAGGAACCTTATGCTGTTGCTGTAGTGCTGGGAGGAAACAGGAGAAAACGCTCAGATTCTTGTCCCACCCGCTGTGGGATTCACTGCCCGGCTCCATGAAAAAAAGCGAAACCCGGCGTCCAAAGTCGTCCTTTCAGGAGGTGTCTCAGAGGTGGACGCTAAAAGCTTGTTTCTCTTTTTTTCATTAAGACTCGGTCGGTGTACCAAAGATCTTCGCTTTTTTCTCCTGTTTCCTCTACGAGCATTTAGTGTTAAACGGATTTTAAAAGCCTTAAAAGATGGAAGAATTTCTCCAGTCACGACAGAGAAGAATATTTCCAGACGTAGCGACTTGTGGAGTCCTACCCAGCGGAGAAGGGATTTGCGGGCAACAGAAACGCAACCGTGCCCGCGCGACGAAGCGGCTACCACTTTTGCGTTTCCCCGCAAATCCCTTCGGAGCGGACAGTCCTATCCCTCAGCAGGACGGAGCCTGGAGCCTAGACTGGAAATATTCTTCTCTCCCCCGCAGCCAATACGCAGCACATAAAAAAGACCTCTGTCCTAAAACAAAGGTCTTCTCATTTAAAACATTATTCACCTAAATCAACGTTATGGTACACCTGCTGTACATCGTCCAAGTCTTCCAAAGCATCGATCAGCTTTTCGAATTGAGCTTGTACATCTTCTTCCAGCGTTACTTCGTTTTGTGGCAGCATGGTCAGTTCAGCTACCGTAAACTCATTAACGCCAGCGTTTTTGAGTGCTTCTTGTACAGCGTGAAACTGTTCTGCATCTGCGTAAACAATGACAGCACCGTCTTCATCCAAAATGTCGCGCACGTCTACGTCCGCTTCCATCAAGATTTCCAGTACTTCATCAGAAGTTTTGCCTTCAAAGCCAAATACCGCTGTTGGGTCAAACATATAAGCTACGGAACCGGATACGCCCATGTTACCGCCGTTTTTATTGAAAGCGGCACGCACTTCAGGAGCTGTTCGGTTTACGTTGTTGGTCAATGCATCCACGATGATCATGGAGCCGTTTGGCCCGAAGCCTTCATAACGCAGATCGCTAAACGTTTCATCAGAGCCGCCCTTTGCTTTATCAATCGCGCGGTCAATAATCGCTTTCGGTACGCTGTACGTTTTGGCACGCTCCAGAACGACCTTCAGAGCACGGTTGGACTCTGGGTCCGGCTCGCCTTGCTTTGCCGCTACGTAAATTTCCTTCCCGAACTTCGCGTAAATACGACTGGTGCTCGCGTCTTTAGAAGCTTTCTTTTCTTTAATATTGTTCCACTTACGACCCATAATCCCACTCTCTTTCAATATGACAGATTAAAAATATAAAAACTCCGGATTCCTTTTACACACTAGCCTATTATACCTCAATCTGATGAAAGATGTTAAGCAGTGGAAGAATTTAAAAGCACAGCCCCTGATTAGGAGAGCTGTGCTTTGCTTTTTGAATCTTATTTCTTGGTCAATCCTTCGTAAATCGTTTTGATATTCCATTCCATCATTTTGATGTACGTATCGCCATCTTCCCCCGGCTTTCCGAGAGAGTCCGTAAATACTTTCCCGACAATCGGTACACCCGTTTCATTCGAGACCATCTCCATGCTGCGTGGATCGATACTCGTCTCGACAAACAGAGCCGGGATTTTTTTCGCACGGATCGTATCTACCACCTGTGTCACCTGCTCTGGAGTTCCTTGGTTCTCCGAGTTGATTTCCCAAATGTAGGCCGCTTCAAAATCGTACGCTTCGCTAAAATATTTGAACGCTCCCTCGCTCGTCACGAGCAAACGCTGTTCCTTTGGAATCTGGTTGTATTGCTTAACAGCTTCCTCGTGCAGAGCTGTCAACTGTTCGATGTACTTCTTGGCGTTTTGCTCATACGTTTCCTTGTGCGCTGGGTCCACCTTGATCAGGGCATTTTTTGCATTCTCCGCATACTTGATGCCATTGCGTACATCTAGCCAAGCGTGCGGGTCTTCTTCGCTTTCTTTGCCTTTGGTCGTCAAGTGCTTGGCTGCTACGCCTTCACTGAGACGGAAAACTGGTGCATCCGGACCAGACTTGCCCGCTGTACTCATGAGATTATTGAACCAAGAGTTACCCGCCTCCAGATTTAAGCCGTTGTAGAAAACAGCGTCTGCATCCGTCGTTTTTTGCACGTCAGCAGGCAGTGGATCATATTCATGAGGATTGGAGCCAATCGGAGCGAGACTATGGATCTCTACCCGATCTCCTCCTACGTTTTTCACGATGTCATACAGGATGGAATACGTCGTTACGACATGCAGCTTGTCACTATCTGATTTCGCGGGCTCGTTCGCACTTTGCGGAGCACTACACGCTGCCATCAACACGGTTGAAATAAGAAAAACAAAAAACAGATTCCACTTCTTCATAACGATAATTCTCCTTTAGTTTAAGAGCTCGAATCGTTTTTGCCGAGCTCGGATTGATTTCCATACCACCCCGTGTTTTCGGGAGAAGAGAAAGGCCAGGAAGAACAGCACAGTTGCAACCACGACAATCGTGGCACCAGAGGCCAAATTATAGGTAAAGCTAAAATAAAGGCCGATAACCGAAGACAGCATCCCAAAACCGCCAGCCAAAAAAATCATGATCGACAAACGGTCCGTCAAAAGATAGGCAGTAGCAGCTGGTGTAATTAGCATGGCGACAACGAGCACGATTCCTACGGTTTGCAAGGAAGCCACCGTTACCATCGTCAACAAGGTCATCAGCAAGTAATGAATGAGGTTATTACGCAAGCCGTAGGCAGCAGCAATGATCGGATCGAACGAAGTCAGTAACAGTTCTTTGAAAAAAGCGTAGACTGTTACGATGACGATGACCCCGATACCAACCGTCACCCACATGTCTGACGAACGCACTGCCAATACATTCCCGAACAAAATGTGATACAGATCGGTACTGCTTTGCAGCATCGTAACCATGATGATCCCGATCGCAAAGGCAGACGTGAACAGAATTCCAATCGCTGTGTCGTTCTTGATGCGGCTATTTTGGCTCACGTAGCCAATTCCAACAGCGGTGAGCACACCCGTTAAAACAGCGCCCACGAAGAAATTGATCCCAAAAGCATAGGAGAGAGCCACTCCAGGCAAAACAGCGTGTGAGATGGCATCCCCCATTAAGGACATTCCCCGCAAGATGATAAAGCTACCGATGACACCGCAGATTAATCCAACCACTACAGATGTAAACAATGCTTTTTGCAAAAACTCATACTGTCCAATTGCCATCAAGAAATCCATTATGCAAGCACCTCGGTCTTTTCGAGAAATGGTAGTTGATAGGAATATGCTCTCGACATGACTTCTCGATTCAGCACTTCATCGACCGTACCGAACTTGATCAATTCTTTGTTCATGAGAAGAAGCTGATCAAAATACGCATATGCTTTGGACAAGTCATGATGGACGACGACAATCGTTTTGTCCTGAAACTGCAACTCTTTCAAAATGCGAATGATGGTGTCCTCACTCGCCACATCAATCCCCACAAACGGCTCGTCCAGAAGCAGCAGCTCCGGTTTTTGGGCAAGTGCCCTTGCCAGGAAGACACGCTGTTGCTGACCGCCAGAGAGCTCCCCAATCTGCCTGTCGCGGAAATCCTCCAGCCCTACTTTTCTCAGGCATTCCAGCGCCCACGCTTTTTCCTTTTTTTTCGGAAATTTGAACAGTCCGACACTTGGGTATGTCCCGATCAGCACTGTATCCATGACGGTGATCGGGAACGTCCAGTCAATCATGCTCCGTTGTGGTACATAGGCAATTCTCTTCCGGAATTCATTTGTCTCTTTCCCAAAAATCCGGACATTCCCCTTATCTCTCGGAATGAGGTCCAAGAGTGCTTTGATCATGGTTGACTTCCCTGCCCCGTTTGGACCGATGATTCCAACCATACTCCCTAGCTCAACGTCAAATGAGACATCCCGTACAACTTCGTTCCCAAAGTAAGAGACATGTAAGTCCCTTACCGCGATAGCAGCTTCCATGATTCTTCCCTCCAAATAATAGCCCGTTGTATGATCCCGTCCAAAAAACGATGGTGAAACGGGTAATTCCAACATGTACATATGCTTACACGCAACAATGTAGTCTTGCACCAATATTATTTACCCAAGAAAACTAATGTGCATGTGTATAAAAAAGTTTCCCTGATGCAAAATTAAATGATTTTCATTATCATGTCAATATATTCTTTTTTCTGAAATACAAAAAAGAAGCGCAGCCCTTGTTTAAAAGAGTCAACACTTCCAAAATGTTCCTATTTCGTTCATAATTAAAAGCTTTTTTTCTATAAAAATAAATATACATATGTGAAACAACAATAGTTATGTTAATATGAACATTATCTGTTTGATAAAAATCTAAAAATTAAAAACTAACTAAAAATAAAGAGAGGTGGATCGTATGCAGGATCAAAAATTGGAGAGAGGTCTAAAAAACAGACACGTACAACTCATCGCGATCGGCGGAGCAATCGGAACAGGATTATTTTTGGGCGCAGGTAAATCGATTCATTTGGCCGGCCCATCCATCTTATTTGCTTACTTGATTACAGGCATCATCTGCTTTTTAATCATGCGCTCACTCGGGGAGCTCCTCTTGAGCAATTTGAACTACCATTCGTTTGTGGATTTCGTCAAAGACTATCTGGGGAACATGGCCGCATTTGTCACGGGCTGGACTTACTGGTTTTGCTGGATTTCGATCGCCATGGCCGACCTGACAGCGGTTGGTTTATATACGCAGTATTGGTTTCCGGAAATACCGCAGTGGATGCCAGGCTTAATCGCCCTCATGATTTTGTTAATCATGAACCTAGCTACGGTGAAGCTTTTTGGAGAAATGGAATTTTGGTTCGCGCTTGTTAAGGTCATCGCGATTCTCGCCCTGATTTTTGTCGGCATTTTCATGATCATCAAGGGCTTTTCTACGAATGCTGGTGCATCTAGCTTCACGAATCTCTGGAGTCATGGGGGTATGTTCCCGAACGGCTTCAATGGGTTCCTTCTCTCCTTCCAGATGGTGGTGTTCGCATTTGTTGGGATCGAGCTTGTCGGGCTAACAGCCGGTGAAACAGAAGACCCAAAACGAGTCATTCCAAAAGCGATTAACCAAATCCCGATTCGGATTTTGATTTTCTACGTTGGCGCACTCATCGTCATCATGAGCATTTATCCTTGGAACGCGATCAACCCGTTGGAGAGCCCATTCGTACAGGTCTTCGCAGCGATTGGTATTGCAGCCGCTGCCGGTATCGTCAACTTCGTTGTACTGACTTCCGCTGCTTCCGCATGTAATAGCGCCATTTTTAGTACAAGCCGGATGGTTTACTCCCTTGCCAAAGAAAAGAATGCACCTGTGCCTCTCACCAAACTGACTGCCAACAAGGTCCCGGCAAATGCACTACTCTTTTCGACGGTTGTTATCCTAATTGCAGTCGTATTGAACTACGTCATGCCAGAAGGCGTCTTTACACTGATCACAAGCGTTTCTACCGTTTGCTTTATCTTTATTTGGGGTATCACCGTCATCTGTCATTTGAAATATCGCAAAACGAGACCAGATTTAGCAAAAGCGAATTCATTTAAAATGCCGCTCTATCCTTTTGCCAACTACCTGATCCTGGCATTCCTTGCCTTCATTCTGGTCGTGTTGGCACTCGCAGAAGATACACGAGTCGCCTTGTTCATCACACCTGTGTGGTTTATTCTGCTCGTTGCGATTTACAAACTGCGGAAAACGAAGACAAATGAAATAAAGGTAGCAGAACACTAAGCAGCGCCTCCTATTTTCACTTTCAACAACGGTGAAAATGGGAGGTGCTTTATTTTGGGATGTCCTCGCGTTGCGCCCCTTCAAATACCCCTTCGATCACAAGCCCCTTTTTGCATTTGAGATAATACATAAACGGAAAATAGGAGATGAGGCCAAACAAGATAGCACCCAAGCCATACAGCAGCGGTACAGAAAGCACATGCAAAATTCCTGCTACCCATCCCTTCACCTGCATACTGAAGAGCAGAGCTTCCGAAGCGCTCACCTGCCCCATTACGAGTAAAACTAGAAAACGAAAGGCCCCATCCAAAAGCCCGATCGAAACCCCAGCTCCCACGCACAGCTTTAGGTAGGACGATATTTTTATGTATTTGACTTTTACTCTCGTCATACACTGCACCCTTTTTTCAAAATTTATTAAAAGAAAACTAGCTTCCTTCTGCTTCGATGTGTACTATATGTAAAAAACCAAATCCAGCATGAGGTGATAGTAAACATGACACAGCAGCATTCGTCCTTTGCAAGACCTCCACTCGCAGATTGCATTCCTGATCTCGTTGCCTTTTCCAGAGGGGAGAAAAAAGCGACCCTCTTCATCCATAACGGCACTCTCGTCAATGTTCTCTCCGGTGAAATCTTGCCGAATATGTCCATCGCTGTCGTTGGCACCCGTATCGCCTATGTCGGCCCTTTTGTGGAAGGGATGACGGATGAATCCACCAGGATCATCGATGCAAAAGGAAAGTATATGGCACCAGGACTGTTGGACGGGCACTGTCATATCGAGAGCAGCATGCTGTCCGTGACGCAGTTTGCCAATGCGGTATTGCCACTCGGAACGACAGGCGGCTTTTTCGATGCGCATGAGATCTCGAATGTTCTCGGTCTACCTGGTTTGCGGATCATGCTGGATGAGGCGAGACAAACACCCATGGCTGCTTACATGCAGGTCGCTTCCTGCGTCCCTTCTACAGATGCTTCTTTTGAAACGGCTGGGGCAGAATTCGGACCAGCAGAGGTCGCGGAAGCATTGAGCTGGGGACCAGATATGATCGCACTCGGAGAAGTCATGAATTTCCCAGGTGTCGTGTACGGAGACCCGAAAATGATTGGAGAGATTCAAGCGACACTGCGGGCAGGAAAAGTGGTAGATGGTCACTATACATGGCCTTCAAGCGATCCACGTCTGGCTGCTTATGCCGCTGCGGGTGTAACCGGCTGCCATGAGTGTGTGACCAGCGAAGATGTCGCACAGCGCGTACGCCTCGGCATGTATGCCAAAATGCGCCGTGGCTCTGCGTGGCACGATGTTGCAGCAACGATCAAAGCACACACCGAACAGGGCATTGACTCCCGCCGGATGATGCTCGTGTCCGATGACCGCATCTGTGATTCGTTGAAAGAAGAAGGACATATGAACTTCATCGTCAGACACGCGATCTCGCAAGGAGTGAAGCCCGTTACTGCCTTTCAGATGGCGACCATCAATACAGCAGAACGATTCGGTGTCGCAAGAGATGTAGGCTCGATCGCACCGGGTATCATCGCCGATATCATTTTGCTCGACGGGCATCTGGCTGATGTGAATGTCGTGATGACGATCGCGGGTGGTGAAGTAGTGGCGGAAAACGGCGAAATGACGCTCGAACTTTCCCCGTTCCCTTACCCTGAGTATGCCATCAACTCTGTGAAAATCAAGGATGAGCTCACTCCATCTGACTTCATTATCAAGACCCCTATTTCGTCTGGGGCGATCAAGACGCGCGTGGCAGTTGTCCGAGAAAATCACGTAGAGACGGACGAAGTGTTTGTGGATGTGGCTGTTGCCAATAGTGAGCTTCAGATTACGCCCGAGAGCACGTTGTGCAAAATGGCTGTTTTCGAACGCCATGGGAAAACTGGCGGCTCAGGCATCGGGCTTGTCGGCAATGTCGGATTTAACCAGCCAGCAGCGATTGCCATGACTGTAGCCCATGACTGCCATAACGTGCTTGTCATCGGGAACGACGATGAGCGGATGGCACAAGCTGCCAATGCTGTGATCCGCATGCAAGGCGGTATCGCTGTCGTGACTGGAGACGGCGAAATCGTGGAGCTTCCGCTGCGTTTAGCCGGACTGATGTCGACCGAGCCTTATGAAACAGTTGTAAAGCAATCCATGGAGATTAGCCAAGCATTGGTGAAGGCGGGCTGCACGATGAACTACGCCTTTATGACATTGTCTTTGCTTGCTCTGGTCGTCATACCGACGTTACATATATCGGATACGGGCTTGATTCGCATTTCAGATGCGGGATTTGAGCGAGTATCACTGTTTGTGGAATAACTGTGGTATCCCCCTCTTTTGCGAATGTGCAGAAGAGGGTTTCTTTTTTGGCTCTCATTCTTCGACCAACTGAACCACTTTGCATAATTGATAGAAATAGAAAACCCCACGCATTTGTACGAGATTCAACTGATCCAGATAGCGCAGCGTTTCCAAAGCGATGTTTCGCGCCTCCTTCACATCCTCTTCATTCATGCTCGCGATGGCTTCCTTTAGCTCCACAACCGGTAAAGAATAGACAGCAGGTCGCAGCGTACGTAGCAGCATGATTTTGCGGATTTGCGAGCGATTGAAGAGACGGTATCCATTTTTCTCATGCCGGGAAGTCGTAATGAGTCCCACCTTTTCCCAGTGTCGGATCGTTGAGCTGGGCAGCGAAGTTATTGTTGCTACCTCTCCAATCGTCATCCATTCGCTGTTTCCAGCTTCCTGCCCCTTTCCTGCTGGGCCGTCTTCGAGCATCGTCACGTTTCGTTCAGCTAACTGCTTGTCTCGCTGCAAATTAGCCTGTACCTCATTCACACGCCACAGAGCAGCCTGCAACTGTCTGTCCTGGATCAGTCGCATGACCTGCGCCGTCACTTCCATCCCAAAGCCAGGAGACATGGTTTGAATACAGGTAAAATAAGCAACGTGTTCCTCCGTATACTTCCGGTAGCCGCTCGCTGACCGCTCCACAGGCGGAATCAGCCCATGCGCTTCATAATTGCGCAAGGCGCTTGTGCTCAGCTTCAGCTTACGTGCAATATCAATGGGACGCATGGCGACCACGGGCCTCCTTTCCGACTTTCTTTGATAAAGATTAAAGCTCAGTTATAAAGTTGTTTCAATCTTAACCCACTTTATTCCTTTTTCTTTAGATGGACCTTAGAATTCGCACGAATGTTGTAAGATGAATGTGACAAGTGGAAGGAGGCGCATTGACCCATGCACAAAGCTGAATTCGAACGGCAACTGACAACGCTCATTCAAAAGGGCTATCCTGAAATGGCGGGCATGACAGCAGATGAGTTTAGGGAAAAACTGACCCCGCTGCAACCACTGACAGAAGCTCTCCCCATTCAAGAAGACGACCAGCAAGAGGGCCTCGTCCCCTTTGTTCTCGTGGTAAAAGGCGATTGGTTCGACGGAGAAAAAGCGATGCAAGCCATCGAGCGGCAAAAGAAAGCTGGCTTCAGTGTCATGGATGCGGAAGAAATCCGACGGTTTACACCCATCGAGGGCATTGAGATTCCTACAGGAATGGCTTACCTGATGACTGGAATTAATACAGGAAAAGAGACGCTGAACGTCACTCCGAATGACGCGATGCCCATCCTCTTAGAGCAACAACGTTCTCCGCTCACGCTGGAGGAAGGGGTTGCCTTGATCACTCACTTCCCGGATCTGGTAAAGAAAAACAACGGATTTTCACTGCTCGGCTCTCGTTGTGGCGACCGACGCGTAACCGCTATGTGGATCAGCGAAAATAAACCGAAGCTAGGCTGGTGCTGGGCGGGCAATCCACATACGTGGCTCGGTTCGGCTTCCTGCCAAGCTCGTTTGGACGAAAAAAAACCTTGAAGCTCATTCAAGGTTCTTCTTCCACCTTCACGATTACGCCAATGCCGCTTTAGTCTACCTGTGCTTTGGCTGCTCGATTACTGATGGAATCTTTGTAAGCAACAATCTTACGTTCTAGCATATCATCCACATCGATTAACATTTTTATTTGTTGCTCAATATAGCGTTTATGTTCTTCTAAAAGAGTCAATCGAGCTATGGTCGTATGTTCTCCTTCTAAAAACAGGGAGGCGTACTGCTTTATTTTTGAAATCGGCATTTGCGTTTCTTTTAACTTGATAACGAATTGCAGCCATCGAATATGTGAATCGTTATATCGCCTGTCACCACTTTCAGTGCGATCCGGAATAATGATTTTTTCCTTTTCATAATAACGCAACGTGTGTGTGCTTATCCCTAATAGATGTGCCACTTCACCAATTGTGTACATAAGAAACCTCCACATTGATCTAATACCCTTGACTTAGAGTTCACTCTAATCAGTATAATCAGCTTATCGTTACTCCTCAATGAAAGCTAGTAAATAAAATACAGGAGGGATATTCATGAAATATACGGTTATTACGGGAGCAAGTTCTGGAATTGGCTTTGAAACCGCTCTGGCATTTGCTGCTCGCGGAAAAAACTTAATTTTAGCAGCTCGTCGAACGGAAGAATTAGAAAAGTTAAAAGTGAAAGTGGCTGACGTGAACGCAACATTGGATGTAGTCATTCGATCCGTTGACTTGAGTGTGAGTGCCAATGTCCATGAGTTTTATGACAGTCTAAAAGATTATGAGATCGAGACTTGGATCAACAATGCAGGGTTCGGGAACTTTGCATCTGTCGGGGAACAAAACTTGAATAAAATCGAGTCCATGCTTCATTTGAATATTGAAGCGCTCACCATTCTCTCCTCTCATTATGTTCGCGATTATGCAAATGTAGAAGGCACGCAAATCATCAATATTTCTTCAGGCGGAGGCTACAGAGTCATCGCCGATGCCGTGACTTATTGCGCAACGAAGTTTTATGTAAGTGCCTTTACGGAAGGTCTGGGACAAGAATTGATCGAGAATGGTGCAGCCATGCGAGCAAAAGTCTTGGCACCTGCTGCTACAGAGACCGAATTTGCGCAGCGTTCCTTCGGTATTGACAATTTTGATTATGCTGGTGCATTACCAAAGTTCCATACAGCGGCACAAATGGCTGGCTTCCTGCTCGATTTATATGACAATGATAAGATCGTAGGAATCGTAAATGGAGTAACCTATGAATTCGAACTACGTGATCCCATCTTTACGTATGTGCCGAAGGTTAGAGATTAATCGGGACGTTGCTGACAAAAAAAGAGGATGCGGCAGTCGCATCCTCTTTTTGTTGTCTTACACCATAACTTTGCAAATGTCGTTCGTAAACTCTACCGGGTCTTGAATCGGCAAGCCTTCGATCAAGAGAGCCTGATTGTACAGAAGTGCCGTATACAAATTGACCTTTTCCTTGTCTGTGTCAAATGCACCCTTCAACGACTGGAACACCGCATGGTTCACATTGATCTCCAGTACCTTGTCTGCCTTCACATTCGAATTGTTTGGCATCGCATTCAAGATTTTTTCCATTTCAATCGTTACTTCACCCTCTGTCGACAAGCAGACAGGGTGTGACTTCAAGCGTTTGGAAGCTTTGACGGCTTTGACTTTTCCTTCGAGCAGCGATGCCATATAGTCGAACAGCTCTTTGTTGTTTTCGTTTTCGGCTTCGGCAGCTTTTTCTTCTTCGCCCGGTTCGATTCCCAAATCCCCGCTCGATACGGATTTGAATTCCTTTTCCTTGTAGTTCATCAACATTTTGATCGCGAACTCATCGACATCATCTGTGAAGTACAGGATTTCGTAACCTTTCTCGGATACGAGCTCTGTTTGCGGCAGCTTTTCGATTCGCTCGATCGACTCGCCGGATGCGTAGTAGATGTACTTTTGATCTTCTGGCATTCTCTCTACGTACTCTTCTAGCGTCACCAGCTTCTTCTCTTTGGAAGAGTAGAACATCAACAGGTCTTGCAGTGTTTCTTTATGCATTCCGTAGTCGCTGTACATGCCGTATTTTAGCTGTCTGCCAAACGACTTGTAGAACAGCTCGTATTTTTCCCGCTCTGTTTTCAGCAAGCTTTGCAGCTGGCTTTTGATTTTGCTCGTGATGTTTTTCGCAATTAGCTTCAATTGACGGTCATGCTGGAGCATCTCACGAGAAATGTTGAGCGACAGGCTCTCGGAGTCAACCATCCCTTTAACAAAGCTGAAGTAGTCTGGAAGCAGGTCCGCGCATTTGTTCATGATGAGTACACCGTTCGCATACAGCTCCAGACCTTTTTCGTACTCCTTCGAGTAGTAATCAAACGGCATGCTCTCCGGGATGTACAAAATCGCCTGATAGACAACGGCTCCATCTGCATTGATGTGGATGTGCCCCAGCGGCTTGTCGAAGCCGTAATGCTTACTCGCATAAAACTGCTCGTAATCCTCAGTCACAAGCTCGCTTTTATTTTTTCGCCAAATCGGAACCATGCTGTTCACGATTTGTTCTTCCGTCACTTGTTCGTACTCGTTTTCGCTGCCCTCTTTTGGCTTATGCTGCGTAACGTCCATTTTAATCGGGTAACGAATGAAGTCAGAGTACTTTTTGATAATCGCTTTTAAACGGTACTCCTCCAAAAACTCGTCGTAGTTCTCTTCTTCTGTATTTTCCTTGATTTCGAGAATGATTTCGGTCCCGACGGAATCTTTTTGATAAGGCTCAATCGTGTAGCCATCCGCACCGCTGGACTCCCATTTGTACCCTGTGTCGCTGCTCAGAGCTTTACTGATGACCGTAACCTTGTCGGCAACCATGAAAGCCGAGTAGAAACCTACGCCGAATTGACCGATGATGTTGTAGCCATCCTTTGCGTCGTTTTCTTTTTTGAACGCCAACGAACCGCTTTTCGCAATGACACCCAGATTATTTTCCAGTTCATCCTGCGTCATGCCGATCCCGGTATCTGTCAGGGTCAAAGTTCTGGTGTCTTTGTTAACTGCTACTTTGATGTAATAGTTCTCTTTATCGAACACCAATTGATCATCGACAAGCGACTTGTAGTACATTTTGTCAATCGCGTCACTCGAATTGGAAATCAACTCTCGCAAAAAGATTTCCTTTTGTGTGTAAATAGAATGGATCATCATTTCCAACAGACGTGTAGATTCTGCTTGAAACTGCTTTTTTTCCATGAAATACCCACCCTTCCAGACTTCTTATGTATTCCTTCTTCAATATTAGCACTCTCACCTCGCGAGTGCTATTTACTATTTTTATAACAGTCTTAGATTTTTCTGTCAATATGATCTAGCTAGAAAGAAAACTCTCCAGCGTGAAGGTTTTCGAAAGACTGCGCCTAATTAAGAAGTTCACTTGAAAATCGACACGTATGCAAAAGTAAAGGTCTACAGAATAGGAGTAGTATCAGGCCTCCGTTCTATTTGAGGAACGTATTGCAATAGATTAAGAGCAGCTTTATGATGATAAAAAACAGAGGTGGCATTTCATGTATTTCATACCATTTACTGATGAGTTAGTCTCAGAGGCTGGGCAACTATTGTCCAAGCGTCATAGACAAGATCGAGAAATCCTTTCGGTACTACCAAGTGAATGTGAAGATGAAAATTATGCAACGCATGCTGTTAAAACGATATGGTCAAAACCAAACAGTAGCGGAGTCGCAGCAATTGAAGATGGTAAAGTAATCGGGTACCTAATTGGACAAAAGATTGAAAATCCTCTTCGGGATCGACATGTCTGGATGAATTTGGAGGGTCACGCAATCTCTCGCAATACCACCTTTGAATTATATAGAGATCTTTATTCAGAGGCTTCTCAACGATGGGTAGATGAGGGGTATTTCAGTCATTTTGCGCTAATCCCAGCCAGTCAACCGGAATTACTTCATTCTTGGTTCCGTTTAGGATTTGGCTTTGAACAAACACATGCATTACTCTCATTACTTGATCGGGAATCTCCCCTTCCCTTGAGCATTCCAGAGGTTGAAATTCGCTTGGCATCCCCAGAAGACCGTAGTTTGGTAGAGGATATTGCAAACATTATTAGAACTCATCAAAATAAGGCACCTGTTTTTAGTTATTCTTTACGTGATGACCCTCAGGAATTACGTAAAGGCTATGCAGGTCTCCTTGATGATCATGATGTCGCTTTCTGGATCGCCTTAAAAGATGGAAAAATTGTTTCTTTCCAAGGATACTTCCCGTTAGATAAAAGTGATCATAATTTGAATGTGCCGGATCGTTGTGTTGAATTAGGGGTTGCTGGTACTCTAGCTCAATATCGCGGGCAAGGTATCAATTATGCACTTACACTACATGGACTTGCCCATGCGAAGAAAAAAGGATTTGTCTCCTGCATGACAGATTGGAGAGAAACGAATTTACAATCTTCACGTTATTGGCCTCGTCAAGGCTTCCTTCCTGTTTCATACAG
Organism: Brevibacillus antibioticus; assembly: GCF_005217615.1. NCBI lineage: Bacteria > Bacillati > Bacillota > Bacilli > Caryophanales > Paenibacillaceae > Brevibacillus > Brevibacillus antibioticus. The sequence goes on from NZ_SZNK01000001.1 coordinate 3,316,375, forward strand.
AGTTTCTCGCCTTATTGATAGCAGAATAGCCTCGGTGAAAGAGTAGTTCCACATCCCCGTTTCACGAATCCATCTAATTTTTTCAAATTTCCTTCTAAGCTGATCTACATTAACAGGTGATTAATGGGCCTTACACACGAGTTTTTCTTAGTACGAAGTGAAGGTGATAATGAACCAGCTCACGCTCTCCAGATCGAGACAGAGAGCAAAGAAGAAACCCTCAGGTCAATTGCCCAAGGGTCTCCTTTGCTTGCTCCTTATTATTTCACCGGAATATAGCCCGTTTTCTCCACCAGCTCTTGTCCCTGCGGAGACAAAATCCATTCGATCAGTTTCTCTGCATTCGGATTGTCCGTCCCAGCTGTCACTGCGTAAAACTCGGCCGCAAACGGATACGCTCTGTTTTTTATCGTTTCCTTATTAGGCGTAACCCCATCAATTGCGAGTAGACGAATGTTACCGTTTCGCACCATTTCCGTAGCATAAAACAAGAACGAGTAACCGATAGCATTCGAATAATTTTTGTAGTTGGCTGTTTGCTCGATGATTCCACCCATTCCTGTTACCACGTCTTCTTGCGGCGCGGTCATAAGCTCTTTATCCCCCATGATCTTCTGCAACATCGTCTGACTCCCGCTATTTTCTGGACGCTGAAAGGCGCGAATAATTTCAAACCCGCCGCCGACTTCCTCCCAGGAGATGATGTCTCCGGTATAGATGCCCTGAATTTGCTGGGTAGTAAGTCCCTGAACAGGATTCTCTGCATGGACAAAAAAGACAAAGGCTTCCCTTCCGATTGGTGTCAGCTTGAGCTCTACGCCCTTTTCTTTTGCTGCTAGGAGCTGCTCCTCGGAAGGAGCTGCCGCAAAGATGACATCGACTTTGCCATCCAGTAAGTTTTCGTACGCTGTTGGCGTCTTGCTTACCATGACTTCGCTGTCGGCAAGGTCGTAATCTTTCTCGGGATAAACAGCCTGCACAAAGGAAGCGTAAAGCGGATACAAGGCGGTCGCCCCATCTATTTTGGGCAAATCAGACTGTAACGACAGTGTCGCTGGTTGATCAAGCTTTTGAATTTTGGGATCTGTACCAAACGGTTTATATTGTTCCAGATCGACCTCGGCCTCACTGACCATCGGAATGCTGTTATGGTAATAGCTACTGATCTCATATCCCGCAACCGGCAGCGTACAAAAGAGAAAATAGACAAAGAGGGCTCGGTTCCATAACCGACTCTTTTGCGGAGCGAAAATTTGTCCGATGATGTAGATGATAAAAACGACCGTCGTGACAGCGACAAGGAGGGAATAAACTCTTCCCTGTGCGTTCAAGGCAGTCATGACCATCGCGACGACTCCGATTACCGTGATGATCGCACCCAAAACGATACACCCAAAGATTTTCCCTACCAATTCTTTGTTCATTCCTTCTCCTCCCAGTTCTCCTACCGTTATTATAAATGATTGGAAGAGATTAGGAAGGAGAAGCATACCAAACGAGCCAATTCACTCGACATCTAACCATTCCTTGTAATTTGTTGCCCATTTTTGCAAATCATTGATGAACAGACTGGCGTGATATCCATCACAAACCGCATGATGGACCTGTAAAGAAACAGGCAATAACGTTTTACCTTCTTGCTCGAAATACTTTCCACTTGTAATGATTGGCAGCAAATACCGCCCATCTCCCGAAATATTCAGATTAAACCCCCTGAAGCTAACCCAGGGAATACACGAGACAGGGAAAGTATAAGGCGGTTCCAGTTCTTTCGCCACAAGACCTTTGTTGTCCCCGTACTGTTTCATATCCGCTACGTAATTTTGATAAAACACAGGGAACTCGTCAGCGAATTCCGTCCACATCGTAGAAAACGTTTGATCGTCCTGGTGAAAAAAAGTATAGCTGGGTATCATGCTCTCCCAGTAGCCCAGCTCTCCATCTGCATGAAAGGAAGTCCGAAATTCGCGGTGCGCATTGACAACGTTTGTCACCATGTACAGAAAAGCCGGGTACAGCTTCAACCCCTTTTGCCGTAGAGCGGGGAGCAATCCCGATATATCAATGTTGGCTGTCATACTGAAGGTGCAATTCACTCGGTTCAGATAATGCTCGAAATAAGACCTTCTGCTCCAATTATTTACATCGATTCGCTGAAATTTCATTGGATATTATCCCTCCTAAAATCGAAAACATCATGATTTTAGGAGGTGATTTTGCGTGTCCTTTTCATAACACCATCCCCTTCTCCAATCCTGCCTTACCCCTCCAGCATACCATTTGCATCTCTTTCTGGCATCAGCCCATGTATAGTTGCCATGTTCAAGCAGAAATAGGCAAGGGAAAAGGAAGGTAGTGGTAAAGGAGGAACATGATGAAAAATATCATTTTATGCTTGGCTCTTTTCGTTTCTATTCTTTTTTCAACTCCCGTGCCTGTACAAGCCAGTCAGTTCAGCGATATCCCCGATGGACATTGGGCTCGGGAATCGGTTGATTTCATGGTGAAAAAAGGTGTTTTAAGCGGCTATTCCAATGGAGCCTTCAGACCGAATGAGGCGATTGACAGAGCCGAGCTCACCGTTATGTTTCATAAGCTGTTTAATAAGCTTCGTCCGAATCTCAACCCATCAATCCCAGAAATGAAAATACAGAAGTTTGAAGATGTCCCGAAAAATCATTGGGCCTATCAACCATTAATGGAGATGTACGATGCAGACTCATTTGGTGTTGTTGACTGGCATTGGGACAAAGTTTACATCTATCCCGAAAAAAAGGTAACACGCTGGGATGCTATGTACTTCTTCCAATCGTTTGTTGGTGAACAGATGTATCAAATGCCCGACGATCAAGTCTTGCCAATACTTGTGGGAATTGACGACATTACCGTACAGTCGTTTGATTCAACTGGGTACTCAACGCGTTCTCCTGGTTCACTTGCTATAGATAAAATTGATGACGGCGAATACACGATTAGCTATAGCTACCTCGACACTGGAGAACTCATATTTGCCAACGGTGACATTGACACATTAAAAGCATATGCACTCGCATGGCTCGTCGGCAACGACATCATGAGTACGTGGGAAAACCAATTGGAAATACACGATCCACTCACGCGAGCGGAGGCAGTGGTGATGCTGCAGCGTATTTACAATGTCTTATTGGCAGACGGTTCTCTATCAACTTATACGAGTAAATAATCCTCTCCCAAACTCTTATTTTGAAAAAGGAGCCCTCCCATTCGGAAGGCTCCTTTCTCAACAATTACCTCTCTACTCCATCTACATTTTGCTCATATCCATATACAGCACATTCCATCGGTGACCATCCAAATCAGCGAAGCCTGCCCCATACATTCCCGGACCATGCTCCCGAGGCTCACTGAAAACAGTGCCTCCAGCCTCTACCACCTGACGTACCAATTCATCCACTTCTTCTCTGCTCCCGGCATCGATCGAAAACAACACTTCCGTTCCTCGCTTCGTATCCGCCAGCTCATTTTGGGTAAACGATTGGAAGGTAGCCTCTGGGAACAGCATAATCAGCATCTGTTTTTCGCCGATAACCAAGCCCGCTACATCTTTGCTATTCTCATGGCGAGGATGAAAAGAGAATCCGAGTGCGGCAAAAAACGATTTGGACTTTTCGAGGTCCTTAACGGGCAAATTGATCCAAAGCTCTTTTGTCATGGGAGTTTCTCCTTCGCGTTTTGGTTGGATGATACTTGTTATTCTCCTTTAAGAATAGCAGAATCATGCTTGAAGGCTTCTTCCCAATTGCTTTTTTAGTCAAATCGTTCATTCGTTTTATCCGATATTGACACTCGGAATTAGAACCGATAAAGTATGGGATAAACTTGGTTTACACAAGTGGGAAAATTCAAAATCCAATAACGAGGTGGGCACATGGCAAACGAGCTGATTCAAGCAATTACCCTGTTAAAACAAAAAGAGTGGGTGGATCTCACGCACACATTCGGTCCGGAATCTCCGCACTTCCACGCCTTTGACGCCGCCGAATTCCAAACGCTGTTCACGCATGACGACGGCTTCTTTGCCCAGCGCTTCTCTTTTCCTGGACAGTATGGTACCCACTTGGATGCACCGATTCACTTTGTGCGCAACAAGCGTTACTTGGACGAGATCGAACTGAAAGAACTCGTATTGCCACTCGTCGTCATCGACAAATCAAAAGAAGCCGAAGCCAACAACGACTACTCACTTTCCGTGGAAGACATCCTGCATTTCGAGTCCCAACATGGTCAAATCGAGAGCGGCTCCTTCGTCGCCTTACGCACAGATTGGAGCAAGCGATGGCCAGACGTGGAGGCCTTCAACAATAAGGATGCAGATGGCAACAATCACGCACCTGGATGGTCTTTGGAGGCTTTGAAATTTTTGTTCGAGGAAAGACAAATCAAAGCAGTCGGACACGAAACCTTCGATACAGATGCGACGATCGATTACCGAAAAAACGGAGCGCTCTTGGGCGAATATTTTGTGCTCGATCAAGACACCTATCAAGTAGAACTGCTCAAAAATCTCGATAAGCTTCCGGCAAAAGGTGCTGTCATTGTAAACATAACACCCAAGCCTGAAAAAGCCTCCGGGTTTCCGGTTCGCTCGTTTGCGATTTTGCCATAACATTCTTCTTTCTTTCATGCGCAGCTCATTTCGCTGCGCTTTTTGATTGCTGCTTTCTTTCCTCCCGCTCATTCAAGAGGCAACGTTATTTTAAATAGCGTCGTATACCGTTGATTCCTTTCCAAATGAATTGTACCCCGATGTAACGTTATAATTTTTTTACAAATGGCTAGGCCGAGTCCTGTGCTATCTTTCACAGGATTACTCCCTTTTATGAACTCGTCAAAAATGTGTTCTCTGACATTCTCCTGAACACCAATACCGTTATCACCTAACCACAGAACAACGCCGGCTTCTATTTTCTCGCATGAAACGAATAGCTGAGTTCCCTGCGGATTATGTTTTAGTGAGTTACCGATCAAATTCGTAATAACGCGGTTCATATGCATTTTGTCGAGCATGACAAACAGCGGCTCCTCTGGAATTTTCACTTCTAACTGAAATCCCCTATCTTCTATTTCCGGATAAAATTCCGCAACAAGCTGCATAAACCACTTACTAATATTCACCTTTTCTTGATCCAGTCTCACGTGCTGGTCTTCCAGCTTTGCCAGTTCGAACAAATTTTGAATCAAATGGGCCATATAAGACGATTTGTCGTTAATATATTGAACATACTGACGCCTTTGTTCTTCTTCTAGGTCCGGCCTATCCAGCAACAACTGAGAATAACCGAATACAGAGGTAATCGGCGTTTTCAGATCATGAGACAAATGCAGCAGCATGTCTCTTTTGTTGTTCGCTACCGCTTCTTTCTCTGCAGAGGTCTGCTGTAGTCGTTCTGCCATTCCGTTAAACGCTTCACGGATTTCTGCAAATTCCATTTCAGCCGAAAATGTAAGCCTTTTCTGATAATTGAAGCCTTCCATTTCTTTAATGCCCTCTACAATTTGCCGGAGAGGCTTCTTCATCTGCAAGACGGAGTACCGGGTGTAGAAATAAAGGGCGATGAACAACAGAACGACAAACAACGCTAGTAAGATTCCAAGCGTCAATGATATAATTTCCGACCGCTCAGGAAATTTCCATAACAGAACATAGTTTTCACCTTCTGGCCCTTGCGCTCGATAGGCATGGTAGAAAATTGAATCATCATTTCGCATTATGTCCACTTTAGCGTACAGCATTCCATCGCTATATGTCATGATATTGTCTTCCTTGTTGCCTTTTACATAGATGACTGTCCCCGATTCATCCACGATCTCGAACCAGCCGCCGTACTCGTCTAACAACCGACCATCAATCTTTTCAAAAGGGTACTGGTATATTTTACTCCCATCCACTTGGGTCAAATCGGGCGTTTTATTAAAATAGTTGTCCATCAACAGGTCTGTCCCAAAAAGAGCAACCATAATCACACACAAGAACAAACCGCTTATCACAACATAATGCCGAAAAAACAGTTGTTTTAACGGCCGCTTGTCGGGGATGCTCTCATTTTTTTTCAAAACGGTAGCCTAACCCCCTGATCGTAATAAGATAAACGGGCTTTCTTGGGTTATCCTCAATCTTCTCCCTGAGTTTGCTGATATAGACCATGATCAGGTTTTCATCCCCTATGTATTCCTGCCCCCAAACATGCTCGTAAATGGACGCTTTTGTAAAAACTCTACCCGCTTGCTTCATCAGTAAAGACAAAATCTTGAACTCGTACGATGTCACCTCTTTCTGCTGTCCATTTTTGTACAGCTTACAGCTCTTCAAATCGAGCATGACATCGCCAAATTGTATGATTTCATGGTTCTGCTTTTCACTTTTGGAGAATACATCCATTCTTCTGAATAACGCTTGAACTCTGCTGACGACTTCTATGGGGTTAAAAGGCTTCCCCACATAGTCGTCAGCTCCAAACTGCAGTCCCATAATTTTATCCATATCATCCGATTTCGCGGACAAAAACAAAAACGGAACTTCGGAAATATGTCGCATCTTTTTTAATAACTCGTATCCATCCATCATCGGCATCATAATATCAGCTATAACCAGATCGATTTGCACGTTTGAGAATACAGCCAGCGCATCAACCCCATTACCTGCTTCATAAGTAGCAAACCCGTAATTTTTCAAATAAATACTGAGTAGTTCACGAATTTGTGCTTCATCGTCGATGATCAGTATCGTTTTGATTGTACTTCCCTCCATCGCCTCATGTCGCAACGAAGCACAAACAAGAAGTCACGGCTTGTTGTACACTAAAATAATTGGTCTGCGAACCGAGATAGTAACGCAGCCGCTTCTTTCCTTACCATCAGCTGCTCTGATTTATAATCGACACTACCATCTCTGCCTTTCACCACTTCTGGTCCGTATAATCCTTTTGCCACTACGAAATGGACTCCCTCTAAAGCCCAAGCATCTGTCCTACCACTCAACTTGGCTTTTTTCGGCTCTGCATGAAAATAGCCAAATGCCATGCGCCATACGATGGTTGCTGCTTCTTGACGCGTCAATGGCCCGTTCGGATAAAATTTGCCATCAGCAGATGCTTTTAGTAAACCTAACTCGTAAGCTGCTTGAATTTCCCGCGCATACTTGTTACCTGAAAGATCCGTGTAAATCGGTTTATGCTTTGATGGGGCAATGCCACTCCACTTGATGAACCAGCCAACAAACTCTCCTTTTGTTATCTGTTGTTCGGGCGAAAAGCGATTGTCTCCTTCCATATCAGCAAAGACACCGATCTGTCTCAGGTGATAAATATAGGACGCATATGGATGGTCATTCTCCACATCCTGATAACGTTGAGGCTCAGGCATTTTTTCTGCCCAACTATCTGATTTTAACTCGTAATAGAAAGCCTGCACATCTCCGTGATCGTTCAGCTTAAAACCAGCTTTACTACCTTGTTCATCCTGGAATAAGAGTGGCTCCACCTCATATAGGACATGTTCTCCCAGCGAGTCTTTTACAATGAGTTTGCCGCCTTCAGCACGTATACGAGTCGTCCACATCCGGTTTCGCAAATCGCTGTATGTCCCTTCAAACTTCGTGAGTTCTTGTTTCGCTAACTCAAACGCTCCCCTTTTCTGCTTATTTTTCGGGTAGTAATGATCCATAAACGCTTTAATCAGAGGCATACGAATTTCGAAGTCCTTATTGACTGTAACAAATACTCCCACTTTTTCTTCCGGGATCAACCACATCCCGGTATGGTATCCTTGTAAATCCCCTCCTTTTTCAATAACATAATGTCCATTGTAATTTTGCTGGTTGGCATATTCGAAACCAAGCGCCATGTTATTCAGCTTTGGATGCACGGAAAGATGAGGTCTGTGCATTTCTGCCGCCGTTTCTTCTTCCATAATCGTCGCATTCCCAAGCTTTCCTTTATGGAGATGAGCAATCATGAATTTAGCCATATCAGAACCAGTTGAGAGCATTCCACCATCAGGAAGCTCAGTTGGTACCATTGCATAAGTCGGGATCGGCTGTCCGATAATATTATAAGGTACAGCCAACTCTTTGACTATTGAGGGTGTAAGTCGAAAATCACTATTTTCCATGCCAAGTGGCTTAAAGATGCGTTCCTGCACGTATTCACCAAATGGTTTTCCTGCTACTTGTTCTACAACATAACCTTGAATGGTGAAGCCGAGGTTGTCATATCTGTAAAACTCTCCTGGCTTGCGAATGACATTTGGGAGATTGTCCATAACGTATTTCTTTAAAGAAACCTCCCGTTGCAAGTCGATTGTTGAACCGTCAGAAGTGTCTCCAAAGTCAAATCCAGTGGAGTTCGTTAACAGATGTTTCATTGTAAGAGGAGTGCCTGTCTTATTCGGAATCCGGGCACCCCCCATATATGCGGATACATCTTTGTTCAAATCTATTTTTCCTTGCTCCGCCAATTGCATAACGGCTGTAGCTGTAATAACCTTGGATACTGACGCTACCCGGAATACAGTCCGATCAGGATCGACCGGAATCTTCTTCTCTACATCCGCATATCCATACCCTTTTTTAAAAAGAACCTTGTCTCCTTTTACAACTACAAACGTAGCTCCTGCCATGTTGTTCTTAATTTCTGACTGGTTAAAAAATTCATCTACAAATTGCTCTACCTCTCTCGGATCATCCGGCCCAGATACAGAAGATGCGAACACTTTGGTGGGAGAAACAACTCCGCTTACAAGGCTGACGCTCATAGTAGTTACAAGTACAGTCGCCATTAATGTCTGTAACTTCGAAAACATTTTCATAAGATTGCTCCTCTCCTTTACCCTTATTTCCTTCTCTAGAAGAGTAAACGACCAATCTTAATCGCATTTCTATACAACCTTAATAGAACCTGAATTTTCTCGCTTGTTGTTTCCGGTTCGCTCGTTTGCAATTTTTCCTTAAATCAAAAGCCGAGGAAACAACAAGTATCATCACCTGTCTTTCACTCGGCTTCTCATCTGAAAAAGACCTACGTATCCAATGGCGATTTACGGATAACCGCCACACTGGACTCCCTTACAATCAGCCGCGGCTCGAACTGGACGCGTTCGTACGCTCCTGCCCCCTGCTCTCGAATCCGTTTCAGCAAAAGCTCAGTCGCCAGCCGTGCCACCTCTTCCCCCATGATCGAAACAGAGCTGATCTGCGGAGTCGTAATCGTCGTCCACACATTGTTGTCAATTCCCACGACCGCGACATCTTCTGGCACGCGGACTCCGAGCTCCTTGAAGCGATTCACGATCCCGATTGCCACCATGTCATTGACCGCATAGATAGCGTCCGGCATGTTTTTCAGACTAAAAAAGTAATCAGCAGCACGAAGGCCCGTCTCAAACGAGAAGTCCTCACCAAAATACACCAGCGAAGGATCAACGTGCTGAAGCGACGCCTCATAGGCAAAATACCGCTCCTCGATCTTGTCCTTCGGCGCACCTGCGTAAGCGATTCGCGTACGGCCAATTTTGATCAGATGCTCCATGACGAGTCGACCTTCTTGACGGGCCATGCTGACTACATCTGCTTTCACATTGTCTTCGAGCTTTTTCCCATAGTTAATAATCGAAACCGGAACGTTCGCTTTGTTAATCATCTGGACCAACGTCTTTGGATAGGCGAGCGGCATGATAATCAGCCCGTCTACATGCAGCTTTTTGACCTCACGCACAGTCTCAAGCTCCATCCGGGCATTTCCTGCCGTGTTAATTTGTACGACGCGGTAGCCATGCTGCTTGGCCGCTTGCTCGACCGACCAGGCGATATCTGGAATGATCGCATTGCGAATGTCAGGGACAGCCAGTGCGATTTGATAGGTTTGACGCACCTTTAGGCTTTGCGCAGAAGTGTTCGGAATAAACCCCAGCTCGTCGATTACCTGCAAAATCATCGCTTTCGTCTTCGGACTGATCCCCCCGCTATCATTGATCGCCCTCGATACCGTTGCGATTCCTACGCCCGCCTTCTTCGCTACGTCTTCTATTGTCACTTTATTTTTTGTATCCAACGCCTTGCTTTCCTTTCCATATCGGAATCGTTTTCTATGTTTCCGAGCTAAAATGTGCTTTCCTACCGCTATTATAGCATACACAAAACCAATGGTAACAAGCCGTGAGCAAAACATGGCAGACAACAACGCACCTGTTGCACAACACATATACATCTACTCAACTTAGCTAGAATCAGCATCCTCTCCTCAACCGATTGCACACCGCCCCCAACCCTTGCCTAGGAAATCAAATTGACAAGATGCAAAACTTATGACATATTATTTTCGGAAACGTTTCCTACTTTACTTGCTGAATTTCATATAGAATCCAAATCGAATGAGGAGATGGCAGATATGAAAGCATTACGTTGGCACGGTTTGAAGGACCTCCGCTTGGAAACCATTTCGGAGCCAGTTGCGTCCAAAGGGAAAGTGAAAATCAGAGTCGAGTGCTGCGGGATTTGCGGGAGTGACTTGCACGAATACGTGGCTGGTCCGATCTTCATCCCACAAGGAACTGAACATCCACTTACAGGCGAAAAAGCCCCGATCGTAATGGGACATGAATTTTCGGGTCAAGTGGTGGAAATCGGGGAAGGCGTGAACACCATCAAGGTTGGCGATCGCGTCGTCGTCGAGCCGGTTTTCGCATGCGGAACATGCGCAGCGTGCAAACAAGGCAAATACAATCTTTGTGAAAAAATGGGCTTCCTCGGTCTGGCTGGCGGTGGTGGCGGCTTCTCGGAATACGTGGCTTGCGATGAGCACATGGTCCACAAAATCCCTGACAGTCTCTCTTATGAGCAAGGCGCTCTTGTGGAGCCATCTGCCGTCGCTCTTTATGCAGTTCGTTCGAGTCAGTTGAAAGCTGGTGACAAAGCTGTCGTATTCGGTGCCGGTCCTATCGGCTTGCTTGTCATCGAAGCGCTGAAAGCAGCAGGTGCGGCTGAGATTTATGCAGTGGAGCTGTCCCCCGAACGTAAAAACAAGGCAGCTGAGCTGGGCGCCATCGTCATCGATCCAAAAGAATACGACGTCGTTCAGGAAATTCACAACCGAACAAACGGCGGCGCAGATATCGCCTTTGAAGTCACAGGTGTGCCTCCTGTCCTCACGCAAGCCATCGAATCAACCAAAATTGCTGGACAAATCATGATCGTCAGCATCTTCGAAAGAGAAGCGTCAATCAAACCGAACCACATCGTCATGAAAGAGCGCAACATGACAGGCATCATCGGCTACCGCGACGTATTCCCTGCTGTCATCAGCCTGATGGAAAAGGGCTTCTTCCCGGCGGACAAGCTGGTCACCCAGCGCATCCAGCTCGACGATATCGTGGAGCATGGTTTTGAAGCACTGCTGAAAGAGAAAAACCAGGTGAAAATTCTCGTTAGCCCGAGAGCATAAACTACAAAAAACGGAGAGAAAGCAGGGTTCATTCCTGTTTTCCGCTCCGTTTTTTCTCGTTACCCTCTTCGATTTTTACCCTTGCTGTCTGCGCAGAGAAGTAAGTGTCATTACGTTTCCTTTTCTTGCGTATGCTTCAAAATCGTTTCGATAACGACAGCCCAATCCCCACGTGGAAGCTCATGCCCTGTCCCTTCCAACGTGAGCAAGACTGCTCCCGGAATGGTGTGCGCAAGATGTATGGCATGCGCGAAAGGGATGAGCAAGTCTTCTGTACCGTGAATCACGAGTGCCGGTACAGCGATTTCCCCTGTCCGCATCAAGTACGGTTCACTGGCCGTCACAAAGGCGTGGTTGTTCTTACTCGCATAATGGTTGCTTCTGGCGATATCGATTTGGGCCAATTCACGAACGCGCGCCTCGTCGAAAGGATGCTTGGAACCGATCAAAACTTTCGAACTCGCCACAGCAACCTCTAAAACTTCTTGTTCATCCTCCCAGTTGATTTCCCCCATCTCGCTGAAAAACTCCATCAACTTCTCATCGATTGGTGGTAGGTCAGGAGCAAAATTTGACGTTGCGTGCAATGTGATTGTGCGAACCCTTTCGGGATGTCGCAAGGCTATGATTTGCGTCAACATTCCGCCCATGGACATACCAACGATATGCGCCTGCTGCACGCCGAATGCATCCAGGACGTGAACAGCATCATCCGCCATATCTTCAAACGTATAGCCTGGTTGCCCAACCTCGTAGGTCGTGGAGCGTCCGACATCCCGATTATCAAAACGAATAACAAAGCGTCCAGCGTCGGCTATTCGCTGACAAAATTCTTCCTCCCACCAAAGCATGGACATCTGGGCTCCCATAATCAGCAAAATCGCCGGATCTGTGGGCTTCCCAAAGCTTTCCGCACATATTTCCACACCGTTCACTTTTACGATCTGTTCTGCCATTGTATGTTTTCCTCCTCAACAAACAGAAATAAAAAAACACAGGCTAGGCTGCCTGTGCTTACGTCATCGAAAAAGGAAGAAGAAACGAAAACCCTGAACATCAGATACCAGTATCTGATTGTACAAAGATTGGTTCCATTCTCTTCGCAGATCATGCAAATAGAGGAGGTCATCACTTGCCATCTTCACTCCCATTTGCCCATGATTCAATTGGGTTACCGTAGCGGCAAACCATTTTTCGATTCGTATGCACACAACATAGCCTTGTCACGCTATCTCATCGATTGTGTTGTGCGAATAAAGTATCGAAAAATTAATTTGCCACACGTAACCCTCCGTTCCTGATAAGTTGTGCCCATCCTACCACATGCTTTTTCCTCTGTCAACGATTGGCAGTTTCAACGGTTGTTCGTATCCCTGGCTCCGCAAAGATCGTTTCAACATCTCGGGTAAGCCGCAACTCAACCACTTGATCACATGCCAGCTTGGAAAGAATCTGGTCATGCGTGATAATGACGACCGTTTTACCTGCTTCGGCTAGCCTTTTCACCCATGCGGCTACCTTCAGCACTCCATCGCCGTCAAGTCCGCTTGTCGGTTCATCCAGCACAATCAGTTCTGCCTCTGAGCAATAAGCGGCTGCCATCGTGACCCGCTGCTTCTCTCCACCGGATAATGATGCAGGATGCCGATCGCGAAGCTCGCGCAAACCGAAAGCATCCATCGCCTCATACGCCTTTTCGCGGAGCTCTTCATTCAAGACTTTTCCCAACACGATTTCGTTTCCGACACTGTCTGCGTAGAGCTGGTAGTCCGCATCCTGCATCACCGAATAGCTCACTGCTCGTCTTTTGCTGGCGGACAGCGAACGACCTTGGCGGACAATCGTTCCTTTTCGTTCTTGAAGAAGACCGCATAAAATTTTGCACAACGTCGTCTTCCCCGTACCGTTCTCTCCAGTCAACGCAGTTACGCTCCCCTGTGGAAGCGAGACGTTGATATCGGTGATTCCGTCGTTTTTCTTTTTATAAAAATAGCTAAGCCCTCTTCCTTCCAGCATGAATTCGGACATCTCTGGCTGCTCGCGTTTCTTCGCTGTCTCGGGAAGTGTCATGTCAGGATGGCGCAGACCGTACATACGCACGTCACCATGAGACAGCTGACAGAACTCGTCCTTCGTCCACGTCCGTGCGATTTTGCCATTTTCCATGCAGACAAACAAATCGACAACGGGTAGAAAAGGAACGAGCCGATGCTCGCTAATGAGCAGGGTGGTACCGTTTTGCTTGAGCTTGCTTAAGATTTCAATCAGGTTTTGCGTAGAGGATGCATCCAGATTCGCAGTAGGCTCATCCAATAAGAGAAGTGGCGGTGTCAAAATGGATGCGGCCGCTATAGCCACCCGTTGCTTTTGCCCGCTAGACAGCTTATGTAAAGAGGTATCGAGCAGGTGGGAAATCCCGAGCTGGCTCGCCTGCCTATCTATCCGACTTCGAATCTCGTCTGGTGCCATGCCGATGTTTTCCGCGGAAAACGCCAGCTCATCCCGGACGGTTTCCATAAAAAATTGGCTGCGGGGATCTTGAAATACGACACCCATTAGCCGGGTACGTTCCTCGGGCAGCATGCTCGCAGGACTTTTGCCGCCCACGCTTACTTCACCCGCGAGACGTCCAGCATAAAAATTCGGTGCGAGACCATTGACCAGCCTCATAATCGTACTCTTGCCGCAACCAGACCGCCCACATAGCACGACACACTGTCCAGCTTTTACAGATAGGCTAATATTTTTCACGCCGGTCTCCGTGTCATGTTCCCCATCTTCCTGTCCATAATGAAACGTGACATCGTTTATCTCAATCACGAAATCATCCCTCCCGTCCAGTAAATTACCGAGCCTATGAGCGCATACACCCCTACGACGATGCCATCCATGATCTTGAAGCCAACCGGGTAGATAGAGGTCCGCGCGTTTGTGCACTCGATACCGCGGAGCTCAGCAGATGACGCCAGTTCTGACGACAGCTTTAGACAACGGACGACCAACGGCATAAAAAAGCATTCGTAGGCCATGGCCGGATGCTTCAGTACGCTGTACCAACGTGGAAAAATCCCTCTGGCGCGGATCCCGTCACGAATCGCTTTCATTTCCAAAATGACCACGGGGAAAAATCGGATCAAAATGCAAATCATCACCAAAATCGGTTTGGGGACTGACATCTTCTCAAACGCACTCATGATACTGCCAGGTGGCGTATAGATCAGAACGGTGCCAATCATGATGACAGGCATCATTCTCACCATCGTGTAGACAATGAGCTTCATCGTTCCCAATGCCAGCGCATTCGGCATGAAAAACACAAAAGCCATGCACACGCAATAGAACACGACCAGTTGGAACGCCTTTCTGGACAGGTGATTCCATACCAAGTACACTACACTTAGTGCCACCAGTAGATGCACTTGCATATCATCACGAACGGTCATGGCCAAAATACTCGCTATAATCAGCACCAACAGATGCGTTCTGGGACCGAGCCGCCTCGTACGCGTTGTTTCTTTTTCATATGCTTTTTCCTTCATTCGACAGACACCCCTACAACCGAGATCACACACAACCTTATTAAAGGGAAAAGGAGCACGCAGCATTCCCCCTTACAAATCGTAATGATAATGATGATCATAACCTCTAGCAATACGACTGGTAGACTTACGTCTTTTCGTGGTATGTTTTCGTCCGATCACGGCATGGGTGGTGACTATAATGAAAGATATTTTGACGGAACTACATACGCCGTGTTTACTACAATGCGGCTTTTATCCTGACGACGACCACGGTCCATACAATCGCGAGGGTGTTTGTTTTTCTGTTTTGCCAGAGAAAGGGCAGGGGCGCTACTGGACTTATACGCGCGACAACCTGTTTTCGATTTCGATCCAGGATTTTGTCTTTTACGAGGATTTGTTTCTGGAGTTCCAGCAACCCAAGTACCTGAGCTTCAATTATTACGATTCCGTCTCTGGAGAAGAATTCAATCCGTATAAGTGCTTGGCATCCGGCTGCATCCGCGTTCACATCGGCTATAACAATGTGTATCGAGCCAGTTATCGCAAAAACATTCCGATTCGCTCGACGGCGATTGAAATCATGCCGGAGTATTACGAGGATTATTTGAAAAGCAAATACCCAGTAGAGTATAAGGACCTGCGCTCGTCCTTTATTACAGTAGATGGGATGACGAATTTCGCGGAGCTTGTTTTCTTGCTCCGACAGATACGGAATTTTCGGGGAACGGGCATTGCCGCAAAGCTGTACTACGAAGGGAAAGTCGCAGAAGCAGTATCGCTGATCGTGGAGAAGGCCAAAGCACATAAAAAAACGTATCCAACCAAAAGCATATCCCGACAGGATTTGGACGGCCTGACTGCTGTGACCGCCTACATTGACAATCACTTCGCCTCCGAAATACACTTGGAGCACCTCGCCCGAATCGCCTGCATGGGACTCACCAAGCTGAAATACACTTTTAAACAAGCGAACCAATGCACCATCACTGAATATATCCAAAACAAGCGTATGAATCACGCCGAGCAACTGCTCACGAGCACCGATTTACAGATCAATCAAATTGCGAACATTGTGGGCTACCACAACTCCAGTCGCTTCTCCCAGCTGTTTTGCAAAAGCACCGGGCTGTTGCCCAACGAATACCGGAGATTCACGGTTACACCCAAATAGAATCATGGTAAAAAGCTGTAGCCAATGATATGGCTACAGCTAAGACTGTAGAGAAACTCCGTTTTTTCGGGGTTTCTTTCATTTTGATTATATGAAATGGCGACGGCGTTATGAGGTGTACGGATAGGAAGAATATTTGTGAATGCAAAACAAACCTCCATCTCCACATTTCTTGTGGTTTTGAAGGTTTGTTTGTAGAGGATGATTGAGTATCCTAGCAAATTTTTCGTTTAATGCCGGTACCCTCATCCCCCAAATTATTCTTTTTCCTAGCAGCAGATAAAGTTGAGAGGGTTCTGCGGGTAATGTTTTGCTGTCCCCTGTTTTAAAATACACAACACATTAGCGTTGCAGGGAGGATCAGGAATGTAACCGATTGTTGAATCTTTCTTGACACCAATTAACTTTGAAAATTGATCTAACATCGCTACAACCTCCATTTTTTTCATTTTTTACTTTCAATTCAATTATAAGAATCGCAACACAAACTGTCAAATAATATATTATTTTCAATTAATTACCAAAATAAAGTTTGAAGGAGGTTTCTGTGTACGTTCTCATTCCACTAACGGTAGTAGTTGCTTTCTTCGGCTGTAACTTTATTCATACCGAAAGTTCAGGAATATCGAATCCTGTTCTAAGGGATATTCACTTGCACATACGGCCTGGTGAAAAAATCTCAATCGTCGGTATGTGTCTATCGAAGCGGACGCCTCGGAGTTCATTCCGGCGTCGCTCTCAACAAATCCAGGAGAAAATAAAGCAAATAAAATTGCCCCTCAACCATATTCATGACTGTAGAAAACCTCCCATTCATATTCTAAGAATATTACAGTAAATCAACACGATGTCGTGTGTAATTATGACAAATAAAAAACTGCCGACTTTTTCGACAGTCTGAGCTGTAGCCAATGATGTGGCTACAGCTTCTTTTGTGTAGCTTGTGCTTCATTTTTCTTCTTTGGCAGCGATAAGCAGTTTTCGCACACGATCATCCCGCAGCCACAATCCGCCCCACATCAAAATCGCGAGGTAGACAGCAAACAGCGTATGCGTAAAAAGTGGCGCATCGACACGGATCTGGGTAGCAATGACCCCACCGAAAAATCCAGTCAACAAAAGCGCACCCAAAACGGCTGTCCGGGGTATAGCATACAACACTGTTGATACAAGGGCGAGTATTCCAATCACGCCAATATGATGCTGCGCATAGCCAAGTACGAGGGTTCCCTCTACGACAGGAGCAGGCTGGATCAGTTTGAATACACCGTCAAAAAGCATAAAAAGAATAACAAGTCCGCTCATAATCCGTGCCATCCACAGACGTGTTTTGGAAATTTGACTCCGCATCGGGGTCCCACCTTTCATTTTTTCCTAAGCAGATCGTAGCACATTCAAAGCGGCGACATTTCTTCTGAATTGCTCTTTTGGGGAAGTATCATTTGTAACCTGGTTGATTCTACATTTTTCGAGCAACAAAAAGAAGTGCCAGCCTGCGCGCCGACACTTCCTTTTTGCTGCTCTTATTGCAATTGTTGCACCTGATAGCCCTTTGCTTTCAAATGATCGATAACCATGCCTTTCATCGAGAAGTGGGCAGCACCGACCACGACAAAAGAAGTCGTTTCCCCTTTTTTCTCCAATACTTCTGCCAGTTTAATCGCCATGTTTTTGTCTCGCTCACCGAGCAGACGCTGGTTCACTTCGCCTTCACCGAAATCACCATGTGTCGTCATGATCTGGATAAAGCCATTCAGATCGCCTTCTACCCATTCTGTCTGCATGTCTTTTAATAGCTTATTGCCTTTCTCCAGCCCATTTTCAGCCATAGCGCTATCTAAAATGATGTTCAATTCTTTTTCCTGCTGCTCTGTCGTTACACCTGACAGCAAGTCCGCTTGCAGCTTAATTCCTTCCAGCTCGTTGATCGGCTTCTCATCCAGCATCGCCTTCGTCAGGAAGTACCTGTCGATGCCAGTTAGCATCGCGAACTGAACATCTGTATCACTGTTTACGTAGCCGAGCGTTGGCACAGACAACGAAATAGCAAATGGCTTGTAGGCATCAAATGAATTGGCTGGCAGTTGCAGCTTTGCAAGCAATTTTTGCACCTTTTCGTACGTTTCAGCGGATACATGATCCTTCAGTGTGGTGCCATCCGTGTATACCATCTTTTGTGTTAAATAGTCATTGTCACCGTTGAGAATATCGGCTTCCACCCACAGTTCATCTGACTCTTCATACGCTTCCCGGATGTCTTTTTGCATCGGGTACATATCTGCGATCCCCATGTGAATCGAGCCAAGCAAGTACATGGTGTTTTTGCCGTTGGTCACTTTCCACATGAGACCTTCGGCACCTCCACCCACCGTATCGTATGCGAACTCGACCAGTCGGCTCGCCATCACCGTCGCTTGTTCAACTGTGCTTGGCTGATTCAACTCGAGACCTGCGCTTGTCCCTTTGACTAAGCCTTTTTTCTTCATATAGTCAATCGGGTTATCCCCGCTCATTTCGAATGCTGCTGGCAGTTCGTAGTTCGCCAGGAGCTTGTACAGAGTAGTAATGACTGCTTCTCTCGTAATGACCTTTTCAGTCGGAAAGGACAAGGAAGGGTTCTTTTTCTTCAATCCCAGAAGATCCAGCTTTTTCGCTGTTCCTTCCATCAAGGTAATAAACTTGTCAGCAGGAATCGATTGCTGAAAAGAATCTTCTTCATACCACGCGATTGGAAAAATTCCGTATTTCTCCCCTTCGTTCAACGTGGTCACCGACCAAGGGCTAATTACGGGAGCTACGGGGGTTTGCCCGTGGACTGGAAGCATATACCCTAGCAAAAGCGCCAAACTGAGTGCACCTGTACCCGCCCAGCGAGTCAGTTTGCTCCAATGTTTGTTTAGTTTCATGAAACTTTCTCCTCTCGATTCTAAGCTGAATGATTTTATGTCAGTCTATCTCAGTGGTAGATTATACCACATTTTTCCGGGAGAGATAACCGAATGATAGAAAAGAATAGAAAATACGATCATTTTCACTATACATAAAAAGAAAAGGACTCACCCTCTATTTTACAGGAGGGTGAGTCCTTTTTCGAAATCGTTACTGAATGGATGCCTCTTCAATATCTTTATACGCCCAATGACCAGGTACGACATCCGGCCATCTTTGCGGGCCAGCTTGATTCTCTGGCACACGATTTAGTACGCGATTGAGAATCGTTACAGCTTCGGCACGAGTCAGCGCTTTCTCTGGCTGGAAGGTGCCGTTGGGGTAACCTGCCATGTAGCCTTTTGCAACCACCGCTGCAATGATTGGAGATGACCAGTGATCTCCCCTCACATCAAAGAAGGCAGTGCCCCCTCCCGCACCTTGCAAAGCCTTATATTTATAGATGACCGCGGCTATCTCTGCTCGGGTAATGTTGGCCGATGGGCGGAATGTGCCATCTGGATAGCCGCTCATCATACCCGCCGTACTTGCTTGATGAATCGGATTCACTGCCCAGTAGTTGTCGGCTACATCGAAGAACCTTCCCTTATTTGCAGACGACTGGCTCACCATTCCAGCGTTCAGTAAAATCGCAGCCATCTCCGCACGTGTCACTGTACGATCCGGTTGAAACGTTCCGTCAGGATAGCCATTGATATAACCACGTTCTCTCTTACTTTTCTTATTGGTTGCAGGGCGTTCCTCTTTCTTATCTGTAGAGCGGCCTCCAGTGAAAAAACTGTTTGTCGGCGTGGTATAGGAACCTTTTTTGTCCCGATCCCGGTCTCTGTCTCGATACTTGTCATCCTCCAGATCTCTCCATGCTTTCTTCAAATCGTACAGAGCATCGTCTACCTCCGACTGCGTGGCATGTGTATCGTCGATGACATCCCGTGCATGATCGAGTGCATCTTCCAAATCACGCCAGCTTGATCTGGTGTAGTCGTCTTTATCCAAGTCTTTGTCCTCGATCTCTTCCACTTTGGCTCTCAATTCTCGTTTATAGACCGCGTCATCTTGTCTCTTCAAGTCTTGTCTCGCTTTGATCAGCTTCTCGAGAGCAACATCCACGATAATCTGGCTCGCTTGCGGATCATCCAGCACAAAGTAAGCCTGCCCCAGTCTATTTTGCAGCTCTTTCCAACTGGCCCTCGTGTAATCCTTTTCTTGCAGCTTTTCCACTGCAATTTCCTCTACTTTCGTTTGCAGTTTACTTTTGTCGACTGTACCTTCCTGCTTCTTCAGCCCTTCTCTTGCTGTGACTAACACGGACAAGGCACCATCGATTTCTGCTTGGGTGACGTTTGGCTTCGTCAGTACGGCTTTTGCAGCATCCAACGCATTTACAAGCTTGCTCCAGCTCTCGGGCGTATATTTTTCCTGGACTAAATTCTCGGCGTTAATGTCATCGACTTTTCCTTGTAAGTGACGAAGATCTACAGTGGATTCTACCGCGGTAGGTGTTTCCTCTGCACTTGCTGCTTGGCTTACAGGCACGAATATGGATGCTTGGAAGATCAAGCAAAAGAGGCTAAAGAAAACCAGACTCGTTACGGCTCTTTGAAAACGTCCCAATTCCCATCCTCCGTTCTTTACGATGACCCATCTGATCATCTTTTTCCCAACCATTTACATTGTATGATGGAGACCGATAAGAGGATTCATATTTTTAGAGGCCAAAAAACAAACAAAAAACCAAGTAGCCAATAGAGCAGCTGCTTGGTTTTTATTTTATGATGCTAAGCAGAAATAGGTTTTTCCGGGCGTTGCTTAGTCTCGCCGGAGAACGAATAATACGTCCACATACGCAATAGTCGTTCCACTGGACCATAACGGAATCGCTTTAGATACAGCGGGCTTAAGAAAAGCTGTCCCACATAAATCACGATCGCTAATCCGCAACCAGCCAATACCCCGATCTTTCCGAACCATCCGAGTCCATATCCATAGAAGATTGTTGTACAAATGACGGTTTGCAAAAGGTAATTGGTTAAAGAGAGTTTCCCCACAGCTTGAAACCTTGGCAGCCAAGCTGATTCCGTGCTTCTGGAAAAGAACCAAACAAAAGCGAAAATGTAACCGATGGAAAGGATCGTTTCCCCTAATAACTCACCAATACCACTCCACGAAGCTTCCGGCAGATACACATGTAGCGCTTTTAACAAAAGTCCCGCTGGCAAGAAGATCAGCATGTTTCGAAGATACGCAGCTCGTTCATCCTCTGGTTTCTCGAACCACCTACGCTTCGCTGCATACATCCCAAAAAGGAACATGGGTGCGCTCATAAGCGGCGCGAACAACAGTAAAGCAAACATCATGTATTCTGGCAAACCAAGCGGATCTTCATTGCTTCTGTGATGCACGATCTCCTCGTATGTTCCCGTGCCATAAACGGTCATGGTTTTGACCACATAAGCTTCCATACGGGCAGAATCAGTAATACTCGCAGGATCATTCGGATCATTTGGCGCAAGCCCCATTAAACTGATGAGGCCGAGTAAGACAATCCCCCAAATGAGCAGTGTTTTCGGTTTACGGTTCATGAACAGTAACAGAAAGAAGCCCGTCATGCCATAAAACCCCAAGATATCCCCTTCCCACAGGAAGTACGAATGAAGGAGACCAAGTCCGATCAGCATCAAAAACCTGCGGGTAAGATAGCGTTTTTGTCTCAAGCCTTTGGCAGCCAAGCTTTGCTGCATCTTGATCATGCCAAAACCAAACATGAAGGCAAAAATCGGCATAAAGCTGCCTTCCACAAATATTTTCACAAGCTTATAAACAGTCATTTCATAATCGGGGAGGGCGTATAAATCCATTTCTTGGCTTCCCCAAATCCCATACTGAAAAATCAGCATATTCGCCATCAAAATCCCTACTAAACTAAATCCCCGTAAGCCATCGATGATGCGAACGCGGTTCTGCTTTAGCTCCATGACTATCACCTCAAGCCTGATTGTAACGAGCTAAGCTTAATGGGTTCTAAATCGCACCTTATCGTTACCTTAATTTCACATTTATTATGACTTGCGTATGGTGGACGATCAGGAGAACTTCAACCGATCAAATATTTTGACGAATATTTTAGCGATGTTTCTGGCATCATCTATTCCACGATGATGCGTACCTTCGAGAGGGATATTCAACATCTGCAATGCCTTCCCCATCCCGACACCTCGCTCGGCTCCAATCATTTTGCCGTGTTGGTGCTTGATGCTGATATGGTGACGAATCCAGCTTGACGGCACATGGTGTAATTCACAATCCAATTTCAGTTGCTTTTTGTCGTAGAAGCCCCATGAACAAAGGTGATACTCACTGCCTATCCAGTTTTGAAAGTGGCTGATTGCTTCACCAAAGCTCGGTGCTTGATCCACCTCTTTTTGAGAAATGGATGTTAATTTTTTGCAAAAGTCTGAGAGAATAGGGTTTAGCTTTGGCTTGATAAAAGTTTGAAACTCACCGATCACGGCAAGGTTCTCATTCAGCTTTACCGCTCCAATTTCTATGATTTCATTTTGTTTCGTCCTGTCGTTTTCCCAGCACGTAGCTTCCAGGTCAAAGATGATGTAATTCATAGTCATTCCTCCCGTGGCTGACAATCTTCCAATGCACTGTCATTTCCCTAAAAACGAATATTGCGACTGACGCATATCCCTCTAGAAAATATACCAAACTTATCCTACACCTACCAGCAAGCCTATCAAAAGGTCCTTTCGTCTATCAGATAGATGCCATAATTTCGAGAAGCATCGTGTACTCGTCCAATCACTCTCCCGTTGTCCAACATAATTTGAGAGATCAAGGTAAGAGGGGGTGATTTTATTGGCACGTATTCTCGATAAAGCAGCCGTTCAGCCTCGTCGTAGATTCAACTTGGCAAATTCCTTTACAATCAGACGCTCGCCAGGAAGGTCTCGTCTCGTCTCGCCACCATCCGAATCAGAATCCCCTCGAGAAATTCCCAACCCAATCGTGTTGAATTAGTTGCAACGGTTGGTGTTCGGGGGATTACCGGCTATGCTGTCACCTTTCAGGCAATCGATCGAAATGTAAGAGCTGGTGCTTTTTTGCACATGCTCTGATTCTTTTTTCCGAAAACTAGAAACAATTCTATTAATCAAACGTACTTCTCCTAGAGGATACATAATTTAACAATACAATCGAGGTGTTCACAAGCATGGAAGCATCAATTTCAATTGTCACCTACCGCCCTGAGCTAGCAGCAGCGGTCGCAGATATGTGGAATGCCAGCCGAGATAGCTGGGGTGGCGGAAATTCAATTACGACAGCTGAACAAATCAGACAAGAAGAAGCAGCCTCTGACGCTATCATGGTCTATCTGGCAATGGAAGGTGAAACGGTCGTTGGTTATTGCAGCCTGGCAGAATATCAGGAAGATACCGGTGCCCTCTACATCCCGTTGCTCAATGTACGTCCCGACTATCACGGAAAAAAAGTCGGCCGGATGCTGCTTTCATGCGTACTGGAAAAAACGATTGAGCTCGGCTGGCCGAGACTTGATCTGTATACATGGTCAGGAAACACGAAGGCTGTTCCGTTGTATAAGAAGTTCGGCTTTTTCTGGGAAGACCGGGACGACGCCACCCATCTGATGAACATGATTCCTTCTGTGCTTCGTACCGAAGCCATCGCCCACTATTTTGAGGAGCTTGACTGGTATCAGGACTCCACGAGGGAGATTGTTGTAGAACCAGATGGACGCAAGGAAAATGGCTTTGATTACTTCACATACTCCTGGGCAAAAGGAGACAAGAGCTTGCGCGTGGAGTTTGAACGGCGCGGTAGAGGCATGCGCCTCATCGAGACGGAAGATTATCTCGTGTCTGCCGAAGCGGAAAAGCTGGAGCTGGTCTTTGGACGGGAGTATCAGATTCACTACCGGATCGTCAACAAATCAGGCAAGCCATTACAGATTTCGTTAAACGGGCAACCGAGCGACACGATCCGCTTTGATTATCAGCACGAGCTGGCTGTGACAGGGGAAACCACGCTGTCTGCAAACTTTTTTGTCGATCCAATCACAGAAGAGCAAAGCATCTGGCGCACGCATCCGCGTGTCTGCACCCACCTGCTGATCAACGGCAAGGCAGCTCTGTTTGAGGTAGGAATCCTTCCCAAGTTTCCTGCTACCCTTTCCTTGCATGTACCTGGTCTCTCCTATCCAGGACAGACAAAGCTGTTTTATTTGGACGTGGAAAACAACTTCGAGGAAGAAGTCACATTTACATTCGAGCTGCCCGCATGTTCATTTTTCGGCTTACAGGAGCACCGCCACACATTGAAACTGCCCGGAAAAGAGCGCATTTCGCTTCCACTTCACGCTGACCTGTATGAACACGGCTTTTACGAAGCCAACGTCCAGGTGGAGGCAAAGCTCACAGACGGTAGATCGGTTTCTTTTGCCAAAAAAATCGGAGCTGCCTTTACAGGACTTGGTGCGATGGTGGCGGGAGAAACGGAACAGGCCTGGCAAGTTCACCATGGCCGCCATATGCTCTACTTGAACAAAGAAGATAATGAGATGACCGTTGTCGGCGGGACAGGTGGAGATCCAACCAACCTCCTCTATCCGAAGCTGGGCAAACCGTTTTCCAGCGAGTTCTCGAAGAAGCGTGCCGAGAGTGTTGCGTTTATCGTGGAAAAGGGAGCGATCGGAATCTGTGCGACATATCGTTCCGGGGCATACCCGCAAATTGCACTGGTTAGCAAAACGCTCCTGTTCGGAGATGGTACCGTTGAACACGGATTGGAGATAGAAAACAGCTCTGCTGACAAGCTGACTACTGAGCTTTGGCTTAACCAAGGATTTAGTCACCGTTTTCATCGCCCCATTGTGCCGTACCAAGGCCGTTATGTTGAAACACCATCCTCCTACGGCAGCGATATGGATTATTGGGATGCTGAGTTAGTTAGTGAAAACTGGCTGTTTACACAGGATGAAACGGCTCCATGGGGAATGTGCTGGCCTCCTGAATACCGTTTTGACATTCAAGGCTGGTGCCTCACACTGGAAACCAATCTTGGCATGCTTGCTCCACATGAAAAAAAATCGTTCGGCCCCTTCCACTTCTCGCATGGGGGCTATGCGGACTGGAAAGAGTTCCGTGCCTTTGCCCGTAAAGAACCTATGCCAGCAGACCTGATCTTGACCTCTCACCTGGAGTTGAACGCTAATGGGCAAAATCCGTTTGTCACAAGCAAGGAACTGGATGTGCAGGTGAAAGAGTACAAGCAGCAGTACTTGGACGGAGAACTGATGGCATCCCTTTTGAGTGAGCCGGCTTCCGAACAAACGCAGAGCTTTACAGAAGATGAGGAAGAGACGGAATCTGGCTTCTCCTTCATGACGCCGGAAAAACCATATGACCTCGTGCAAGTAGAGGGACGTTTTGCCACGCATGTATCGCATTTGCAGAGCGCGATTTTCCCAATCGGGCAAGGCAAGGTCATCCAGGAGCAAACAGTGGAAGAGGGACAGCAGGTCTATATCGCCGACAATGGACGATTGCGGATCAAAGCCGCTCCAGATTTTGCTCCGACTCTCTACTCGCTCACAAGCAATGGGCAGGAGTGGCTGGATAGCTCGTTCCCTGAGCGGCAGCCGAAATCTTGGTGGAATCCGTGGACAGGTGGAATCGGTAACTATCTTGAGGAGCTAAGCGCGTTTTCACTGGTTAAGGAAGAGCGTACTGCTTCCTTTGTCGAGCTAATCGACAACAAGCAAAATACATGGCAGGGAATCAAGGTGAGCTACCATGTGAAAAAGCAGGAGAAGTATCGCGGGTTGACTTGCCACCAGTATTTCTTGCTGTTGCCAGGAGTACCTGTTCTCTGTCACACAGTAGAAATCGAGCAGAATACCGGAACGTACTTTGCCGGAAAGGGATTGGCCACGGACATCTTTTTGCAGCCAGGAACCGAGGACGAGGCGGTATGGCTGAAAACCGTCGATACGAATGGCGAGGAGCTCAGCTACAAGCTGGCACAAGGTGAATTAGATGTCCTTGAAGTTTCGGATTATGTCCTCGGGCGAGCTTCCAGCAAGGATCAGATGCATATCGTTACCGACCTCGATATTGTGGACCTTCAAGTTTACGCAAACAAGGAAGTGGCAGTAGCGTCTGTCATACACGAACTGAATCTGCCAAACAACAGCAAGACCTTTACTCCGCCTGTCTTTTTCCTGTTTGCCGACAGAACGCTTCCATCCAATGCCTTATCGGACTTGCGGGGGATACGCTTTGCCAAATAAGGGAGGCTTCACAATGAAAATCATTGATGCGCACATGCATTTATCCCATATTGAGGAATTCAAGCGGACAGCGGCAGAAAAGTCGTTTGTCCATTACTCCGTCGCTGGTCTCTTGCAAGAATATGCTGAGAATGGCGTGGTTCTTGGGATAGGCATGGGCTTGACAGAGACTCAGCCAGACGGCTTTCCCGATGTGGAAGCTGACACTCCCATGGGACTAGACCTGACAGATGAGTTGCCGCCACAGTTCGTCTATTGCCTGGGAATCAACCCTTTCAAGCTGGATGAGGCAGCAGTGGCACGCTTGGAAGCTGACCTGCAAAAGCCCAACGTGGTCGGGTTGAAAATCTATCTAGGCTACTATCCCTTCTACGCCTACGATAGCGTCTACGATCCCGTCTATGCGCTCGCAGCCAAATACCAGATGCCTGTCGTCTTTCACACCGGCGATACGTACTCAGAGCGCGGGCTCTTAAAATACTCTCACCCTCTCACACTGGACGAGGTGGCGGTGAAGCATCGAGACGTCAATTTCATGATGGCCCATTTTGGCGATCCGTGGGTACTCGATGGAGCAGAAGTTGTTTATAAAAACCGCAATATGTTTGCAGATCTCTCCGGCTTAATGGTCGGTGACGCAGCCAATTGCAAGCGACTTGCGGACTCCCCTCTCTTCTTCTCCCATCTGCGTCACGCGATCACCTATTGTGATCATTACGACAAGTTTTTGTTCGGAACAGACTGGCCGCTGGCACCAGTGAAGTCGTATATCCAGTTTGTACAGGAGCTGATCCCCGTAGAGTATCACGAGGATGTGTTTTACAAGACAGCATTGAAGGTGTTTCCCAAAATCAAGCCGTTGATTGAGTAGACGATACAAATCCTAAATCCCATGTCTCTTCCTCTCGAAGAAACATGGGATTTTTCATTTGTTCAAGAAAACTTCTTCTATTTACGACAAAAAACGACAGTTTCCGTATTATGATACGTATATGCGAGTTTGCTTATACATCGTCAGGATCGGACAACCATGACCCAAAGCTTTCGAGAGTAAAGAGATAGCAAGGTTTCTACTAAATTGGGGGAGGACATGTTTCCTTGAAGAAAAAAATTGCCTGGGTTACAGACAGTACCGCACTCATACCTGACCACATCATGGGAGCGCATGACATCTACGTCGTTCCACTGGAGATTATCTTTGAAGATGGCACTTATGCAGATGGCATTGATTTAGCGCCTGAACAGCTTTATCAAAAAATTGTGCAGGCCAATTATGCTCCCAAAACGTCGCAGCCTTCCTTAGGAAAATTTGTGACGCTCTACGAACGATTAAAGGAAGAGTATGAATGCGCGATTGCTGTCCACCTCTCCTCTGATCTGAGCGGGACCTACAATACAAGTGCAACGGCAGCCAAGATGGTAGATTTCCCTGTCGAGTCGGTAGATTCCAAGCTGATGTCGTACCCAATTACCTCAATTATCTTAAACGGAATCGAGCAAGCCAAAGAAGGAAAAGGCTATCAGGAGATTGCGGCTTCCTTGCGAGAGGAATACAAAAAGTTTGAGAACTATATCCTAGTTGGCAGTCTCGACCAATTTTACAAGGGCGGCCGAATGACCGGTTTGCAATATTTCATCGGCAATCTGCTTCAGATCAAGCCGATTTTCCAAATTAAAGATGGGTTGTTTGAGGTATATGAAAAGGTTCGTACCGAAGGGAAAGCAGTCAAGCGCATGCTGGAACAGCTGGAGAAGGCCAAACAGAGTTACACCGTGAAGCACGTGCAGATTTTGCATGGCAACGTCTTGGAAAAAGCGCTGGAACTGAAAGAGAAAATTCAGAGCAAATACTCCGATGTCGAGGTGTTGGTTGGACCGATCAGTTCCACGATTGGGGCACATGCTGGGATGGGGACACTGGCACTTGCGTGGAGAAATGAGTAGGGCTTGAACGTAAATGGGCTGATCGAGCGGAAATTGCAATTTTCCTCTCCTCTATTCCGCTTGGAGATGGGTAAAAACCGATCTGATTTTTGAAAGCAGCAAAGTGCACCAGATTTCCATGGAGGGCAAAGGTAAGCATCTGGTAGTTGATCTTTTCCTGCACATCCGGCGCCGCCTCCATTATTGCTCCCAAACGTGCATGACACAAAAAAACACGCCGAGCTGGCGTGTTTTCATTTTAGTGGCAAGGATGCTATCTCGTTATACGTTTTCCAATAGCCTCCACGAGCTCCCTCGTTGTCTTGGGCAGATTGGATTTCAGAATGGAATTAATCATGGGGCCCTTCACACCATGGGCGGTGATATCCAGACACCCCGTCATTTTCGTCCGCGTCTCACTCAGTGCCTTCGCTTTGAAATAACCTTCTCCAGTAAAATTCCCGCTGATCCCTGTCAGGTTGAATCTCACCTCAGTTGGCGGAGTCCATTCAGTGATATCCACTTGCAGGCTGATCGTCTTCTTCATGATGCCGATATCGCCTGTAAACGTCCAAGCGACACGACGTTCATTGATTACCTCGTGGCTGATGTAGCCAGGTACCAGTGGAACCCAATTCTCCACTATACTCACAAACTGCCATACCGCCCCGATGGGCTGGTTTAGCTCCACATCATGTATTCCTTGAGGCATGATTTGCTCATTCCTTCCCCCAGTGTTCTTTGGTATCTTGTTATGTTTATTGCCGGAACACGGGAGATATTTCAGGAATATGGCGAGCTAATCCCACCAAAAATGCCACACCTCCTGTTTCATTAAATAATTGGCGTAATGCCCTAATGAAGGAAACTCATCCAAAACGTACTGACAAAAGATGAAATGCTCTTGTGCCAGCTTTAGTGCCTCCTGGTAGGTCTGCGGTCTTGAGCCGGCTTGAAAAATCCAAGTATCCTCTGTCACAGCGAGAATCTTGATCCCATACACCTCCTGCCAGTGCTTGACGATAACGGACTGGTAGACGGGCAGTGGGCATTCATTATAGCCGCCCATTGGGACCCACAACGGTGCTTCATAACCAGATGTTTGCGGTAATTCTAGGACAATCAGGGCATCATCTTCTAATCGATCCTGCACCCATTTATCACTAATGAGAAAGGACTCGGTCTCTGTCTCACTGAGTTGTTCATCGAGTAGCTCCTGGCCTTCCCATATCAGAGAATATGCCCGATAGATCTCTTCAAAGTTTTTCCCATCCAAGTTTTTCAACTCGGATGAAAGGTCTGTATACAAAAGTCGAGATTTGACAATTCGCTGAAAGACTTCCTCCACGGATAGGCGATGAACTTCCTCTAGCTGGTTATGTACATAATCAGAGAGTGATCCTTCTTCGTCTACCGCTTCTTCTATCATCTCTAGTATATTAAAGCTAGGCAGGACCAAGATGCTGTGCTTATCTACCTTTGTAGCAGGTACCGTGAAATCCTCCGCAGCAACCACTTCTATGTCACATGCCTTTAGGTAATTCGACAACTCTTCTACCATCGTCACACCTCTTTTTTTACATTTTTTTCTTACCGTATATCCTACCACATCTAACAGAAAAATCCTGCGTACCCTCTCTTGGATTCACTTTCGAGTTGGTCTTATTCTGGACGCAAAGTCAAAATAAAACCTGCGTCTGCCGCCGGAAAACACCACGAGCAGACCGTGAATGAGGAGTACAAGCGAAATCAGTACGAAGACCCCAAAGGAGAAAAGGAAAAGAAAGGGATAAAACGCCGACTCCGTTAAACTCCCTATTTGACTGATTGCACTCGAGGTGTACATGAAAAACCAAGTAAAATACAGCGCAAGAAATCGCTTGAATAAAGCAATTCCGGATGGCTTACCGGAATCTTCGTTCACCAGTCTGAACCGCAAAATCGCCGATCCAATCGTCTTTCCATTCCATAAAATTGGAATGAAATAGAAGCAAAGCAGCATACCGAGCGA
This sequence comes from Brevibacillus antibioticus, assembly GCF_005217615.1. Taxonomy (NCBI): domain Bacteria; kingdom Bacillati; phylum Bacillota; class Bacilli; order Caryophanales; family Paenibacillaceae; genus Brevibacillus; species Brevibacillus antibioticus. The sequence continues at coordinate 3,346,742 of NZ_SZNK01000001.1, forward strand.
GGTACTGATCACCTCTGTCAGCCAGCCAATCGGAAGAAGAAAGTCAAACAAATCCGAGAAGAACTCAACTGCGATACTGTCGATCAACAACGCCAGCAATTGTGGTACAGGGAGGACGATACCACTCTCCATAACACTTTCTCTTTTCGCTTCTATGCTTTTATTGGACGGAAACAAAGCTAGTATGATCGGAGCAATGAGAAATCCAAATAATGCACCGCTGCTGTTGAGCATAAGATCATCGACGTCGAACAGTCGATAGGGACAATTATAAATGCCATAAATCCCTGTTAATTGTGTGACCTCAAAGAAAAGCGACAACCCAAAACCAAGCCCCAAAGCCCGTTTCCAATATTCCCGCTTCTGGAAAAAGTACCGGAGATAAACGCCAAAGGGTAGCAGTAGCAAAAAATTAAATGCGGCTTGCAAGAAAGCTCGCTCTAATATGAGTTGAATATAGCTGGATGGGCGGGACCATACTATCGAAGTTTCCTTGAGTATATCACCGACAAAGGTAAAGGGAATCAACGAATAATAAACCGTATTCTCTGCTTGCATCGCGCAAGTATCCCTCGTGTCTGGCAAAGGAAGCAACACCAAAAACAAAGAGCAAAGCAAATAAAAAAGAAAGGAGGCGTTTAAAATGAATCTCCACCAGCTAAAAAACCCATCTTTTCTATACGTGTAAATGAGCCAGGGAACAAACAATAAATAAGAACCTAGCATAAAAACAAGAAAAGCATATTGAATGGGAAATACGTACGATGACATAAGAGTACTCCTTTTACCTGTTGAGTAGCTGAGTAGCAGCCTTTTTCATAGTTGGATTTCAATCTTTGTTCCTAGCCCCAATAAACTATTCACCTTTATTTCTCCACCGTGCGCCACAATAATATCCCGCGCAATGGCCATACCCAGCCCGGAGCCTTTGTGCAGCTCTCCAGTATTCGTCCCCCGGTAGTAACGGTCAAAGATTCGATCGAGCTCCTGCTCTTTCATTCCTTTGCCGTTGTCCTCGATTCTGATCAGTGTGCGCTGACCTTTCTCTACACTTACTTTGATAAGGACGGAAGGGTCATTATGGACGATGGCATTGTAGATCAAATTGGTGATCGCTCTACGAATCAGAATTTCATCCATATCCACTTTGATCATTTCATCGCTAAATTGGAATTCCATGTTCCTGTCTGCATATCTCGCATCGTTCAATGTATCAATGACGACATTACGTAAGAGGGTCACGATGTTCTTATTTGATTTGTGCAAGCGTAATTCTTTATTTTTTAGGCGGGCAGATAAATTCAAATCCTCAATGACGTCTTTCAAGTACAATGACTTTCGTTCAATAATCTCCGCAAACTCTCTCATTTCCTCACACGAAAAGTCATACTCGGTGTCTTTCATCATTTCTGCGTAGCCTTGGATCGACGCTAATGGCGTTTTTAAATCGTGAGAGACATTGCCGATCCACTCTTCTCTCATTGTATCTAATTTTTTTCTTTCATTTTCCGCCGCTCTTAGTTCATATGATAAATAATTGACATTATAGAAAACATCTTTATAGATGCCAATCGGTTCATAGTTGATGTGGTATTCCTTATTAGCGAGCTTTCTAATTCCCTCTATGAGTGACAGCAGTGGTTTCGTTAGTCTTTTGCTAAAAAAATATCCAACGATCAGCGCGATCAATCCGTCGACGGTCAGAACGAGAATGCTTCCTATGTTAAAAACTTGCACGACCTCCTGAATATCATAGGCCAATACGTATCTTTGCAAATTTCGATTTTGAAACCCGATAAAGTAACTATAATGGCTAGAACCTGTTTGCTTCTCACCAATAAACACCATCGTGTTCCTATCAATTTCTTTGTATTTGTACATCTGGATAATGTCTATGGGCGTATATTTTTCTTTTATACCCACCGGCAATCGATAGCCAAAGATCTGTTTGCCATCTTCGTCTAGAATTTGTATCCATGCGTTATGCTGATCCAGCTCGGCTTTCCCTTTGTCTGTAAGCGTCGCCTGATGATTCGAAATGATAATTTGCTCATGGAAACGACTAGTTATTGCTTCAGCAGAGTTTCCTTTCTCGCTTATTGCAGTTTCATCCCAACCCGTTTGTGTGGTGACCACGATCGACAAAACAAGAAGAACAATATTGCTTAGTACAACCAAGATGACAATCAAAACAACAGACGCCAGAAATCTCCCAGTCACCCTCCAATTCATCCACTATTCATCCTTTACCGCCAGCTTATATCCCAAGCCCTTCACCGTTAACAGGTATGTTGGATTGGAAGGGTCATCCTCTATTTTCTCTCGTAATTTTCTGATGTGTACCATCACAGTATTGTCAAAACCAAAGAAATCTTCACCCCACACTTGGTAGTACAGCTTTTCTTTGCTGATAATTTGGTTAGGATGCTTGAGCAAATGGGTGAACAGCCCCAGCTCTTTCGGTTTCAATTCGATGATGGTTCCATGCTTTCGCAACTCGACCTTTTCTTCATCAAAGACAAATGGGCCGACCTTAATGACAGGATCCGCCTTTACTTGAACTTGCTGATATTCAGCTCTTCTTAACTGTGCTTTCACTCGATAGGCCACTTCTTTCGGACTAAATGGTTTGCCTATATAGTCGTCACCGCCGATGGCTAAGCCTACTAGTTTATCCACCTCTTCCGTTTTTGCGGATAGAAACAAGATCGGGACATGTGAGATGCTTCTGATCTTTTTGCATACGTCATAGCCTTCCCCGTCTGGAAGCATAATATCCAAAATCACAACATCTGGATGCTTGTCTTGAAACTGCCCGAATCCTTCGGCTGCCGTTGAAGCCGTGTATACATTCTCGATGCCTTCCTTGATCAGAACCGTTTTCAACAATCTGACGATATCCTCTTCATCGTCCACAATCAGTACTTTGCTCATGTAGAAGCCCCCTACCAAAGCTGGAATTATTGCTTATCCTTTCCTTGAACAAACAAAGATACACCGAAACCATCCTTGAATGATTTCGGCATAATCTTCTACGTTCTTTAGCTTATTGCTGGATTGCCAATTTTTCTTTCGCTTTATCAGGCAGTTCGTCCACTTTCACTTCCTGATAGGAGGTAACTCTTTTTTCTTCTTTTACGAATACGCACAGATAGGCATCTTTACGCAGCTCTTTCATCGCCATAAAGCTGAGTGTTTTTTCTTCGCCATTTGCGTTATAGGCTTGCAGCGTATAATCGTACGAGACAAACTTCTCCCCGCTATCCAGTGTAACTTCATTCTTTTTCCCTTCTTTATTAATCTGAACATAATACTCATCCGCACCCAATCTGTTAAAATTCACGTTTTGAAGCAAGAGTACAGCTCCTATTATAAGAGCAAGTATGACTGATAAAACGATGATGGTTGTCTTTTTCATAGATAGTCTCCTTTAAACGTTTACGATTTTGTTTTCGTTACGATTTTGTAGTACGCATGAACGGTCAAGAAGTAGTAGGCAGCGTACATGCATGTATAGATCGCCATACAAATCACGACAGGAACGACTAAGTTCATTTGCAACATCCGCGATAAAGGCGTTAGAGCGACGGCACTATGCGCGATACCAGCCAGCAAGGGAAGCGCGAAGATGAACAAGACTTGTTTGGCAATGGTTTTTTTGATTTCTTTTTTTCTAACGCCAATTTTGTATAAAATCTCATATCGCCCTTTGTCTGCATGGGCTTCCGTTAGCTGTTTAAAGTAAATGATGCTACCAGTTGCAGCCAGGAAAACGAGTCCCAGAAATCCGCCCATAAAAATGAGCAAGCCAGAAGTTTCCAATCCTTGTGCATAGTCCTGATAGAAGCTCGCAAATCTTGCTTTTTCGGGCAAGATCGCTTGAATCTCTTTGGTTAATTGCTTGGCCTGATCTTCCTGTGAAATGGCATATGCTACCAAGCTCTCCTGATTCGCTTCTTGTTGCAAGCGGACGAACAGCTCATCGCTGACGACGATCGTCGAAAAGACTGTTTGCAGATTCAAGACGTTGTAATCCTTTCGATCCTTAATCGTTATAGTCTCTTCGCCGCCCTTCGCTTTTAAAGGGAGCCTTTTCCCGACATATTGAGGGGAAATACCCTCGAGGTAAAAGGGGTCTAATAAAATGGCTTCCTGGGCTTGTAAGGAAATCACATCATCTTTCCCTTGTAATTGGCTCAATTGGTTGAATTCCCGATTTGACATCACGGTATATGTCCGTTCATTACTTCCATCATCCAGTTCACCAGTATTTACATCCATCTGAATAACCGGAATGGTTCGATGATAAAGAACTTCATGATCGGGATGCTTCGATATCAAATCCTCCACCTGTTTGGTCAAATGTCTGTCCGTAGCGATAAACATCATGCTGTTCGGATTCACCTTTTCGACAGTGCTTCTATTGTTGTAATACAAGCTGTATGCCGTTCCAACAGACGTGAGCGTCGTGGCGCTTAGTACAGCAATGATGGTTAACGTGCGGGCATTTCCTTTCATTCGGTACAGCAGCTGAGAAATCCCAATTACGTTAATGCCATTCCAATAACTCTTCTTATGGTTTCTTAACCTTTTCAATAGCGTAACGCTGAAAACACCAAATAGGAGATACGTTCCGAGAATGACGGTTAATAAGATGAGGAGCGGCGTTGCCATTATCCCTACTTTTCTCCATATCGCTGACTCAAAGATGTTTTGCAGCGTAAGCCAATAACCGAAGCCAATCAACGTAACCGATAAGATAGCAGTGATCCAAGATGTTTTTGGTTCTTTTTCGCTTTCTTGATCCGCGCGAAAGAGTTCGATTAATTTGAACCGATAAATTAACCGATAGCCTTGGAGCGAATTGATGAACGTAATGATTAAGAAGACGGTGATCGTGTTTATAATTGCCTCGGATGAAACAGAGAAACTAGCGATGGCATCATAACCCATGACCTTCATTAATACCGCAACAAAAAACTTGGACAACACTGAACCAAGAGCAATTCCAATCAGGAGCGCGATGATTCCCATTATGAAGTTCTCGTAAAAAAGCATGCGGCCGATCTGCTTTTTGCGTACGCCGAGCAAGGAGTAAAGCCCGACCTCCTTTTTTCGTTTACGTGTGAAGAATGCGTTGGAATACCAGATAAAGATGGCCACGAAGATCATTAACACGACCGACGCTCCGCTAAATACAGAACTGATTTTATTCGACCCTTCGGTGGCCAGCTGAATCGTATCGTCATACTTTAAGGAAACGAACGTGAAGTAAATCACAATACTAAAAATCATCGAAGCAAAATAGATAAAATAGTTGGTGAAATTTTTTCGGATATTTTTTCTGGCAATGCTAAAGAGCGTCATGATACCCACCCCCAAGCGAAGCAAGAATCTCCAGTATCTTTTGGAAAAACTCCTTCCGGGACTGCTTTTCTTTGTGGAGCTCGGTAAAGAGCTGACCATCCTTGATGAAAATAACCCGTTTGCAGTAACTCGCTGCATGCGCATCATGCGTGACCATCAGAATCGTAGATTGATTGGTTTCATTGAGTCCGCTTAAGCTTTCTAGCAAGCTTGCTGCCGATTTGGAATCAAGCGCACCTGTGGGCTCGTCCGCCAAAATGAGGCTTGGATTTGCCACGATGGCCCGCGAAGCCGCTGTCCGTTGTTTTTGACCCCCTGAAATATGGTAAGGGTATTTGTCTAAGATTTCCCGAATGCCGAACGTGTCCGCTATCTCGTTGACTCGCTTCTCGATTTCAGCGGCTGGCACCTTCGACAAGGCCAGCGGCAGCAAAATATTTTCTTTGACAGTCAACGTATCGAGAAGATTATAGTCTTGAAAAATAAAGCCCAGCTTATTCCGGCGAAAGTCTGATAATTGCTCTTCGTTCATGTAGACGATATTTTGATCAGCAATAACGACCTCACCCGAAGAGGGCATATCGATGGTCGAAAAAATATTGAGCAAGGTTGATTTGCCGGCTCCGGATGGGCCCATGATTCCAACAAATTCACCCTCTTGTATTTTCAAGTTAATATCTTGCAGGGCGGTATACACATTTCCTTTTGTGCCAAATGTTTTTTGCACGCGGATTGCTTCCAGAATGGTTTTCATATCGCTATCCTTTCAAATGCAACTCATTTTTCGTACTGCATTTATCATAGCGAACGAACCTTAGAGCATTTTTATTTAAACCTTATATAAACCTTAAAAATAGCATCCAAAAAGGAAAAAAGCTGGATTCGAACGAAATCTAAGGAATTTGCATGATGTATCCCTGAAGAGGAGCATGACCATGACGAAAGAAGAGGTAAACGGACTTTTCAACTCGGATGAAATGTCTGTATACAAAAGTTGAGATTTGACACTTCAGCGAAAGACTTCCTCTACGCATAAGCGATGAACTTCCTCTAGCTGGTTATGTACATAATCAGAGTCTTCCGCAGCAACCACTTCTATATCATAGGATTCCCCATCTACTTCACTTCAATTTTCAGATAGATTGGAAATGAACAAAAAGCAAACAAAAAAAATGCAGCCCGCCTCCTAAAGGAGTTGGACTGCATTTTTTATCAAAGCTACATTTTAGAAACGAATCGTTACAGTAGACTCTAGTTTCAACCAAAACACTACTATATGCATTGCACTCATTAAGGCCCTTTTACTAACAATTATTATAGATGTGATGGATCAAGATGTACTGAAGTATGACCGTTCACATTTATATATCTTTCTTGCATCCCTAACAGTCTACCCCCATATTTAGGATGACCATCATATGCACCAACCCAAACCCTATACTCGCCCGTTGGCGCAGATTTAAGACTATAATAATCAGTACCTTTGCCCAATACAATCTCTGGTATAATGTGGTTATTAGATTTCAATTCTCTCATGGACACCTGATAATACGTGGCTGCTGGGTGTTGGTTCCATGAAATGTACACATTATACGACTGTTGCTGAACGCTCACAACCGTTGGTTCTTTAGCAGTTGGGATACGATCTCCCCTGAGAAGCAAATCCAGCACCAGTTCCCAGTGATAACACCATATTCCGATACGACGTTGCCTGAAACGATCCAAGCCCCGTCAGGCATTTTCTCTACATATATGTTCACGAGCGTTTTGGTAAAGGCTAAATAACTCGCATAGCTTGCAAACAAGACTGACAGTACAAAAAGGACGATAAATAGCGATTGCTTCTTACATAATTGCATATCGGCTGGATCTCCCTCACCACAATCTCTTTGAATGGATGTAGATTATCATAAGATATACCATATATTACCATTTTTACCAACCTTGTCCCAAGCAGCTACAAATGCCTGTCGTTTACGTGAAATCACTGCGCCATGCACAAGACAGGATTGCTGCTGATTTGCGGGAAATACGGGCATACTTGCGCGAACATGGGTAGGCCGCTATTGGCCAATGGATATCCAGCTTATCGGAATGGATTTACAGATAGACATTGTGCAGTTATGGATCAGAAGCTACTGATAAGCTCCGTGCACTCTCCTGCCAATCATGAACAAAGGAATGATTAAGCTCGGAATCGAGTAGCGATACCGAGCTTTCTTCCAAAATACTCTACGAATTTTTTCTTACTCTTTCTCTATACTTTTCGCGCATAAGCTTTCAGTTCCATCAATAAACGAGCTACATCAGCCTTTGTCAAAATCTTAGTAGGCTGCCCAGTTGTAACTACTGGCAGAACACCTTTCTTTTCTCGATTCCCTTGTAGCAACCCGGCAATCATCTCGTTTGCTTCCGAGTTTGTGAGATTGCGATCTGGATCGAATTGCTTATTACCGGTGCTAGCTTGTATCAAACCTCTTTCTATCGCATCTTTCACGGTTTCATAGAGGGGATGACCTTCATCGATATCCGTAAAAAACCGCTCCTCTCCCGCTACTTCATAATAGTCTGGAAAGAAGTCGTAGGACTCCTGGGCTTTGAGCACAATGCGTAGAAACTCTCCTCGGGTGACAGGCTGATCAGGATCAAGCTTGCTGTTTGTGACAGGAAAATAACCGTCTTTCACAGCGTACAAAAGCGCCAAATAGTGAGGGTGCGCAGCAATATCCTTTGGAATTTTTGATTGCTTGTAAGCCGTATAGCTCACCCATTCTCCAGAATCCGCATCAACTACACCATCGTCTCCTACCATTCTGTAAACCAGCTTTGGCTCACGACTAACCAGATAGGTTCCCTGTCGCCATTCTGGATATGGCATGAAATAGGTAAGTCGAAGCTCCTTGTTTTCCTTTTCTACCTGCTTTGCTTTTTGTTCATCGATTCTAGGTTTTTGTACCTGAATCATCTCGAGTGGTTGATAGGCAGGAAAAGTGTGCATCCCCATTACCTCTCCATTTACAGGATCGACGATTACCCCCGTTTCGAGGCCTTGGATAGGTATTCCTTGCTTTAACCAACCAAAAGTAATGTAGTAGCCGCCATTTCGCTCAAACAGCCATTTCTTGCTCTCTTCTGTTGGCGGAAGATGGATCGTATACAGCTCTCCTTGTCGATCAGGATAGAGCTTCTTCATAAAATCGATTGCAGCTGCTTGTGCTTTTTCGTAAGGAATCGGATTGGGATAGATTCGATTTTCTATTTCAGAATGTTCTTCCTCCACCGAAAAAATCGTAACCTCTCCGTAATCATCCATCCCTAACTGGAACTTCATTGCCTTTTCTTTTCCTTGGGCTGGACGAGCATAATAGTAAGACTTTGCACTACTGGAGCTAACCTCCCCAAATCCATTCCATGATATCCCAGTACTGCCCCCAACCTTTGTTTGACGATCAGGCATGGCTTGGAACATCTTACGTGCAATCTCGTCGGCCTTCTCTCTCTTTTCATCATCCATCAGCCTTTTTTGTTCCTTGCCCAACGTTCTGGTTGATGTTCCGATCGGGATTCGCGACTGTTGACTAATACTCTCCCCCAAAATCGTCATAGGTTGATTCGTCATCGCATCGATGAAGACCGGTGCTTTTTCATCGTAAGCATAAGCCAAAACCATTTTTCTATGGGGCAATCCATATTTTCCGATCTGCTCTCCTGTATATACATAATGAAGGGCTGGCTTCACCGACTCGTCCCACCGTCTATTTGCCTCCTCCGCTGATATGGCTGGAACAGGAGATGGCAACTCTCCATTGTACCATTGGCGACTGTAAGAACCGATTACACCTTGAGAATCGACGATTACCTGAAGATAGTTCTCCAAGAATGGAATGTCATTTTCTACGCGAACAAAATGAAAAACATGATCCATTACCCGCGGAGGAAGGGAATCGTCAACCTGATATTCGTTTGCCTTGGAAATATGCCCTTGCACTTCAGGGGCAACTGAATTTACGAATGCTTCTGCCTTTTTCAAAGCCTCTTTTTCTGAAATGATGTTCACAGCCGTTTGTTTGGGCTTATCAACTGTAGATTTTGTAAACTGGACCAAATTGCCTGTTGTTGCGTCTACATCTATGAATAGACTTTCATTCCCGCTTTTATCTTTGACCCAATAGCTCGTCCAAACCGCTCCGTTTTGCCCCAAAGCGATGGTCTCATTAAGATAGATATCTTCCACAACGTAACCATTCGTATCGATAGGTATCTTTTTCATGAGTGAGATAGCCTGTTCCTTTGTTAGATAAGAAGCAGGCCCCGCTGCAAATACAGTTGTTACGATACCTGCTTTTTCATTCATCGTTGGTACGCTGAAAAAATAACAGCCCATGATTGTTAACATTGTTGCTGATTTTATGAAAAGAAAACATTTCATCATCTCACCCTAATTATTTTATTTCCCTCAATTATACCAATAACAGGGAAGTTAGGTTTACCTTTCCACAATAGGTGATCCAAAAAAAACTGCACCCCATTGTGAAACATAGAAACGGGAGGTGCCGTTTATAAGCTTATTCCCTCTCTATCATGGAGACCTTTTGCCTGATTTCATTCAGAACTTCTTCCCAATGAAGCTTCATTTGCTCCCTTGTGTTCATGTGATCCAAATTCTCTTGATGAAAGCTAATTGTCGTTCGGTCAGGCTTGTCGGATAACAGTCGGATTTGCAATGTGGACGGCTTTTCCCATTCCTTCATCGACCACTTTAAACGAAACTGCCGGAACGGTCTTACAACACGAAATTGACCCGATATGCCATCGCTGGAAGTAAAGGTCTCCCCCTCACTAAAGGTAAGGTTCGATACATGCCCAAGCCATAATTTCACACCTTCGGACGAGGTTAAAAACGCCCATACCTGTTCCGGGGTAATGGGCATCGTCCTGCGTACACCTACTTGAAAGCCTGCCGCTGCCGTTTGACCAACGATTTTGCTAGATTCGGTATTTTGCTTCTTCATCGGGACACCTCTGAAAATGTAAGATATATGACTTGAAATCCCTTCAAAAACTTATGTAAATTGTACGCATTCCCCCATAAAATGTCACTCATAAACAGAAGATCAACTTGTCGATAGTGTCGCGATTGGTCGCCCTCATGATATCGACACAGGAATGACCCGAATTTGTTCACTTTCTTCCTCAAAAAAAATGGTAGGATAGAGGCATCACTTCATAAAAAATGAGGAGAGTCACAAGTGCGGGTACATCCAATTTACTTTTTACGTCTTACAGGCCTACTCGATGGCCTTTCTTTATTAGTATTGATGGGCATCGCGATGCCCTTGAAATACGTGTGGGGCTTAGACAAAGCCGTAACCATCATAGGAAGTATTCACGGCGGGATATTTTGCTTGTATGCTCTGGCGATACTCTATGCAGCCATTCGCGTGAGATGGAGCCTGCTCTGGTCTCTTGCTGCAATACTCGCCGCTTTTGTACCGTTTGGGAACTTCTTTCTGGATCGCAGACTGAAAACGGCACAGGATGTGTATCCTCTGAAGCCGTTTAACAATGCCCTGCTCGTATACGCCATCGTTTTTTTCTCGTTCTTTGATTTGTTCTCGCAGCTGCCAGTCATGAGTACATTTGCTGCTTCCGTAGGTGCCAGCTCATTTGTTATAGGGTTTGTCATCGGTCTGTATTCGCTAGCCAATACCTTTGGCAATATTATCTCAGGCATACTGACAGATAAGGTTGGTCCATCCAAACCACTGTTGATCGGACTGGTTTTATCAAGCTGTGCCTTGCTGCTGTATCACATCGTCGATCAGCCGTTTCTGTTGATTATCGTGCGAATCATTCACGGATTTGTCGCCGGTTTGATCGTTCCTGCTGCTTTTACTTTTTCTGCGAATAACACGACACATGAGCAGCAAGGACGAAAGGTTGCCTTCACCGGTACCTTTGTGGGACTCGCAGCGATTATCGGACCTGCATTCAGCGGCATTATGGCAAGCAAAACCTCCGTGCCCTTTGTCTTTACATGTGTAGCTGTTATGGGCTTTTTCCTAACCATCCTGTCCGTCATTTTTCTGAGATCCACTCAGGCTTGCAAGAAAGAGAAGCTTAAGAAGGACGTTCCGACCTCAGCCTTGATCTTCAATGCTGGGATCATCAAGGCTTACGGCGGTGCCTTTTTGCTCATGTTTTCACAAGGTGTGATCGCTTATCTTTTGCCCTTGCATGTGCAATCGCTTGGATACGATTCGAAACTAAGCGGTACATTAATGAGCACTTTTGGGATCATTGCCGTCTTGCTTTTTGTGCTTCCGACCAACCAGATTTTTGATCGTGTGGCCCCTTCCAAAACGATGTCCATCGGAATTGGCTTCATGGGCGTGAGTCAGCTGCTTATTGGTCAATCCAACACGACATTGGCGCTGTACTGCATGTTAGGACTATATGGGATCGGCTTTGCTCTCTTGTTTCCCTCTGTCAATACAATGCTCATTCAATCGACGCCGCCAGAATTGCGGGGGAAAGCACACGGTTACTTATACGCCTTCTTCTCTCTCGGTGTAGTCGTCGGCTCAGGCCTGTTAGGTTGGCTGCCCTTCTCCATTGAGGAAGGGTTTCTGTTCACAGGATGTCTCCTGCTCGTATTTGCCGCTTTCATTGCCATGCATAAGCGGCGAGAACGCTTGCTGAATCAACAAAATAATCAATAGCAGCCATCGTTTCTAACAGCAAAACCTCCTCAACCACTAAGCTAGTGGCGAAGGAGGTTTTGTGCTACTACTTTCAACTGCGGAATCACTCCGAATCAGGCATGCAGCCAACAAACCAATTCCTAGTACGATTGCAAGCAGGAAAAAAGTAAGTTCATAGCTTCCAACATTCATTAATCGGATGGACAATATCGGCCCAAGACTTGTTCCTGAAAACAGGATAAACGTATAAACAGAAACCGCAATTCCCCGCGATTTTCCCCCTAGCTGTCCAACAAGCGAGATCACGGAAGGAACGGATAACGCAATTCCAGCAACGAAAAGCACACTCGTACCAATCAAAAGAGCCAAGTTAGATATCATACCGAGGGAAGCCATACTGACCACTGCCAGACCTAATCCGAAGCGGAGCACGGTACGTAAGCCAAACCGTTTTGCCAGCCCGCCCGCCAGCGGAGAAATGAGCATACCCACTACACCAATCGTTCGAACAAGCAGCATCTCCTTGTTGCTAAGTCCAAAATTAGATCCCGCCAAATAACTGCCCAAGACCGTATACATATTAACGAATGACATAAGCAATACAAGAGCGATTATGTAGCTTAAGACAATATTTTTTTGTTTGAACAGGGAGGGAATTCGCTTAATCGGCTCCCAAATATTAACGGTAGCAAGGGGACTCTCTTCTTTTGGCAGCCACCTCATCACCACAAACAGCGTCACGAAATAGATAGCAGCAAGCATATAGAATACGGCGTGCCAACTGTATTGTTGACTCATTACGGTGCTGAGCACTTGACCAATGATTCCTGCTGCCAAAAATCCTGTGCTGATAAATCCGATTGCCGTTACCCGTTTTGCCGCAGGGAACATTTCCACAGCATAGGCGAGTGCAACAGGCGAGAACGTAGCAGCGGCAGCACCTTGCAAGCCCCTGAGTACAATGATCCATACGAAATCATTTGCACTGCCAAGCAACAAAGAAATTAGAGCCAGGGCAATCATCCCGATCACAATAACCTTCTTGCGGCCATACTTTTCGGACAGCGGTCCGTAAATCAGGCACCCAATGGCAAACCCAACCGAAAATGCGCTGCCTACTGCTGCAGCCTGTGTCAACGTAATACGGAAAAGATCGGCAAACAGGCTCATAAGGGGAATCGTAACGTATAAGCTCGACATGACGACGATTCCAGACCAGCAGAGAATTGCCGTCATGAGTGGGTAGTTTCGCTGTGACATCGCACACCTCTTTTTCAAATATTTACATACATTCTAGTTAGATTATCTAATTATATTCACAAAAAAATATGATCTTATCTTCCCACCCCCAGTTTCTCTTCCATGCTGTTGTTCAACTTCATCAAGATTTTTTCCAGCAGCATCCGTTCTTCCTCTTCTAATTCGCTCATAATGGAGGAGCAAGCAGACCAAAAAACTGGCAGTACGCTGGTTACCAATTCTCTGCCTTCTTGTGTTATTTTGACATGAATCTTGCGACCATCCAGCGTGCTTTGCTCCCTGATGATCCAGTGCCTTTTTTCCAACCAGTCCAGCAAAGCTGTAACAGAAGCACGCCGAATCCCCAGCCTGTCTGCAAGTGAAGAGGGGGTGATAAGTTCTCTGTCTTTATGTAACGTAAGCAACAGCAATACGTCCCATTTACACTCCGTTATGCCGAATTTCTCCAAATTCAAATCAATGACATCTATGGCGTTATCCCCCAGCCATAGCATCAATAATCCCAAATGAGCCAATTTGCGATCCGTATTTTGCAGAGCAGTTGTTTCCATCAGATGCAAATATGGCTGAATACCAAGTTTCGGCAATTGATCGGATGTATGCTCACACTTGTTTTTTCTGCTCATAATCCACCTTGAATATAATTAGATTATCTAACTAAAATCAATATAAAGGATTTTTTTGGATTTTGCAACCCCCTCTGGCAAGACGAAAGCCTAGATCATCAATTCGAAACGTGGGGTGACTGCGTCTGCGGCACGTCGCCCCACAGCCTCTGGCCTCTTCTGCCCAGCTGCCACCGCGAAAAATTCGGTAGGAGCCATACACGTTTACATCGTAAAGGTCCCAGCACCACTCCCAAACATTTCCGAGCATGTCATAGAGCCCCCACGCATTCGGCAGCTTTTGTCCTACCACATGTGCTGTACCCTCCGCATTCTCTTGGTACCATGCGATCTCATCCAGCTCGCCGTACCGATAACCGCCCGTCCCTGCTTTGCAAGCGTACTGCCATTCCGCCTCTGTCGGCAGACGATAGCCATCCGCTTCCTCGTTCCATATGACACGCTCACCATCTTCACTTATCGAGTAGCATTCCGTGAGACCTGCTTGCTGAGAAAGTAGGTTGCAAAACGAAATCGCATCGTTCCACGAGACATTCACGACGGGAGCCTCTGGGTGGTCACTCGGTCCAGCTGCTTTTTGTACAACCGAGAAGTATAACGCATTCGTAACAGGAACCGGTGCGAGTAAAAAAGCGTTCACTTCGGTTGTCCATTTGGCCTTGATTCGATCGTCTCGTAATTCGATATGCCCTGCTGGGATGCTCACCATGGTGTACGACCGCTCCATCTCTATTTCACCTGGCTTAACTTCTCAATCGCCTGCTCTTCGGTCGGCAAGAAAAAGATGTCGTTTCCGTTGTTCGATTCATAGATGAAGTCTTTTAGACTTTTACTTGTGTACACCGAAAAATCTCCTACAATTGCCACTTTCACCCGATAATTGATGAACTTCTGAAGGATTTCCCCAGCAAGGCGTGTTTTCAAATCGAAAAAGCTTTCGTTGAGCAATGATTTGTTGAGAACAATACGCTCACTGTCTGCTTGATAATGTACCGTTGCGATCAGGTCCAATGCAGACTGCACATCCTCGATAAGTACCTCACTACCACTCACAATGGCAATATTTTTCCCGCCAGCTTCTACCTTTGTAATATTCATGTGTACCCTCCTCATTTTCTGTTGGTCATCTGCCTCACGTAATCCTCACAAATATATCGGTTGTCTACGCCGTTTGCTGGCTGAACGCTCGCCACTCGAAAGAAGCTCAAGCCCACAACCATCGCCATGAGTCCGTAGGCAGCGTTTTGTGAATCCTCTACAGACATAAGCCCGGTTTGCTTGCCATATTCAAAAATCTTGGTGATGCCCTGCAAATCTCTCGCATAACTCTTCGCAACCACTTCTTGCAGCTTGGGGTCCAACGCTGCTTTGGAGAAGAATTGGACAAAGAGTCTGGCTTGATCTTCATGCGGGATGTACATCTCAGCGATGCCATCCAGCTGCGAAACATTGATCCGTTTTTCCTTGTCATTCACGTATGGCGGCAAGATGTGTGCAAGCGTGACGTCCATCATTTCCTGGGCGGTCATGGTGCTCTCCATGTCAGCTTCGATTTTCAAGCCATAATAGGCCAAAAATGCCTGAAAGGCTTCACTCGTCAAATTATCCTTATTCTTAAAGTAATACGTGACCACACCCTTTGAGCAGTCCGCATACTCCGCCACCTTATCCAGCGTCATGCCATCAATCCCGTGATTGCTAATACAAGTGAGGGTCGCATTGATGACATCTGCTCGACGCTTTGGTTCCATTCCTAATTTGGGCATGATTTTACCTCGTTTATTTATACTGTACAGTCGGAATAAAAAAAGTGTACACCATGATTTTCCAACCTGTCAAACGAGAAGGCTCCACAATACAAAAAAAACACGCTTACGCAGCGTGTTCGATCATGCCGTTACATAGCAAGCGCTTGGCGACTGATCCGATATTGCCCCGGTGTCAGCCCCGTCCATTTCTTGAAAGCATTTTGAAAGGCGCTTGGATCTGAAAAATGCAGCAAGTACGCAATCTCCCCAATCGAATGCTCCGCTTGCTGTAAATACCCCATCGCCATTTCTTTGCGAACATTCGTGGACAATTCATGATAGGAAGTGTCCTCTGCCTTTAGTTTCGCTTGCAGGGATCTCGTACTCATATGAAAAGCAGCGGCAGTCTCCTGTAAGGTCGGAAAAGCCGCAGGCATACATCCCATCATCCATTGAAACACGCGGTCCGAAAATTCCCGCCCTCTCATCAGCCTCTCTCTAATTTCTTCTGCGATTGGTTCGAAAGCTTTCCGCAGCCGGACATCTGAATACAGGATCGGGTATTGTAAAACTTCCTTGCCTACCAAGAGCCCATTTTCTTCTTCACCAAAGTGAGGCTCCATCCCGAACAATTTCAAATACGGAGCGATATCATCCGTAGCATCGTGTGTGAAATGTATGGACTGTAACGGAATGGCGCGATGACTCATACGGACGATCAAGTGGTACAAGGAGCTGACCATATCCTCCATGCAATGTCGGGATACGCTCCCAGGACTTTGTCTATGAAACCGCAGGAAAACATCCTTCCCCCTCTCTTCCCAATCCAGCTCGTACCCGCTGCAAAGGATCACGTGATACCGCTGATAAGCTTTCAATGCATCAACGATTTTTTCCGAATGCATCATGACATAGCCAAGAATGCCCAGATCGGCAATATCAGTTAACTGTCCTTGATGTAGTCCGAAATGATCATCCTGCGTGTAAATGGCAGCTTCCTTCATCAAGCGCTCGAGCTCTGATTCATCAATCCGCGCCTCTACATCCTTAAGCAAGCTACTGTCGAAAGAAATATGATCACAAAAACGCTCAAAATCAAGCTTCTTGTAGGAAATTGTTTTCATAACCGGATACACCATCGAAATCGCAAACCCATGCGCATTTTCCAAGTACGGAACCTCCTTTGCGTGAATCCACAACATTTATGCGCCTTCGATCATTCATCTGTTCCATTCCACACGATATGCTGAATACAGTTCAGTTTACCACGATCTGTTGGTTATGGAATCAACTCTACAGGGGGATATGAAAATGAACATTCTCGTTATCATCGGACACCCAGATCCCGAGAGCTATTGCTCCGCGTTGGCGCACGCCTATATGCAAGGAGCCGCAGACAAAGCAGCACAGATTCGCACCATTGATTTGAGCCAAATCGCTTTCGACCCAAATTTGAAGTACGGATATCGGAAAAGAACAGAGCTGGAGGATGACCTAAAAGAAGCGCAGGACCTCATCCGTTGGGCGGATCATCTGGTCATTGTCTATCCGACTTGGTGGGGCACGATGCCCGCTATCTTGAAGGGATTTTTTGACCGTGTCTTATTACCCGGATTCGCCTATAAATATCGGGAAGGCTCTCCTCTATGGGATAAGCTGTTAACGGGGAAAACCGCCCATGTGATTGTGACCATGGATACTCCCTCTTGGTACAATAGATTGATCTACTGGCAAGCCGGACATCTCGTGATGAAACGCAACATTTTGAAGTTTTGCGGGATTAAGCCTGTGAAGACTACGGAGATTAGTGGGGTGAATGCCTCGGCGGAGGAAAAGCGCAAGATATGGCTGGAGAAAGTGAAACAGCTTGGGGAGAGGCTTGCTTAGGCTTTACGGTGAAAAAAACGAATCAGAGTGACTAAAAAACTCAAGCTGAAATAGACTTGAGTTTTTCCTATTCTCTTACTAATCTAGATGCGTTTGCACACTTTCCAAAAACTTAATGCGGGGCCTCCTTCCAGTAACAGATCAATCTCTAGCGCATCTCTTTCGTTGGAATGATTTACCTAAGCAAATAAATCGTGCAAAGTGTATTTATTATGTAGCTGATTGTGAGTATGATAATAGTAAAAATAATAAGAAAGAGGCTATCATATGGATTCTACTTTTTCACCAAGAAAAGCAACAAAGACGAAAACCTTGGTTATTAACGCACTCTTCATCGCTTTTACGCTTGCAGCCACTATGTTTATCAACCTGAGACTCCCGATCATGGGTAACGGTGGCCTCATCCATCTCGGGAACGTGCCTCTTTTAATCGCAGCTTTTGTGTATGGCAGAAAAACAGGAGCTATTGCTGGAGCTTTTGGTATGGGCCTCTTTGACCTTATCTCCGGTTGGACAGCATGGGCACCGTTTACCTTCGTCATCGTGGGTGCAATGGGCTATGTAGCTGGCCTCATCGCCGAAAAGGTGCCTGGCAATCGGGTATTTGTGTACGCACTCGCAGTTGTCGCTGCATTGGTGATTAAGATCGTGGGCTACTACTTTGTTGAGGTTATTCTTTACGGGAACTGGATTCAGCCGTTTGGCTCCATTCCGGGGAACGTTTTGCAGGTGGTGGTAGCAGCGGTTATTGTCATTCCGCTGGTGGGACGCTTGAAGAAGATTGTGGGGCAGGGGTAAGAAGGGAAAAATCGCTCAGGAGACATGTGTTCTCTTGGGCGATTTTTTTCAGCGTTCTTTAAAAGATCACCATTGCCGTACGCTACCAAATACAAAAACACGACCCATTGGATCGTGTTTTCTATGCTTAGGTGGGCAGAACGGGATCGAACCGCTTTGACAATGTAGTTCGCTACCTATTGATTGAAAGCATGCTAGTCCTTTGCTGTATTCAGCTCTGCTTCAATTTGGGAGTTTTTCGAGGACTCACCCATGCGCCAGTAAACGAGAAGGCTTATGGCAATACAAGCTGCTACATAGTAATAGAAGAGAGACTCGTTCCCGATGCTTTTGAACCATAGCGCGATGAACTCCGCTGTTCCTCCAAAGATCGCGACGGTCACCCCGTATGGAAAGCCTACACCCAGCGCGCGAATAGCGGTTGGAAACATCTCGGCTTTCACGATCGCATTGATGGACGTATAACCAGTAACAATGATAAGACCAGACAGCATCAGCAGGAAAGCAACATATGGGCTAGTTGTTTGTTCCAGAAGCATAAACATCGGTACGGTCCACAATGTTCCAAGAATACCGAAACCAATCAACAACGGGCGCCGTCCAATTCGGTCGGACAGCATACCAGCAAGCGGCTGCAAGACGACGAATACCAGCAATGCGGTAAAGTTAATCCAGCTGACTACCTCTTTCGGCATTCCTACCGTAATCACCATGAATTTTTGCAAATAGGTCGTGTAGGTGTTAAAGGCAATGGTTCCCCCGAGCGTAAGACCGACGACTGCCAGTACCGCCTTCGGATGCTTCATCAGCTCTCGAAGTGTACCCGCCTTTTCCTTGTTTTTCGACTCCATTTTGGTATACTGCTCCGATTCGTCCATACTGCGGCGCAACCACAACACGGCTACTGCGCCAAATGCTCCAATGATGAAGGGAATTCGCCAGCCCCATGCCATCATCGCTTCTTCCGGAAGCATTTGCTGTAGAATAATTTGCACACCCAGTGCCAGCAATTGTCCACTAATCAGCGTGACGTACTGGAAGCTAGAATAGAACCCTCGGCGACCACTCGAAGCCATCTCGGACAAGTACGTGGCAGATGTTCCGTATTCCCCGCCAAGCGAAAGACCTTGGAGAAGTCGGGCAAGAACGAGAATAATAGGCGCAAACACGCCGATCGTTTCATAGTTTGGTGTTACGGCAATCACCAGAGAACCACCCGCCATGATGGTAACAGACAGCGTCAGCGCGGCACGGCGCCCATGACGGTCAGCGTATCGGCCCAGGAGCAAGCTCCCGATCGGTCTCATTAAAAATCCGATAGCAAAAACTGCGGCAGTATTCAACAGTTGGCTGGTAGCGTCGCCCTTTGGAAAAAACTGAGACGAGAAATACACCGCAAAAGCTGCATAGACATACCAGTCGTACCATTCAATCAGATTCCCCAGTGAACCTTTAAAGATGTTGCTTGTGATTCGCCGCGTATTTTCACGATCACTCGATGACTTCATTGTTGCCCCCTCCTTATGATTGACCCGAATCCATTCGCAATTGGACCGCTTACAAATGAAACCATTACCTCTACCCGAGAATGAAAGGGTATCGTTTGCTTTGAAAGGGTTTACATATTTACCCGGATGGATTCTCGAAGAACTGTTTCTATTCTAAGTTGTTTGTTTTGCTAGAATCTATCGAATACTTCCAGATGTGCAAAAACGGCATCCGAGCTGCCGAAAAACCCAGTCGAGTTACATTGATTTTTCGACCGGATCGGGCTACCCTTTTTCATAGGGAGGGCTGTTATGACAATCACTATGCTTCTGGGACTGCTTGAAAACATCTCTGTAATCGCAGTCATCGCCCTTATCATCGGCCAACTGGATTACTTTCGGAACATCGTGTACGGGAAAAACAACTGGATGCGGATCGTAATCCTCTCTACTCTGTTCGGGTTCCTGTCGGTAATCGGAACGGAGAATGGGCTACGGGTCGATGACGCACTCGCCAATACGCGCATTGTCGGTGCCGTCGCGGGCGGGTTGATCGGGGGGCCTGTCGTCGGTTTTTTGGCCGGTCTTATAGGAGGGATTCATCGCTATTCGATAGGTGGATTTACCGCATTCTCCTGTGCCATCTCGACCGTAATGAGCGGCTTCTTGGCCGGGATCGTTAGTACGAAAATGAATATGCTGCGTCTGAAATGGCAGCATATCGTATTGATTGGCGTTACAGCCGAGTTCATTCAAAAAGTTTCGGTGCTTTTCTTGGCCAAGCCTTTTCCTGCGGCGCTCGAACTGGAAGTAAAAATCGCGATCCCAACCACGATTATGACCATTGCAGGACTGCTGCTCTTCACGCGCGTTTTCCAAAATCTCAAAATGATGCAAGACCAGTCCGGCGCATTGGGAGCAGACCTGGCCTTGTCGATTGCAAGCCAGACGTTGCCTCATCTGCGTACGGGACTAAATGAACATTCTGCGAAAAAAACCGCTGAAATGATCCGTGAAATGGCCAGAGTGGATGCAGTCGCCATTACCGACCGCGAAAAGCTGCTTAGCGCAAAAGGCCATGAACTGGAGAATCATTTGCAGAAAGAGACGCTGTGCGCACAAGTAGCGGAGGCTGTTTTGAGCCACCCTACAGGGGTATGGTGCGACAAAGATTTTGCTCTTCCGCGTCCGCATCGCCTAAAAACGATCAGCGCCGCATCGTTGTATCATCAAAACCAGAAAATCGGGACGTTGCAATTCTACTATAAAACCTCTTCCTCCAAGACGTCCCAGACCAACGAGAAGCTAGTGGACGGCTTGGCAAAGCTGCTGTCAGTCCAAATTGAACTGGCAGAGATCGAGCATCAAGCGAAAATGCGGAAGCAGGCTGAAGTGAGCGCCCTGCAAGCACAAATCAACCCGCATTTTCTGTTCAACACCTTGGGGACGATTATGTCCTACTGTCGTACAAACCCTGATCAAGCGAGAAACTTAATCGGTCATTTAAGCGACATCTTCAGGCGCAATTTGAAAAGCAAGGGAAATCATCACAGCTTGCAGGAAGAACTGGACGGAATCAAGTCGTATTTGGAAATCGAGAAGGTCCGATTTAGCAACCGTTTAAAGGTGAACATGGAGATCGACGAAACCCTGCTGGAGTGCAAATTGCCTGTCCTGACTTTGCAGCCAATCGTGGAAAATGCCATTCACCATGGACTTTCCCCAAAAGTTAGCGACTGTCTGCTCACGATTCGAGTGGAACCGTACGACCATGAAGTGAAAATTAGCATTGAAGACAATGGCGTTGGAATCAGCGAAGAGCGTTTGGCCGAAATCTGGAACAGCCAATCCAAAGGCATCGGCCTTATCAATGTCCATTCACGGCTGCAATCCATATATGGCAAAAAATACGGCCTCACGATTCAAAGCAAGCCCGGTTTGGGAACAGTCGTATCCTTTGTCGCTCCGTTATCCGCATTTGAAAAGGAAGTGCATCCAGATGCTCCTGAAAACGATCATCATCGATGACGAGCCAGCCATTTGTTCCGAATTGGAATATTTGCTGAAAAAGTATATTGATATCCAGGTGGACGCAATCTATACCAATCCACTGGAAGCATTGCCTCATATGATCAATTCCGAGCCTGATTTGCTTATGCTCGATATTCAGATGCCCGGGATGAATGGGCTTGAATTTGCCAAAACACTGAATCAGATGTCCAATCCCCCATTGATCGTTTTTTCCACTGCCTATCATGAACACGCTCTGGAGGCTTTTTCCACGCTGGCTGTGGGCTATTTGACCAAACCGATCATGGAAGCGAAATTGGACGAGGTGATCCAAAAAGTGAGGACACTGAGGAAGCGGTCGGCCGTGAATGAACGCACCGCTACAATTCCTCTGATGGAAGAGCATGTCTGCATCCGGAAGAGCAATAAGATCATCCCGATCCCTGTAGGGCAGATTTACTTTGCGTTTGTGCGGGAGAAAGATTTATATGTGGCGACAAAGGAAGGTATCGACAAGTGTGACTTGTCCTTAAATGAGCTGGAGGAGATTTTGAATCGGTCTCGTTCTTTCTTTAGAAGTCATCGGAATTATATTTTGAATGTGAAGCATATTAAAGAGATTATTCCTTGGTTTAATAATACGTATTTGATTAAGATGAATGATGACAGTCAGACGGATATTCCTGTTAGTAGGGGGAGGATGAAAGCGTTTCGGGGGTTGATGAATTTGTGAGTTTGCGAGAAGAAAAATGAAGAACGGAGCGGGAAGAGATTATCTTTTCGCTCCGTTTTTTAGAGAAATGAGGGATATTACAAAAAGAAAAAACGGCATCTCTGCCGTTTCCGTAGTTACGATATGGTGGAGCATAGCGGGATCGAACCGCTGACCTCTACACTGCCAGTGTGGAGAGTGCGTTTTTCAGGGTAAGATCAGGGTAAGAAAAGAGGAGAAGAAAACTTGGGGGATGAGGCTTTTTGGGATTTTGTGATTTTTCGTTCGAGTTCTCCGCTAAGCTCAGAACAGAAAAATTGTGACCAAAATACATCACTCAGCAGTGTCTAAAGGAGCACCGTCGACGAATCGTAGATTCCGAAAACCAACTAAATTTTTACAATTTACGCAATGTTGTCCTGATGATACCATTAGTACTATGACAATAATACTGGTGGTGTTTTTTATATGACGTTATTTGACCAAATCCCGCAGCGTTTATTTTCTGTATTAGCTTCCCCTGGTAAAATTGTCTTCTCCGAAACACTATTCATTATTTATCGACTCTTTCGTCGCATTCGCTTTATCCCTCGAGAAGTTGTTGTACAAGAAATTATAGACTACTTATCCAAAAACTTATCTGTTGATGAATTAGTCACTGACTTAGGAGAGGATGTTCATGGGGATGATAGGCTGACCGCTCAAGCTCTATTGAGAAGATTGCGGGAAGATGAGTGGATAGATTTTGAAACTCTCCCCGATTATCAAGAGTATATTACTCTTCGTCCATATGCGGAGCAAATACTTGAGGTACTAGAAAGTATTCGCTTAAAAGAGCGAACGCAATATGCGGGATATATCTACAGCACACATGCCGCTTTGAATGCAGAAGACTCCTATGAGCAAGGGTTAATAGCTTTAAATGAGGCTTATAATCGTACGAGTAAGCTTATGCGAGGGCTTACTTCGCTTCTTCATAATATTCGGCATTACACAGAAAAGCTAATTAGCACTAGAACAACTAAGGAAATATTAGAAGGACATTTCGATTCCTATAAAGAGGAAATTCTTGACCAAGAATACCATCAATTGCGTACCTCTGATCATGTATCTAAGTATCGTCCACAAATACTTGAAACAATTGAAAGATGGGCTAATGACACATCATGGATTAATGATATCACGACAGATTTATCCTTATCACAAGAAGTATCGAAAGAAGAAGCATTTGATTTTGTTATGGAACGATTGGAGTTTATTCGTAGCAGTTACTTCGAGATGGACACTCTTTTAAACGATATTGATCGTCGAAATGCTCAATATGCAAAAGCGTCGTTAGAAAGAGTAAGGTACAGATTGAATAGTAGCGAAGACGCTGTCAGCAAACTAAAATCAACTTTAAATTCAATTTCAGAAAAGATAGTTGCTGGCGAATTAAACGCTACAATTGAAGATTCAATTTTCCAAACTAACTTTAAACTTTACCCTGTGCAAACACTTGAAACCTCTTCGATTTACAAACCCAGAGAATATAGGAAGCTGCATGAATCGGCTGAAATATTCAATGACGAACCCAATATAGAAGATTTAGAAAACGCACAAAAACGAGCCCAACAACGATTTTCAAAAATGATGACCTATAAAAAGGTTGAAGCTTGGATTGCCAACAATATGGGGGATATCAATGAAGCGAGAGCCTCTAATTTACGGATCACTACAACAGATGACTTAGTTCACTTAGTTCATTTGGCTGCATGGGGAAAAAGTAAATATCTAGGCGTTATCGTAGATTATATTGACGAAGATTTTATTACCCCTACTGGTGAATTTATGTTTAAGAATATCAGTATAAAGAGGCGGTGACTTCTTTGAATTGGCCAGAAAAATATAATGATTTAAACAATAAAGAACGTGATGAGTTTCGACGAGTTGTTAATCGTCTGATTGGAGATACCTTTCTAGTTAGAAATGATGAAAATAGACACGACTTCTGGTTCGTTGAGAAACATAGTCTACTAATTGAAGAATATCTGACCTTCATGGGCTGGAATCTTTTGATAAATAAAGCAGAAGGTGTCGTTCAAGCAATAAATCGTGAGGGCTGGACAAAACTAAACTTATCCATGTGGGATAGCATACTGTTGTTACTGTTGAGATTAATGTACGAGGAAAAGCAAAAACAAATAAATATAGGTGAGATAATTGGTTACGTGCATGAATTTCAATCTTATTGCCTGTCTTTTCGACTTACCAAAAATGGTGTGCTTCCTAAAAAATATTTAACAGATGCATTTCGTATCTTCAAACGATTTTCACTTGTCAAAGTCCTTGATTCAGATGTTACTGATCAAAACTGTCGATTTATTATATTTCCATCAATAAAATACGCTGTCGCAATGGATTCCATTGAAACACTCTATTCAAGTATTAATGCTTATCCTAATGAAAGGGAGAATGAACTTGAAACTACTGAAAGCAATTAAACTTGTTAACTGGCACTATTACAGCAACCAATCATTCCCTTTTATCGGTAGTTCTCTAATTACTGGCGAAAGTGGTGCAGGAAAATCGACCTTATTAGATGCAATTCAATATGGATTAATTGGAGACGCACGACTATGCAAATTTAATATAAGTGCACAGGATGGAAAAGATAGCAAGCGTAATTTGACCACTTATTTGCGTTGTAAAACAGGAACTGAAAGCAAAGATGGTGGTGTTTCATACATTAGAAACACCGACTTTACTTCATATATTATTTTTGAGTTTTGGGACAATAAAAAGTCCAAAAGTTTTTTGGTTGGATGTGGTGTTGATTATTATATTACAACTGATGATTACGATCCTTTATTTTTTAAACTTGAGAACTATTCTCTAGATCAGTTTGTGTTATTCGAAGGAAAACGTCCTCTAAGCGCACATAGTGAATTTAAAGCAAAAATTAAAGAACTCAAAGGAGATTTATTTTCTACAGCTGAACTCTACCGTTCACACTTGAAAACGAAATTCGGTCATTTACCCGACCGTTTTTTCACACTACTGGTAAAAGGAATGTCATTTCAACCATTAGATGATTTTCATAAATTTGTAAGTGAGTTTATACTGGATTCACAACCAGTAGATCTAGGAATAATGAGAGAAAACTTACAGCATTATAGAAATTTCGAGCTACTTGCTACTCAAACCGAAGAAAAAATTTCAGCTCTTCATCAAATTGCAAGTGTTGACGAGGAAAGACAACAAGTAGAGGAATGGATTACTGTTCAAGATTATCTTATTCTACGTGCACAGTTAGAAGAAAGTATAGATAAAATGCAGGATCTAAAAAGAGAACGAGATTACGCCACTGAAGAGGCCCAAAATACTAGACTCGATATTTCAATTCAAGAAGAGTTAAAAACAGAACTCGTCACTGAGCAACATAAAGTAATGATTGAGTTGGCACAAGACAGTGACGCAATCCTTGAGAAAGAAATTAATCAAGAAATTGAACGATTGAGCTCTGATCTCAGCAATACCATTGAACAGGCAAAGAAATTATCCAAAGATACCCAAAATGAAGTACAAAATATTTCCTTAGCACTAAATGACCTTGAGGGAATCTCTAAAGAATTTTCAATTGATACCGTATATGAGCATTCATTGATCGCACGTGAGTCCTTTACAATTTTAAGACCACTTATTGAGACTGATTTATCGTCACCGATAGCACGTGAGCAAGTTGTTAGATTAGCCGCTGCTTCAGAGCATATCGCTGACAGTGTAGCCTCTCAAAGGCATAGACTCAGATCTGAACAGGTCTCTCTACAGAACGAATTAGATCGACTTACTGCCGAGATTGATCAACTTGAAAAGCGTAAAATGGTATACCCTTCATTTGTAAGCACCCTACGTCGTTTTGTACATTCTGAAACGGGACAGCGTACAGACATTCTTTGTGAGTTGTTAGAAATACAAAATGAAAAATGGCAAAATGCTATAGAAGGGTACTTACATACTCAAAAATTTCATCTTGTAGTTGAACTCAATGCTTTTGACCAAGCTCTATCAATATATGAAAAAAGAAAAAAAGAAGCTGGATTGCATACTGTTGGAATAATTAATGGTGCAGCTACACTTAGAGAAAACAATGGCTTTCTTGAAGGTAGCCTAGCAGAAGAAATAATCACTCAAGATCCTATTGCCCGCGCCTTTATAAACCGTATTCTTGGCAGGGTTATGAAATGTGAGTCTGAACAGGATTTAAAAAAACACCGCATTTCTATTACTCCAACATGCATGAGATATCAAAATCATGTTGTAAGTCAGTTACACCCTGATCAATATAAAGAGTGGTATGTTGGGTCACGTGCCATTGCAAAGCAATTGGAATATAAAAAGGTTAGAAAAAATGAGGTCGTACAAAGATTACAAATTCTTACGAATCTTGATACTCTATTTGAGGGAATATATAAGAAGCTTAAAGACAAAGAAACCCGTTATAGCTATTGGTTAATTGAATGGGAAAATATATGTCGTATTCCTGATCTGAAAACGCAAATTGAGAATAAACACAAAGATTTAGCTGCCATTGATTTATCTCGTGTTGAAAAGCTGCGTGAAAAACAAGTTGAATTATTGGCAAACATAAATATTTCGGATCAATATATTGGTAATCTTCGTGAAACTGCCGCGAAAAGGGAAAGCGATGCGAAACATAATGATGATTTGTATCGCCAACAAAAACAAATGACTTCTGTATTCGAAAATCAACTTCTATTGTTTTCGGAACAACGCCCAGAAGCCGCACAAATTGGTCACACGCGTTATAATGATGAACGTCAACGAAGAGGTAACTTGGACATTATCAAGAATTTTGAATTAAATCGCGAAACTAATAAAACGAGGGTAATTAACTTAAAAAAACGATTAGATGATCTAAGATTTGAATATAATTCACTATATCAATTTGGTGCGGATCATAGAGCCGAGAGTAATATTAAATATAAAAATGAGCTAATAAAACTGGAAGAAAGCGAACTTCCTGAATATCGAGAAAAAATTATTAGTGCAAAGGAAAACGCAGAGAAGGAATTTAAAGCACATTTTCTATATAAGCTTCAAGAGCAAATGCGTATTGCTCAAAATCAACTACAATTATTATCCGATGTATTGAAGTGTTATAAGTTTGGGCATGATACTTATCGCTTCATTAGTAATCCTTCCCCCACATTTAAGGATTTTTATCTGATGTTAACTGACCCACTAACATTGGAAGGTCCTAGTCTTTTTAGTGGACTTTTTCATGATAAATATGAAGAGACTCTTAATAGATTTTTTGCAAGCATTACAGAAGGTGATGAAATTCAGCAGGCAAAGAATATTGAACTATTTACCGATTATCGCACTTATTTAGATTTTGACATGCGTATATATCATGATACTGGTGAGACTACCTTATTCTCGAAAGTTTTGAAGGAAAAATCAGGTGGGGAAACACAAACACCATTTTATGTTGCAATTGCTGCTGCATTCCTGCAAGTTTATCGACCTGGTAATGATGACACTATTAGACTTATGATTTTGGATGAAGCATTTAGTAAGATGGATGACCAACGTACAGAAAATGCGATAAAGTACATCAATCAAGTAGGACTTCAAGTAATAATTGCAGCTCCTATTTCTCAAGCTCAAGTTATAGTTCCACAGGTTAGATCCAGTTTTGTTTTATTACGTGAAGGTGAATTCCCTATTGTAATGGATGCTCATCAATTACTGGAGGAAGCCTCACTAAGTGAGGTAGCAAGCACTAAGGAGTTGGATAGATGAATTATAAACATAAAATAATAAACTACTTGCTCGATCGGTATGAACATAGTGCCAACTATCGGGGAACGAGCAAACGATCTGTGATTTTAAAAGTAAATTCAAAGCTATTTCCCTCTTATTGGGATGACTCTTCTCCAGATTTTCGAAATTCTTTTCATCTTGCCTTAAAAGAATTAACTGCTCAAAATGCAATTTCATATTCGTGGAATAAGCATGCCATAGGAATAGAAGTGGATAAAATCACATTGAGTCTTTCCAACATAGAAAATGTTTATAAAATAGTCGATCGTACACCTAAATCTAGTCTTGAGGATCAGCTTCGCTCCGCAGTTAATCAATGGCATCATAAACTTCCTTTGTGGTGTAATGAGTTTATAGAAGCAATGCGAGCTGCTCTAGATTCAAAAACCACCTTGCCTATTGGACTTAAATATGAGAGCATCGAACTGCTTTTAGATATCTTCAAGCTATTGACTAGTTTGAATTCAAATGATGTTATTCCTAAGCGAGTAATTAGTAGTAAGCTATTTGGTGACTCAAAGTATATCGAAAATAATCTAGAGCAAAAGCTAATAAAATTACTTCGCAAGTTTCATCCACTAACTAATTTTAATAATGAGAATGAAGAATTACTTGGACTTGTCGGAATTTCATCTAATGCCGATCATATTTTTTTATCAGGTCCCCTTACTCTTAAGTATTTGGGAAATTTACTTAATCTTGATTTTTTTAAACCAGATGTAGGAGTCCCTTCCTCCCTAATTGCCGAGGCAGATATATATGAGCTTCGAGCTAAGCGAGTATTGACTATTGAAAATAAAACAACTTTTTATCTTTTGGCTTCAAAGGAGAACACAGACACATTACTAATTTATCTTGGTGGATTCCACAACCAGGTACGTCAAAAATTTCTAGCAAAGCTATGGGCATCTGCTCCTAATATAGAATTTGCACATTGGGGTGATATTGATTTAGGTGGATTTAAGATTTTTCAACTACTCTCCACAGGAAGTGGCGTTCCAATTGTGCCGTATAAAATGGATCTAGAAACATATCATACTTTTTATACTCATGGGCAAGAAATGACACATGAGTACATGAGTAAGTTAAAATTACTTTTAAATTCAGAAGAATATTTGGTATTTCATAGTTTAATCAGAGAAATGCTTGTAAAGAGATTTCGCTTGGAACAAGAAGTAATCCCCCTGTAGTAATTAAACCAGAGTCCTACTAATCTTTTTATACTCTGGTTTATTCTAAATTTAGAAATCCTTCTCGTGTTTATGGTGGAATGGGAAGAAAGCCTTATTCCACAAGTCTTTCAGGAGATGTGTTTCTTTTTCTTTCGAGATTACAGTCAAGCTCAGAAAATAATATTTGACCTACATAGTTTTTTATTCTTTTATTAATTGCTTTATAGTATAGGTTAAATAACGTCATGCATAATACGATTTTTGCAAACAAGGCTATTTAAAAAAGTGAAAGGGCAATAATGTTATCAATCCGTTTAAAATTGATTTCAGTAAACATTATTGCTCTATCCAACAAGTTATTCGAGATACATCCTCTTATACTGTAGAAATTAATCAATATTTAAAGGGAACCTTAAATCGATTGCTTTTTTCAATGTGCACAATAATTTCACGCAACAAAATCTAGATTGTAAAGTCATCTTTGATTCTCCCAAACGATTCTTATTAAATAAACTTTGACTTTAAAAATTCTGGATCAAGTTTTCTTTTTACCAAATTTAAAAACCTCTCATCATGGGTAGAAATAAAAAATCAGAATATTCCTAAAATAAAAGAGTGAAATACAACCTTCTATCACATCATATTTTTCTAATCTTCAGAACAAATGCTCTTCCATTGGATATTAAAGAGTTCATCATATTTGTTAAGTTTCATTAATCTATCTCAAAACATCTACAGCTTGTCCTTTTTTACCTTTTGACAATAGTTAAGGCATTCTACCAGTGCTCTTAAGACCGCATTTGCAATTAAAAATGGTAATGATACTGCTGAAGTGAAGTATCTGAGCACATCTTTCGGTGAAATATTCATTGTTTGTAATTCAGTATTATCTACTTTAATAAAAACAGGTAAACTTTCAAGATCTGTTATATTGTACGAGTAAAGATTACTAATTGAAATCAAAATTAAATAAGTCGCGCTGGTTATATAAATCGATGCCTTAACTCTCTCTAAAAAAAGTTCCTTTTTCCAGAATAATATGACCATTGCGGAAGAAACAGAGATGATTCCAATACCTAAAAACAGCATTTCACCACTTGCTGAAAAATTCACGTTAAAAGCAGCCATAACAGCTACAATTAATATACCCGAGATAAAAGTCGGTCCCAAAAAGAACCAAACAGTGATAAAAAACAATGTTTTCGAACAAAACTTCATTATTGAAAAAACCACAAACAATAAATATACTATTGTAAAAATCATCATTGCTAAATTAGCAATTGAGCTGCTAAATCGATTAATTATCAACAAATTAAAAATTAATGTTAAAAAATACAACATTGAAATCGTAGTATAGTTGAATTTGAATCTTTTGGCTATTGTAGTAATCATTACACACTCCTATTTTCTGTTTTAAAACAGTATTCTAAAACAATGTTAACATAAGATGCGAAATGGATGAAATATTAAAAATATCTAATGTAAAATATCATCCCCTAATCTACAGTTACTTCTTTCAAGAATGAATTATATACACAACATTCAAAAAGGCTCTGAACTATATGTATATCCCAAAACAAAAAAACGGCATCTCTGCCGTTTCCGTTGTTATTATATGGTGGAGCATAGCGGGATCGAACCGCTGACCTCTACACTGCCAGTGTAGCGCTCTCCCAGCTGAGCTAATGCCCCATATGTATGGTACTTCCAGCGTTTACCGCCTCAGTGAAATCAGTATAGCATACGCCCGCCGTACACTGCAAGCGAAAAAATCAGATAAATCCCCGTCCCTGCTGAAAAAACTCAACAAAAAAAGCCAACCGATCCCACCCGGTTGGCTTTCCTCTTATTCCCTATCACTCCACTATCTCACCGTCACCACAATCGGTGTCTTCTTCCCACCATACTGCACATAAATCGTCGCTTTACCCGACCCTGTCGCCTTGATCACGCCGTCTTTCACATCGGCTACCAACAGGCGAGTAGTGGTCCAGAGAGCTGGCTTGGAGACATTTTGCTCAGAGCCATCTGCATACGTGGCGATGGCGCTCACTTGCTTCACTTCACCTTTGTTCATAACGAGCTGAACGACATCTGTCTTCAAGTATTTCAACGTATCAACATCCACTGGGATGGACACGCTCTTGTCGTTGTACTTCGCTATAACCGTCGTTTTTCCGAAGGCACGTCCTGAAACGAGGCCTTTGGTTACGTCTGCTACCTTGTAGTTGCCCGTCTTCCAATCAGCCAGATTGGTAACATCCATGGTACGTCCATCGGAGAAGGTAGCTGTCACGGTTACTTGTACGTTGCTGTTCGACTTCGTAGATACAAAGCGCTTGTCTGCTTCCAGCTTGCTTACGATTCCGACTTCTACCGGGATACTGATCGATTTGCCGCCGTATCTCGCGGTGATCGTCGCACGTCCGTTTGAGAGACCTGTTACGCGGCCGTTTACCACATCCGCTACTTTTACCGAGGACGAGGACCATTCTGCATCGCTGGTCACATTGTCCGAATTGCCAGCAGAGTTTGTTGCGCTCAGCTTGATGTCTTTTGATTCATTGACGTTTAAGATCAGCATGCGAGGATCAACAGAGAGATTGGTCGCTTGGTCTACTTCTACTGCAATCGTAACGGTTTTGCCGTCGAAGGTACCTGTTACGTTCGTTTTCCCTGCTCCTGTCGCCGTGATCTTTCCGTTCATTACTTCTGCAACAGCAGCAGAAGCTGTGCTCCATGTCGCTGTATCTGTTACATCCTTGTTCGTTCCATCTGCGTAAGCTGCTGTCAGCTTAACCGTTTCGGACTTGCCATTGCCAAGCACGATCTTTTTCTTGTCTACCGTCAATGTCTGCATGACACCAACGGATACGGAAATGTTCACTGTGCGTGTTCCGTATGTTGCTGTTACAGTCGCTGAACCTGTCGACACACCTGTGATCAAGCCTTGACGCACGCTTGCTACGTTAGGTGCACTCGATGACCAAACAACTTTTTGTGTGACATCTTCAGCACTTGAACTTCCACCTGGATACGCAGCCTTTACCGTCACTTGCTTCGCGCCACCCACTGGGATCGCTACAGTCGTGATATCTGCGGACAAGTTTTGCGGTACATCTACATCGACAACGAGTGTCGCTGTTTTTCCGCCGTATTTAGCCGTTACATTCGCTGTTCCAGCCTTGTACGCGGATACGGTCTTGCCATTTGCAAATACGACATCTGCATTATCCGAAGACCACTCTACTTTTGAAGTGACATCTTCACTTGTACCGTTTGCGAAGGACGCGTTTACAATTACGTCTTTCTTATCCCCGCTTTTCATCGTCAAGAAAGCAGGATTGATATACAAAGAACGAGGTACTTCTACATCTACACGTACCTGAACGGATTTGTTTCCGTATTTCGCAGTAATCACCGCTTCACCGGACTTCACCGCATGGATTTTTCCGTTGCTGTAGTAAGCAACATCCTCGCGATCCGAGGACCATTCGGCCTTATCGTTCACTACTGTGGAACCGCCGTTATTGGCATAGGTTGCTTTCAGCTCGATGTCTTCTTCCTTGCCTACATTCATGAAAATGTTCTGCTTGTTGAGTTCCAGCTTTTGCGTTGTATCCACATCGACTTTGATCGTCGCTGTTTTTGTTCCATACTTCGCCGTAATGGTTGTTGTACCTGCGCCATAGGCCTTGATCGTGCCCTTGAGCGCATCGGCTACAGCGGTATTGTCGGAAGACCATTCAGCCTTATCGGAGACGTCTTCCGTTACACTTCCATCCGGGAAAATGGCCTTGAGTTTGATTGTTTCTTCGCCGTTCAGCAAGAGTGAAATCTGGTTTTTGTTTGGCTCCAGTCTGTGAGCAATCTCGACGTTTACAGAGATCGTTGTCGACTGGCTACCGAATTTTGCTGTCACTGTACCTGATCCTGAATTCAGACCTTTGATTGCTCCATTTACTACTGTAGCAATCGCAGGATTATTGATGGACCAGTCTGCTTGAGTCGTTACGTCTTCTGTTGTCCCATCACTGTATACAGCTGTCAGCTTTACGTTTGCCGTGTTGCCGATCCTTACGTTCAACGATTGATCTTCTGTCGTCAGTGCCTTTACCTTTTTGGTTACATTCACACCCACTACGACAGGCTTACCCATGTAAGTAGCTGTAATGGTAGATTTCCCTACCGATTTGGCTGTGATCTGTCCGGCATAAACAGAAGCGATATTCGCATCCTGTGTCGTCCATTCTGTCTTGACGGTGACGTCTTCCGTTTTTCCGCTCACGTAAATAGCGGTAGCCGTCAGGTTGGTCGAATCTCCATTTTCCAATGTTACCTCGTTCTTGGACAGAACGAGTCGGCTGATTTCATCGGCAGCCAATCCTACGCCTGCGTTTCCAGTCCCCACTAATAGCAGGACGGCCAGAAACAAGAGCATCGTTTTTTTCCAGAACATTGCTAGCCTCCCTCGCAAGTATGAAATTTGCTGTTCTTCGAAACCATTCCACCATTACTATATCGGCAAAGTGCAAGAATGAATTTACTAGTTTTTCGTGTCAGGCGTGTGTCAAGCCTTGTAACTAGACCTTATTTCAAACGTCTAAATAAAGAGAGACTACGAGGGAGATTTCGAAGAATGAAAAATCGAACGATAAACGCACAGCGTCCTTGCTGGCGCGGGATATGGAGCGTGCTAGGGAGTGTCATGCTGCTCGGTCTGATATGGTCGGGCTACAACTGGTACCGCATCGAACAGACGATTGAGGGAGCCAAAGCCCGACACGCAACCGTCGGCATTGTTCTCGGTGCAGCTGTCTGGGGTGAGGGACCTAGTCCTGGTCTGCGCGAACGTCTGGAGCAGGCGGCGACCCTGTATGAAGAAGGCTATGTATCGAAGCTGTTAGTCACAGGCGGCCTCGGTGAAGGAAAAACGATCACGGAAGCTGC
This sequence comes from Brevibacillus antibioticus, assembly GCF_005217615.1. Taxonomy (NCBI): domain Bacteria; kingdom Bacillati; phylum Bacillota; class Bacilli; order Caryophanales; family Paenibacillaceae; genus Brevibacillus; species Brevibacillus antibioticus. The sequence continues at coordinate 3,381,292 of NZ_SZNK01000001.1, forward strand.
TGTAAGCAGAAATTACTTGGTGGCGAAAGGAATTCCCGAAGAGGACATTTTGCTAGAAAGCAAGTCTACCAGCACATACGAAAACCTGCTGTACGGCCAGCAGGTCTTGGAGGAACATCATATTCAAGACGCCCTGATCATCAGCCACGACTATCATTTAGCCCGTGCTATGATCATGGCTGATTCACTGGGAATTGTCGCCTCGCCTGTAGGGACGACGTCACACGTCCTGTTTGGACCGTATCATAAGGCGAGAGAAGTACTCGCCCTCACGCATTGGGAGCTCTCTCGCCTCTGGACAGAAGTGCTAGGAACGGTGGTTCTCGCGTAAAATCTCATACACATCGACAAAATGGCGGATTCGCTCCATGATGCGAGCCGCTTTTGTTTGTTCGATCCGATTTCCGTTGGAGATAGACAGATGCTCTTGCAGTTCATTCAGCGCGTAGTTTGAAGTAAACAGCGTAGGCAAATGGTTGTTTGCCCGCTGGTTCAGTATAACCCCCAAAATCTCATCCCGAACCCATGGCGTCAGGTTCTCCGCACCGATATCATCGAGGATCAGTACAGGTACTTCTTTCAGCAGCTCCAGCTTTCCTGCGTACGATTGATCCGAGATAGAGTCCTTCATCTCCCGGATAAAGTCAGGCACATACACCAGCAAGGAAGCAACGTTACGCTCCGAGAGCTCGCGACCGATTGCTCCCATGATGTAGCTTTTTCCAACACCAAACGGACCGTGCAAATAAAGGCCTTTTACCCGCTCGCCTGTTCCGACTTTTTCACAGAACTGAATCGCGGCATCTACAGTAGCCAAATTCCCGGAGTCAATGACCAAGCCTTCAAAGCTCGCGTTCAAGGTCTCTTCGGAAACGTAATAGCTGCGCACCAGTCGGCGACGGCGAATCTCTTCCTCGTGCGACAGTTGCTTGGAACAGGGCGTCATCGAGCTGATAATATGTTGGTGAGCCAGCTCCAATTGAGTGCTATGCCCCTTGACCAAATTCGGGCACTCACCAAGACCCGGACAGCGCTCGCACCAATACTGCTCCTTGACCGCCGTATAGATGTTGGAGAGCGAGCGAAGGTAATCGTCTCGAGTCAATTCGGGATGCTCTTGTTGAAATGCTTTTAAATACGCAGACGAACGGAACATTTTATCTAACTGCTGATCCGGTGTCAGCAACTGACGCGGTGTCCGTTTGGCCAGCTCTTGCATGAACTCACTGATAGATTCCACGTTCCCTCACACTCCTTATTTCCGTTTTCGTAAGGTTTCCAGTCTTTTCTGCAAGTCTGGAAAATCCTGAATGGACTGTTTCTTTTCAGCGTCCGGTGCGGATTTCTCCTGAGAGAGCTGCCACTCGACAGATGCCGGCAGCTTGTCCTGCAAGATGGCTCTACCGTTGCGTCTGACAGGGGCAGATTCCTTCTTGCCCGCTTTTGCCTTCTCGGCTGTTTGCGCCCGTTGATCCGCACGTTCGAGGATCTGCTTGACTGCCTCGTCAACTGTCGCGATCCGCTTCGCTTTCCAGCTGTCACGAATCGTCTCCATGTACGCTTTTGGCAGCTCCATTTGCATGCTGGCTAGTGTATGGAGCAGCAGCGCATTGACGACTTCCGGCTGCATCCCATCCGCAAATACAAGCGTTTCAGCCCGTTCCAGAAACACCTTGCTGATTCTGCCACCAACGACCTTTTCCAACAGAGTCACCGGAGATAATTGGCGACAAGCACGGATAAAGGCTTCGCTGCCGGGCTCTGGCAAGCGACCAGGTCCCCAGACATCCTCTGCCGTGTCAGTTGCAGGCGCAGTCCGGTATAGCTTGTCTTCCGTGTAGCGTTGTACCAAACGCTTGCGCAAAACTTCTCCGTCCAAACTCCGATCTGATTTGTACAGCGTCCAATCGCGTAGCTCCTGCCCCATCCCCCAGCTGTCCAGCTGATAGAAATGGCACAGGGAAAACAACAGTTCCATGCTCTTGCCTTCCAAAACTTTGACCGAGTCGGCATTATCCGGCAAGTACAGGCGCAAGGACGATACACTCAGCGAATGGTTGACTTGTGCCTCGTAGCCAGATTTCATCGGCGCTTGCGGGAAGTTGGTGTCCATCTCGGTTAAAAACTGATCCCGCTCCGATCCTTTTTTCACTTCCAGCTCCGATGGTTTCAACGACTGGAACACATCATGGAAGTCTTTCGTGACGTTTTCCACAATGGAGTATTCTTGATCCAACTGACTGCCAAGCGTATCTGCATAATGCTGGCGCAGTTGCGAATAGCGAACGTTTTCGATTTTGTTTAACAACATCAACGACAGTACATAGTCTGCAAAAAACTCAGCCGGACTAAGCGGCGGCTTGATCAAATACTCGTAATAATAGTCACGCTGCTGATTTTCCCTCCGGCGCACCTCGACTAGCCCGATTGCCTCCAGGCGTTCACGCGCATCCAATAGCCGATCCAGTGAAAGCGAAGTCGTCAGCATCAAACTACGATGGGTCCCCTCCGAGGAGGCACCGCTCACCTCTTGCACGCCATGGACGAGCAGTTGGTAGAGAGCGTACGATTCGACACCGATGATCGGCAAGTATAGCTGCGTAACAAAGCCCATTTCGGCAAAGCCAAGCGGTCTTGCCATCCGCACCAGATAACGATCCTTCGGCAACAATTCGTTCCAAACTAAACGACGCATCAGATCTTTCCTTCCTGACAAAATTCGATTCTTTTATTATAGCACGACTACCCATTCATACGCGGAAAAATCAACTGGAAAGCCAAAGAAGCCCTGGCGGTTGGCCGCAAGAGCGTGAGAGTAAGGTTGAGCGTCTGACAGAAAAAAAGCTTATCTATTCTTTTGGAAACGAGCTGTTTCGCGCTTGAGCCAATAGCTCCTCCAGCTCTTTCATAAATACATTGATATCTTTGAATTGGCGGTATACAGAGGCGAAGCGCACATAGGCGACTTCATCGACATGGTATAAACGCTCCATGACCTTCTCCCCAACATCATTGCTCGGGATCTCTGATTGCCCGCAGCTGCGCAATTCTTTTTCAATGTCGTTCACTACATTTTCAAGCACTTCCAACGGTACGGGACGCTTTTCGCAAGCGCGCACCAACCCACGCAATATCTTGTCTCGACTGAATTCCTCGCGTGTTCCGTCCTTTTTCACAATTAGCAAAGGTGTTTCTTCTACCATTTCAAAGGTAGTAAAACGGCGCTCGCAGGCTTCGCACTCACGGCGACGACGAATGGATTTATTATGGTTAAAAGGACGTGAATCCAGGACTCTAGTCCCATTATATTCGCAAAATGGACAACGCATATCAGAATCAACTCCAATACTGACAATACTTGTCTACAGTGTCCCTCATATTCCTGTCAGAAGTCAAGTCAATCCTTGTACCTATTTAAAGGATAAGTCGAATGGAGTACAATTATGATACTGTTGGAGGGATAGTCATGCGTTTAGTATCTTTAAAACACCTACAGCCTGGAATGAAATTGGGACGTACAGTCTTCACAGAAGATGGAAAGGTACTGCTTGGAACCGGTATGCTCTTAACGGAACGACTGATTTCCGGATTAGAACGAACTCGTGTCGATGCGGTGTATATCGATGATCCCCGTACCAATGACATCGTTGTAGAAGAAGTGATTCGCCCACAAACTAGACAAGTAGCTGTGGAAGCCATCGAGAAGACGATCAAGCAAATTACAAACTCAAACAAGCTGGCCCGGAAAATTTCCTTAAAAGAAATGGGCCTTCATTTTCAACGTGCCTTTAGTTCAATTTTGGACGACCTGATGCAAAACAAGCAAATGGTTGGACATTTGACGACGATCTCTTCTCATTCGCCATCTTTATACCATCATTCCGTGAATGTGGCCGTGCTGGCGACTGCTGTAGGCATGTCTCTGGGCTACAATCGTACACAGCTCATAAACCTAGGGGTAGGAGCTATGCTGCACGATATCGGCAAAGTGAACCTGCCTGAAGAGCTGTTGCAAAAAACAGAGCGTTGGACAGACGAAGAGAAGGAAATCGCCAAACAGCACACGATGCTTGGCTTTGATTTGTTGCGAAAGCAGCATGACATCTCGCTTTTGTCAGCACACGTCTGCTTGCAACACCATGAACGGCTAAATGGAAGCGGCTATCCACAGGGTTTATCCGGCAAGCAAATTCACGAATTCGCGCAAATCGTCGGTCTCTGTGATATTTATGATTCGTTGACTTCCCCACGTCCATGGCGCAAGCGGTACATGCCTCAGGATGCTGTCGAGTACCTGCTAGGCGCTGGCGGCACGCTGTTTGAGCATCATCTGGTAAATGCCTTCATCAAGCACATTGCTATCTTCCCGATTGGAAGCAGCGTCGTTTTGAATACCGGAGAAATCGGGGTAGTGAGTCGGGTTGATCCGGATTATTCGCATCGCCCTACTGTACGTGTGTTAAAAGACGGCCGAGGAAACGATGTTCCTAGCCCTTATGACCTCGATCTCAAAGCGAACATCCGACTGTTTATTGTCGGCTTTGAAGATGATGATCTGTTTAACGTGAACTCATTAGAAGAACCTACTACCTCATCGTAAATACGAAGCAACCAAAAACCCCTTTGCTCGAAATCAGCAAAGGGGTTTTGTTTATGCTGCTTATTTTACACCAACGGCAGCTGCTTCTTTTGTTGCCGCTTGATTGTGCTGCTCGGATACGTGGCGAACCAGATCTACGACACGGCAGGAGTAGCCCCACTCGTTATCGTACCAAGCGATTACTTTTACTTGATTGTCTCCCATTACCATCGTAGACAGACCATCGATGATCGAGGAGTGATCGTTGCCATTGAAATCGCTGGATACGAGCGGCTCGTCGCAGAACTCGAGGTAGCCTTTCATGCTGCCTTCGCTCGCTTCACGCAGGACACGGTTTACTTCGTCCAATGTAACTGGCTTCTTCGTATTAACCACCAAGTCTACTACGGAAACGTTTGGAGTCGGTACGCGCAAGGAAAAACCATTTAGCTTGCCATTCAATTCTGGCAAAACGATTCCTACTGCACGAGCAGCTCCTGTCGTCGTTGGAATGATGGACTCGCTAGCTGCACGTGCACGACGCAGGTCTTTATGCGGATTGTCGAGATTCACCTGATCGTTTGTAAACGAGTGAATGGTAGTCATGAGACCTTGTTCGATACCGAATGCATCGTTGAGCACTTTTGCCACAGGTGCGAGACAGTTGGTTGTGCAGGAAGCATTGGAGATAATGTGGTGATTGGCATGGTCATAGGTGCCTTCATTTACACCCATCACGATCGTCACGTCTTCTTCTTTCGCTGGTGCTGTAATCACAACTTTTTTCGCACCGCTTTGCAGGTGCTTGCCAGCGCCTTCGCGATTGTTGAACTTGCCTGTAGCTTCTACGACGATCTCAACTCCGAGGTCACCCCAAGGCAGCTTCAGCGGATCACGGTCAGACAGGACAACCGTTGCTTTTCCATCTACGATAATCTTGTTGTCTTGGACTTCCACTTTATTTTGCAGGCGTCCGTGGATCGTGTCATATTTCAACAAATGAGCAAGCGTCTCCGCAGGATAGCTGGCGTTGATTGCAACGATTTCAATATTGGGGTCCTGAATAGCGCGGCGGAATACCATGCGGCCAATACGTCCGAAACCATTAATACCGATTTTAATTGTCATATATAGAAACCCCTTTCGAATTGAGTTACGCTTATCTGATACTTTTATTATAATAAGTATGACACAATTATCAATGTGTTTTACTGAAAAATAAATATTTGGACGATTTACCCTACCCAAAAAAAGAGGAAAAAGCCGCTCTCTTATCCGTAAGAGAAGCGGCTTTTCATGATTTTTAACGTAATTGAAAGTCGTATATATTTTTGTAACGATCATGATAATAAAGCACTCGCTGGACATATTGACGGGTCTCCCCATATGGAATGCCCTCAATCGTCTCTCGAGTTCCGTTCCATTCCTCACTCGAGAGCCATCCGTTTACTTTGCCCGGACCAGCGTTGTAGGCTGCAATAACTTTGACAATATCCCCATCATAACGGGACATCAAAAAATCGAGATACCATGTCCCTATCTCGATGTTCATGACAGGGTCGTACAAGTATTGACTGTCCTTTGGACGGAAGCCTGCCTCCTTGACGATCCACTGTGCTGTTTCCGGCATGATTTGCATGAGCCCGACCGCACCTTTTTTTGAAACGCGATCTGTCGCAAACCCACTCTCGGAACGAATGACGGCCAATACCAAATGAGGGTCCACCTTATATTTCAGTGCAGCCGTCACAATCTGTTGCTCATATTTGATCGGGTACATCCATTTCCACACCAATGGCGTGTTTAGCAGCAAAAATACACTCGCCAAAACGAGTAGTATCCATGCTGCACGTTTACCAAACCTCATGATTGACGCTCCGATCGAATCGCGGCTAATACCGCCTCCACTTGACGCTCGGTTTCTTCACGCGAACCAGAATTATCGATCAAAAAGTCTGCGCCCTGCTTCTTCTGATCAATGGGAAACTGTGCCCGCAGTCTTTTTCGTGCTTGTTCTTCTTCCAATTCGTCGCGCTCCAGCATTCTCGCCAATTGCATCTCGTAGGGCGCATAGACGACCACGATTTTTTCTACCATATGCGTAAGCTTGCTCTCATACAGCAGAGGAATGTCCATGAGTACGATCTCGGCTCCATTCGCTTCCGCTGCTTCGGCCTCTTCCCGCATAACGCGGCGTACCTCGGGATGGACGATGGCGTTCAGCTTTTGACGCTCGGACTCGTCCGAAAACACGATCTCACCTAGTTTTTTCCGATCAATTTGACCATCTTCCAATAGGATTTCTCTTCCAAAATGGCGCACGATCGCTTCATAGGCTACTTTCCCTGGTTCTACGACCTCTCTGGCGATTTGGTCAGCGTCAATGACAGGAATTCCACGCTCTCGAAGCATACCTGTCACCGTGCTTTTCCCAGTGGCAATTCCGCCTGTTAACCCTAGTATCATGCCCATCCTCCTCCCTTGGTCGAACTGTTTTAACTGCTTTGTGAAAAACTTCTCAAAGTTACTGGTTCTTTTGGCAGTCCGGGCAAATATGCGTCCCTCTGCCGCCGACTACAAACCGAATAATTTCGGCCCCGCACTTCGTACACGCCTCATCTTTTCGTCCATACACTAATAAAGATTGCTGGAACATTCCCATCTCGCCCTGTCCGTTCACATATGACTTGATGGAGCTACCACCTTGTTCTACCGCTTCTTGCAAAGTGGAGACGATGCTTTCGTGCAGTCGGATAACTTCTTTATCTGTCAGCTTTCCTGCTGGTTTCTCCGGATGAATGCCTGCTTTAAAGAGTGACTCGTCCACATAAATATTCCCCAGCCCTACAATACATTCCTGGTTTAGGAGAAGCGGCTTAATTTTTGTTGACCGTCCTTTTAACAATTTCCCCAAAACCTCAGGAGTAAAACTCTTATCTAGTGGTTCTACCCCCAGTTTGGCCAAAGGTCCGACGGTTGTTTCCTTCCCCTTAGGGAACAGATCCATCGTCCCGAACTGGCGAACATCCCGATAACGCAGCTCCGTTCCGTCCGTAAAATGGAAGACGACATGGGTATGCTTCTCAACGGGATCATCCGCCTGATACACGCCATAGCGCCCTTCCATTCGCAGATGGGACACGAGCACGTCCTCGTTTAAGAAAAACTGAATGAATTTTGCTCGCCGTTGGATATCCTGGATGGTTTGTCCCACCAAGAGAGATTTGAAAGCTTCCACGTCATCTGGCTGCCGCACAATACGCGCCAAATGAACACTTACTCTCTCAATCGTTTTTCCCATAACCAAGCCACGCAGAGTCCGTACGACGGTTTCTACCTCCGGCAATTCTGGCATATGCCCTCCTCCTCTCGCTGTCTATTCATCTTTATGTTCTAGGCATGTCTACTTCGCATCGTACCAGGTTCGTCCGTCACTCACGTCCACCTTGAGCGGCACGTTGAGGGACAGCGCACTCTCCATCACTTCTGGCACCAGCTGGCGCATGACCTCAAGCTCATTTTCTGGCACTTCAAATACAAGCTCATCGTGCACCTGCAAAAGCATGCGGCTATCGAGACCTTTCTCCTCGATTGCCTCCTGCATGCGAATCATCGCGAGCTTGATCACATCGGCAGCAGTACCTTGGATCGGCGTGTTCATCGCAGTACGCTCAGCAAACGAACGCAGGTTAAAGTTGCTGCTGCGAATATCAGGCAGGTAGCGGCGGCGGTTCAACAAGGTCGTCACATGGCCATCCGCCTTCGCCTGTTGAACAATCTCGTCCATCCAGCGCTTCACACCGGAGAAGACATCAAAGTAGCGCTCAATAAAGTCCCCAGCTTCTTTACGGGTAATATTGAGGTTTTGCGATAAACCATAATCGCTGATGCCGTATACGATCCCGAAGTTGACCGCTTTGGCCTGACGGCGCATTAGCGAGGTCACTTCTTCCTCACTCACACCAAATACGTCCATGGCGGTGCGAGTATGAATATCCATTCCTTTTTGAAAGGCGTCAATCAAGTTTTCGTCTTGCGAAATATGGGCCAAAATCCGCAGCTCAATCTGGGAATAGTCGGCCGCCAGCATGTACCAGCCGTCCTCTGACGGGATAAACGCCTCACGAATCTTGCGTCCTTCTTCCATGCGGATCGGGATGTTTTGCAGATTCGGGTCCGTACTGGACAGGCGCCCTGTCGCCGTAGTCGCTTGGTTGTAAAGCGTATGCACCTTACTCGTCTTCGTATGGATTTCCTTGGTCAAGCCCTCAATATACGTAGAACGAAGCTTGCCGAGCTGACGGAAGGTCAGGATCGCATCGATGATCGGATGATACGGGGCTAGCTTCTCTAATACATCCGCACTCGTAGAAGGCCCGGTTTTGGTCTTTTTCAATACTGGCAGAGACAAGCGATCAAACAAAATTTCACCCAATTGCTTCGGCGAGTTGATGTTGAATGCCCCACCCGCCAGCTCGTAAATTTGATCTGTCAGAGCTGCGAGCTTTTTATCCAAGTCTTCCCCCATTTGCACAAGGCGCTCACTATTTACCTTCACGCCTTGCTTTTCCATGAGAGCCAATACCATACTCAGCGGGGCTTCCAATTCGCCGAGCAGCTTTTCCATTTCGTTCTCCGCCAACTGCTCGCGCAATACAGGCACGCTCTGCCAGATGGCTGCCGCTTTATGCGCCACATGCTCGCTAAGCACGTCCATTTCAGGAACAAGGCGCTTGGCACCCTTGCCGTACACCTCTTCATCTGACAATACCCGTGTCTGTGCGTATTGTGCCGCAATGCTATCCAAGGTCGGGTTGCTCTCAGCCGCATTCAGCAGGTAAGAAGCGAGGTATACATCAAAGCTGATACCTTTTATCGCAAAATCATGCCAAGCGAGTCCAACTGTGTCTCGCTTGCCGTCAAATACCCATTTCTCCTTCGCCGGGTCTGCCAGCCACTCACAGAGCACCTGCCACTCCTTGGCTACGTCCCACGGAACGAACATCACCGTATCTTCCGCAGCCAGCCCAACTCCGAGGAATGGCGCATGATGATAGTTTTCCCCGTCCATTTCGATGTAAAGAGCCATTGGCGAAGTCAGCTTGGACTCGTACGCCGCTTTGTTTTCCTCTGAAATCATCTCAAACGAAAATGGCTTGGCGTCTGCTTGTTCGCTTCCAGCTGCTGGCTGTGCCACTTTGATCTTGGACAAGAGCGATTTGAACTCCATCTTTTTAAAGAACTCGCTGAGAGGTACACCATCATAACCTTCATAGCCAGTCTCTTGCACATCCAGCTCCACAGGCGCTTCACGCAAAATGGTTGCCAATGCTTTACTCATGTTCGCCTTGTCTACATTCTCACGCAGGTTCTCTTGCAGTTTTTTGCCTGATACTTTATCGATGTTTTCCAGTACTTGCTCGACAGAGCCGTATTCGTGCAGTAGCTTTAGAGCTGTTTTCTCTCCGACCCCAGGGACACCTGGAATGTTGTCGGACGAATCGCCCATCAAGCCTTTCAAATCAATTATTTGCAGCGGCTTAAGGCCGTACTTTTCATGAATTTCTTTCGGAGTGTACAGCTCGATTTCGCTGACTCCCTTGCGTGTCAAAGCGACGGATACCTGCTCGGACACGAGCTGCAGCATATCTTTATCTCCGGTAATGACCGTCGTTTTCCAAGCTTGCTCATCTGCCTGCTTCGTCAACGTACCGATAATGTCATCCGCCTCGTAGCCTTCCAGCTCGAAGCGTTTGATTGAGAAGGCATCCAACAGCTCCCGAATCAGTGGAAACTGTTCAGACAGCTCCGGCGGAGTTTTGCTGCGTCCCCCTTTGTACTCTGCATACTCGCTATGGCGAAACACGACTTTTCCCGCGTCAAAAGCAACCATGATATGCGTCGGCTTCATTTCCTCCAACACTTTTAACAGCATAGTCGTAAAGCCCAGCACTGCGTTCGTATGCAGTCCTGCCGATGTGGACAACAAAGGGAGCGCATAAAACGCCCGGTTCGCAACACTGTTTCCATCAATCAACACAAAATGACTCAAGGAATTCGACCCCTCTCGTTACAAAACTACTATCTTTAATCGTAACATAGGGCAAACATCAAAGCCAAGCCGTAGATATGACGGGTAAAGCACAAGATGATTGAACAGACTATGAAAAAAATGGACAAGGAAGGTGATCTTATGTATGGGAGGAATTTGATTCCGATCTTGCTCACGCTTTTTCTTTCCCTTGGGGCGATTCCAGTGACTGCTAACCCCAATCCAGACCCCGCACCCGCTGTCAAAAAGCTGATGGCATTTGTCATTGATGATTTCGGGAACAACATGCAAGGGACGGAGGAAATATTAGCAATGCCAGTCCCTCTGACTGTTGCCGTCATGCCGTTTATGCCCAGCACGAAGCAGGATGCCGAGCTCGCTCATCAAAAAGGACATGATGTACTCGTTCACATGCCGATGGAGCCAATGAAAGGAAAACGCTCCTGGCTCGGTCCTGGAGCCATTACGGCTGATCTGTCCGACGATGAGATTCGCACTCGCGTGGAGAAAGCGATTGATGATGTGCCACATGCAATTGGCATGAATAACCATATGGGCTCAAAAATTACGGCTGACGAGCGAATCATGCGCATCATCATGAAGGTCGTCAAAGAACGCGGCCTTTTTTACCTGGACAGCAAGACTACCGATAAAAGCGTGGCGGGGAAAGTCGCAGCCGAAATGGGCGTCCCCCATGCAGTGAATCAAATTTTTCTGGATGACGTATACTCGGTCCCACATATTACAAAGCAGATGGAGCTCGTCTGCAAACGAATCCACAACCATTCCTTATGTATCGCGATAGGCCATGTTGGGCCTCCTGGCAAGAAAACAGCCTCCCTTCTGCGCCAGTACATCCCGCGAATTCAGAAGGAGGCCGAATTTGTAACCATTTCAAAGCTTATCCAGCAAACTGCTCATTAATTTTCGCCACCAGCTCTCCTGCACACTAGCCTCCGTTTTCAGATTTCCCGACCGCTTTACGTATTCGCTCACGGCTTCTGTAATGGCCTGAGCGATTTTTTCTTGTGCTTTGGGATTCGTTAACATTTCGCGGTCCTGCGCATTGCTGATAAACCCCATCTCCACGATGACAGACGGACAGTAGTTATGACGGAGCATGTAGTACGTCTTGCCCTTGACTGGCTGGTTGTTCGTCCCTGTCAGCTTGTTCAGCGAGTTTTGCAGCAGTTCTGCCAGCATATAGCTTTGTTCGGTATCTTGGTACAAAAGAATGGCACCCCGTCGCCGCGCATTAGACGCCCAGTTTACATGCAGACTGAGCAACATCTGGGGACCGATCTCTTTCGCCAAATTCTTCCGCTGCGCCAAATCCCGAATATGCCTCGATCGGTTGTCCAACCACCGATTCTCATCGCTCAGTGCGATATCTTTGTTCCGATTCAAGGCCACCGTATAGCCAGCTGTTGTCAACTGTTGGTAAAGTTGCTTGGCAATTTGCAGATTGATGTCTTTTTCGTACAAACCCCCATAAGAGGTTCCCGAATCCACACCCCCATGACCTACATCAATCAAAATGTGAAAGGGGGTGAGGGGCAATGCCTCGCTTCGCGTCGGGATACAGATGAGGATAAGTATGAAAGCAGCGATACGGAAAATAGCCTGTAAGTTTCTCATGCCAGTAGGATAACCGGATTGAAAAGAAACCTTTCAAGCGGCCAGGTACACATAACATTGTGAATTTTTTAATCCAACTGTACAATTACAATAATGAAAACCTTACCCGCATAAGAAGGTGTACTGATGAATCAATCTTTGGAAAAACCGTTATTCCCCCCGTATTTGGCTCTCTTAATCGGGGTGATCGCCATTTCCTCTTCTGCGATCTTTGTAAAACTATCAGATGCGCCTGCTCCAATTATCGCTACGTATCGCCTGATTTTTTCCGTTCTCTTAACGCTTCCTTTTTTATGCTGGAATCGTGGTGCAATCGCAGAGATTGGAAAAACGTCCAAAAAAGTATGGCTACTCTGTATTTTATCGGGAGCCTTTTTGGCAAGCCACTTTCTGTTGTGGTTTGAATCGCTGAACTACACTTCTGTAGCCAGTTCTACTGTGCTCGTTACGTTACAGCCATTATTTGCCTTCATCGGCGGTTATTTCTTTTTTGGTGAAAAAGTCCGATTTCTGGCTCTATCCGGCGGCTTGCTGGCGATTGCAGGAAGCTTCGTGATTGGCTGGGGAGATTTTCAAGTAGGCGGCATGGCTCTGTGGGGGGATTTCCTTGCATTGATGGGAGCTGTCACCGTGACGGGCTACTGGCTGGTCGGGCAGTACGTTCGCCAGCATATGTCTTCCTTTGCCTATACACTCGTCGTCTATACGGCAACCAGCGTGATTCTGGTCGCCTATGATCTGGCTTTCGGGTATTCGCTCGTCGGTTACCCTGCGGCGGATTGGGGCTGGTTCTTCTGTCTCGCCCTGTTTCCGACCTTGCTTGGACATTCTATTTTTAACTGGATTATTAAATGGCTCAATACGACGACGATCTCCATGGGGATTTTGGGAGAACCGATCGGGACTGCGATTCTCGCTTACTTCATCTTGGGTGAAGTAGTAACGCCTCCACAATGGATCGGTGGCTTGATCATTATCGCCGGCATTTATGTGTTCATTCGTTTTAACCAATCTGCTAAAGGAGTGTCCTCCATTGAACAAGCAACCGGAGAACCGAAAAAGCTTGCGTGAATTCGTCAAGGGACTGAGTATTTGGGCGAAGATTGGCTGGACAATTCTGCTTGGCTACATCGTAGGACGGATTTTGTACTGGTTATTTAAAATGATGTCCTAACAGGCAAAGGGGCAATTCCAATGAAGTCTTCGATAAGACTTGCGGAATTGCCCCTTGCTATTAGGCTGTTGCCTTCTCGGTTGCTGGCACCTGTTGAGCTTTTTTCGGCTTTTTATGCAGGAAGTACAGAAGTGGAATCGAAAGGACAATAGGGATAACTGAGACGAGGAAAGTATCCCCGATACCTTGGACCAACGATTCTTTTGCCATCATTCCGTACAAAATCGCGCTGGCTCCCCCTGTCGCACTCGCCGCATCTACCCCTACTTGTGCATACATTCCTGAAATGCCACTAATAAACTGCGTCGCCATATCCGTATTCAAGTTGTCAGAGATTGAGGCCATGTGGAAGTTTTGACGCGCCTGCATGATCACTGTCAAAATCGCAATGGCAAACGAGCTCATGACCTGACGCAATACATTGGACAGCGGAGAAGCATCCCCCACACTTGTACGAGGAACGGCGTTCATCCCTACAGTAGACAGTGTCATCATGCACAATCCGATTCCAATCCCGCGAATGGTCAAGATCATATCGATCCACGAATGCATGCTGTCAGCAGATAGATTGTGCAATTCATACGTCGTGATGCTCATAATGGTCAAGCCGACCAACCCAATCGGTCCAATCCCGTATTTATCCATCAGCTTTCCGCTGATTGGCATCATGATCGCCATGGCAATCGATTGCGGCATCAGCAGGATTCCAGATTCCATAGCCGTCAAGCCCTGAATGTTTTGGAGGAAAATCGGCATCAGGAAGATACCGCCCATCATCCCCATCATAACGAAGCCGGAAGTCAAAATACTGATGGTGAAGGTAGGAATCTTCAAAAGCCGAAGATCGAGCAGCGGACTTTCTTTCCCCAGCTCCACCCAAACAAACAGGATCAAGCTCATCACGGCAACGAAAAACAGACTGACGATGAAAAAGGAGGTCCAGCCCTCTGCTTGCCCTTTACTTAAAGCGAGCAGCAGGGTCCCGAAGCCGACGATGGCCAGAAATGCTCCCAAAAAGTCGAACTTCAACTCTGGCTTTTTCGGCGTTTCCTTGAGCAGAACAATACTCATGATCACCGCAAAAATACCAAAGGGTACACCGACTAGGAAGAGAAATTGCCAGCTTAAAAATTCGATGAGATACCCACCCAATGTCGGGCCCAGCGCAGGGGCTGTCATGGATGCGATCCCGAATATCCCCAATGCCATACCGATCTTTTCACGCGGAACGATCATGTAAATCATCGACATCCCGATTGGCATGATCATCCCCCCGCTGACACCTTGCACGACCCGAAAAGCAATCAGCGAAGAGTCACTCCACGCCAAGGAACAAAGGATGGACGAAAAAGTAAACGCGGATAAGGAGAGTACAAATATTTTTTTTGCCCCAAATTTGGCAGACAACGAGCCGCTCATCGGAATCATGACGGCGTTTGCCAGCATATATCCAGTTAATACCCACTGCATGGTCTCGGTACTCGAACCAAAAATATTGACCATGGCAGGCAGGGCAACGTTAATCAAGCTATTGTTCAGAATCGCAACGAAGGTTCCTGAGAGAATTGCGAGAAGAGACAGCCACATGCCGCCGTTCCCGCTTTTCTCCTCTCGGTGCGCCACCGCTTCCGCCATGTGTCAACACCCCCGTTAGTTTGCGATCACCTTGCTGCCCTCGGACAGTTTGTCTGTCGGATTTAGCACAATTTGATCATTGTCTTTGACGCCATTCGTGACAGTTGTCCAGTCGCCGCTTGCATTCTCTACCGCAACTTCCACCTGGTGTACAACGTTGGCGTCTACGGTATAGACGTAATGCTTGCTGTCCTTTTCCAACACAGCTGACGTCGGTAATTTTGTTCCTGCCGTTACCTGGCCTTGGAGCATAACCTCTGCTACCATACCTGCGCGCAGCAAGCCGTCCTGATTATTTACCTTCACTTTGACTGGGAAAGAACTGCTGTTGGTATCGGAAATCGGAGAGACAAACTCAACGGCACCTTTCAGCACTTTCCCACCCAGACTGCCTACCTTCACATCAACAGTAGAGCCGACCTTCACTTGGTTGATCTGGTTTTCCGGTACACTTGCTTCTACTTTGACATCTGCCATATTTACAAGCACCATCAGAGGCGTCCCAGCTGCTGCCATTTCTCCCGGGTCAACCGAGCGCTTGGCGACGATACCTGTGATTGGCGCACGAATAATGGTATTGTCATAATTGCTTTTCGCCAGCTCGAGATTGGAGCCCAAACGGCTCACTTCTGCTTGCAGAGCCGCTACCGTGTCGGCAGTTGGGCCTGCTTTTGCCAGATCGTATTGGGCTTGCGCCTGTTCAAGACCTGTGCGCGCCTTTTCCAATTCCAGCGAAGATTTCTCCAACTCAGCCTGGGACAATGCGCCTGCATCAAACAGTGCTTTCATCCGATTGTAGTTGCTTTCTACCACCTTTAGGCTGGCTTCTGCCTGGGTGACAATACTTCCAAGCTGCGTCAATTGCTCATTGCGCGCACCTGCTTTTGTATCTCTCAGCTTTGCCTGAGCACCTGCAATGGCTGCCTGTGCCTGATTGATCTGCTGCTGATAATCAGCAGCCTCCAGCGTGACCAGAACATCGCCTTGCTTGACGACTGCGCCTTCTTTTACTTTCACGCTCGCTGCTTTTCCAGAAACTTTCGAAACGACTTGGATCTCCTCAGATGCTGCCACCTTACCATTGGCGATGACACCCGTAGAGCCAGAAGTCACCTTCCATGTCTTCACAACAGGGACGTTCTCACTCGTTTGCGTTGCTGAAGATGTCTCGCTACAGCCCGCTGCAATAAGCGAAACGGCGGCCATGACTGCAGCGATTGTTTTCCATTGTGCTGTCTTTTTCATGCTTGATTACATCTCCTTCACGTGCACTTTGATCTCGGCATTCAATCCGGCCACGAGGTCCAGACCTGCTGTGTCATCTATGGCGATTTTGATCGGGATACGCTGGGTTACCTTGGTGAAGTTCCCGCTCGTGTTGGCTGCTGGCATCAAGGAAAATGTAGAATTCGTCGCTTTTCCGATCTCCATCAAATGACCGCCCAATTTCTTACCTGGGTAAGCGTCAATCGTAAAATCGACTTTTTGGCCGAGTTTCAACCGTTCGATCTCAGTCTCTTCCAAATTGGCGGAGATGTACAATTTGTTTTCGTCCATCACGAGAGCTACCGATTGCCCTGTCGAAACAATCTCTCCCTCTTTTGCTTGCGTTTTAATCACCGTACCTGTAATGGGGGAACGCAACACGCTGTTTTCCAGCATCGTCGTTGCTACGTTAGTTGTATCTTGCTGCCCTACGATTTGATCCGCTATAACGGTGTCGCCTTCTTTGACAGCGAGTCCGGTCAGTTTGCCTGTCATTTTGGGCATGACGCGATAAATGTCTCCCGCAATCCGAGCATCTTGTGTGGTCACATAATGTGCGCCTTGATACCAATAGTAGTAACCGATTCCTCCACCACCTGCCACGAACAGGAGCAAAATGACATACAAAACCAGTTTTCGCTTCATGGTTTCTCCTCAACTTTCTCGTTCTTCTAGTTTCAAAATCAATGTTTCCATCGACTGAATAATGATGTCTAAATCCTCATCGGAAAATCCATGGAAAATCCGCTGGTAAAAGTTCTCTGAGAAAAAATCAACTTTTGCGAAAAGCTCGCAAATCTTCGGTGTTTTACGAATCCAGACAACACGCCGGTCATTCTCATCACGTACACGTTCTACGAGTTGTTCTCGTTCCAAACGATCTATGATACCAGAAACGGTGCTGTACGATAAGTCTACAGCTTTGCTTATCTGACCGATCGTTTTGGGATCAGGATGGATTTCTCGAATGACCATTAGCTGCGGGACAGTCACACCATATTGGGACAGTTCTTTAGTAGCCATCGTGCCAAATGTCTTGTTCAACCGTTTTAACAAGTCCCGAATATGCAGTGATTTATTCATAACGCACTCCTTTCTTAAGTAATATTTCGTGTACGAAATTTATCACATGAAAACTATACGATGTTTTTCTATCCGTGGCAACTATTTCTTTAGGTGAAACTTTAACTAGGCAAGCTTTTAGAAGCATGCTTGGGTTGGGCTGTAGTGGTGGGGAGGAAACAGGAGAACACGCTCAGATTCTAGGTCCACCCGCTGGGGGATTGACTGTCCGGCTCCATGAAAAAAAGCGAAACCCGCGTCCAAAGTGGTCCATTCAGGGGGTGTCTCAGAGGTGGACGCTAAAAGCTTGTTTCTCTTTTTTTCATTGCGCCTCGGGCGGTGTCCCTAAGATCCTCGCTTATTTCTCCTGTTTCCTCTACGAGCTTTCCGTATCAAACGGGTTTTAAAAAGGATGTAATCAGTTACGACAGAGAAGAATATTTCCAGACGTAGCGACTTGTGGAGTCCTACCAAGCGGAGAAGGGATTTGCGGGCAACAGAAACGCAACCGTGCCCACGCGACGTAGCGGCTACCACTTTTGCGTTTCCCCGCAAATCCCTTCGGAGCGGACAGTCCCAGCCCCCGGCAGGACGGAGCCTGGAGCCTAGACTGGAAATATTCTTCTCCCCACCGCAGCCTCATACAAAAACGAAAAACCGACACCCCCTTTTCATCTCTAAGGGATTGTCGGTCCATTTTCATTCAAAATAGATGGAGCATCCGGTGCTTCCTCAGGGGTCGCGCGGCGTACGCTAGGTACATTTCGTGGCTCATGCTCAAGTTCTGGAAAAGAGTGAACTGTCACGTACATGCTTCCGTTGCTCGCGATTGCCCGGATCAGGACCGGATAGGCGTATTTGTTTTGAAACACAAAATCAGGGCCGTACCAGCTCACTGTTGCATCCCGACCTGGAGGTACGTACGCCACGTTTCGGCTGTGAGAATAGCGCTGTATAATGTGTAACCCTGCTTGGTCAACGGCATTGAACAACGTGGACGATACTTGGCAGATGCCTCCCCCAATGCCTTCCGACAGCTCTCCTCTAACAATAATCGGCGCCTGCAAATACCCTTTTTCTTTCGTACGTTGGCCCACTACTTTATTGAAAGAAAAAATTTCTCCTGGCAAAACCACGTAATTATTAATCGCCTGCGAGGCGAGCTTGATGTTGTGTACGCGATTCCAGTTACCCGCATTGAAATAGGTCGCATACTGTCCGATCCTTTTTTTCCGAACCTGACTCATAAGAGCCTTGTCTACCTTCGGGAATATCACTTTGTAGCTGACATTCATGCTTGCGGCTCCCGCACCGTAAAAATAATCGTAAAAACGTTCACGAAATGCCAGGTCATCTAACTTTCTTCCCTTGGTTTCTGGAACGATAGCCCCGGCGTTATTAATCGTTGCATTGATCGGCTCGATGTACGCTTTTTTCGCCAACTCTTCCACCATTCGCACAAGCTTGCTGTCATCGACTAAAGGAACGCCATCAAAGGGAAGAGAATAATCAGCCCGATTGAGGATAGCTACCGTTTTGTCCGCCATCTCTATTTGCAAAAAATTCGTCGGGTCGAGGGGATTGATTAACAATAATAGAGCCAACGTCATAGCAAAACCCATCCGGCTGCTCACCTCCATTCTCCAACAACGATCATCTTCCGTTATTGTAGTATGAGCAGTCGAGCGGGTTTCATTCTACGATCTGAATGCCATTAGACCATCTTTGTCAGTCTGCTTACGAGAGCTTGCGAGACCGCCCTTAAACGCTGCTGGTCAACGGCTTCCCGATACGTGTTGTTTAACTGGTCACGCAGCTCCTTGGCTGCAACTAGATTGGCTGTAGCTTCTTTTATTTTTTGGGTATATCTTACCTTAATATCCAATAATTCTACTTCATATTTTTCATCGGTTCCTGGGGTAATGGCGCGTGCGTACATATCAATGACCTCATCCGTATCTTTGCTAGGAAAATACTCATGCGGAGCCGTGCTGTCAAAAATAGCGAGGCTCTTCTCAGGTACAATCACCATATCCAGGCTGTGCGGGTCCAAACCACAGTGGTACACTTCCACATCAAAACCACGAGTTTGGGCCTCCTTCACCAGCTTTTTCAGCATGGTTGACTTGCCAGAGCCTGGTCTGCCCTTGATAAAGTAACGCTTCTCCAATTGGTCTGTCAGCTTCATGATATGATCCACTGGTCCCTCTGGAGTGGCTGCACCCAAGTACATACGCCGAACCTTTGCTTCCTTCTCTAGCTGCTGCTCTCCGAAGAATAGCCCGATGACTTCTTCCGTTACACGATTTGCTTCTTCCCTGTTCAGGCTTTCAATATAAGGGGCTTCCCACTCATCATGGATGCGCAGCGCTTCGCCAAAAGCTTGATAAGCCTCTTCACTTTTGCTGAAAATCTCCTCGTACCAGGCGGCGATCCGGTCTTTGTTATCCACGAGCTGATCGGCGTCTACCATCGCCTGCAAATTGACCTGAATTTCGGTTACGCCAGGGGAAGCCGGTCTCCATATGCGTGGATAGCTTCCGTCCATGATTGCTACTTTATAGCGAGGAAAAATGACACCATCAAACTGTCCGTTCACAAAGGGAGAATGAATCCACTCCACCTCGTTAGTTTTTCGTGCCATTTGATTGCCAATCGACTCGATCAGTGGTGACGTAATTCCTTCCACTGTCCCTGTCAAAATATAAACACGCTCCAAGCCTTCCAATACGGAGTCGTAAAACGTCTTGTATCCTCGCGCAGTATTCCCTGCGGCATATATATGGCGGACTTTTTTCTTCATTGCTTTTCCCTCCTGTACATCTTCTCGCTGCGATTGAAACGATGTATTGTATGCACAAAAGGAGAAATAGGCGTCTGTCTACACCAATGGAAAAACCGCTACAAGCTATTAACGATAGCTCACAGCGGCTTTATGTCCTTCACGTACTTATTTATTCAAATCCGTCATTTTACCAGTAGACATATAAATGATCCATTCGCAGATGTTCGTAACATGATCGGCAATCCGTTCCAAATATTGCGCGACCAAGAGCAAATGCGTTCCTTGCGAAATGGCCTGGCTGTTTTTCGTCATCAATTCAATCAGATCGTGGAAAATCGTGGAGTACAGCTTATCAACAATGTCGTCGCGTGCAGCAATCTCTTCTGCCGCTTCTTTGTTGCGTGCAATATATGCATTTAAACAATCACGCACCATAGCTTTGACATGATCAGCCATCATCGGAATGTCAATGAGGGGCTTCACGTACGGGTCCGCCATCAAGCGTCGGGTTGTCTTGGAAATGGAAACGGCATGATCACCCATTCTCTCCAAATCCGTCACCAGTTTCAACATTGTTCCCAAGCGTCGCAAATCACTCCCGACTGGCTGCTGCAGTGCAATGAGACGGAAGCAATCGCTCTGTATTTCTTGCTCCAACTCATTGATCACAGGATCGCTTGCGATAACCTGTTCAGCCAATTCCGCATCCCTCTCAACCAGACTCTTTATGGATTTATGAATGGCTTCTTCCACCAATGTGCCCATCGTCATGAGTTTGCGATGCAATACATCTTGCTGTTCTTCAAAAGCATGCCGCGTCATTTCCCTCTTCCCCCTTCTTTTGTCTGACATGTCAAATGGTACAAGGCGATTGTATTGTAGAAGTAAAGCTACCATTTTGTTTGTGTAAATGTTTTTGCAGTTGTTTTTTTAGGTAAGGGGAAGGATCACTGTGAAGGTTGTCCCTCTTCCTTCCTTGCTCTCCACACTAATATGTCCGTGCAAATTTTCCACGAGATGCTTCACAATGGCGAGGCCCAAGCCTGTTCCACCTGAATCGCGGCTTCGCGCCTTGTCTACGCGATAAAACCGCTCAAAGATACGCGTGAGATCCTTTTCCGGAATGCCGATCCCGGTATCCATGACTTGAATGGTGATGTTTTGACTGTCTGCTTCTGTCTTGACGTTGATTTTTCCACCTTCAGGCGTATAGGCGATCGCATTGGTCAACAGATTCAAGATGATCTGCTGCAAGCAATCCTTATCCGTCATCAGCCAAATATCTGGCTTCGGTGAAGGGAGCGTGATCGTCAATTCCTTGCGCTGTGCCTGGTCATGCATGATGGCAACTGCCGAGCTAATCAAATCCTGCAAGTGAACCTGACTCAGATGCAATGGGATTCGCTTCTGCTCGATTTTGGAAAGTTCCAAAATATCGCGGATCATTCGGTAGAGCCGCTCGCTCTCATCCGAGATGATTTGCAGGAAGTTGCGACATGTTTCCTCGTCCTGCATCGCCCCTTCAAGCAAGGTCTCCGTGAAGCCCTTGATCGAGGTAATCGGCGTGCGTAGCTCATGCGATACGTTTGCTACAAAGTCACTGCGCATCTTCTCCAGGCGACGAATGTCGGTGATGTCATGCAACACCACGACCACACCCCTCGACTCCCCCTTGAAGTTAATATAGGGAGCAAAATTCACGTCGAGGATGCGTTCCTGCGGGTAATAAATATGTACCTCTTGGCGGAACTTCTCACTTCTGTCTAGGCACCTGTCGATGTATTGGCTGAGCCCAAAGCTCTTGCCTGCCTCGATATGCAGCTTCCCTACAATCTCATGTCCAGCAGTCCCCAACAGCTTTTCAACGGCTGGATTGACCAGCATGATCCGACGTTGCTCTGAAATGAAGATCACGCCACTCGTCATATTGGTCAGCACCCCTGCCAGGCGCTGCTGATTCTCCGAGATTTCGTACATCTGCTGCTCCAGGCTCGATGCCATGAAGTTGATCGCGCCTGCAAGCTGACCGATCTCATCCTTTGCTTTGATTCTCACACGGCTCTCGTATTGGCGCTGTGTAATGTTGCGGGCTACCCGGGTGATCTCCTCGATTGGACGAATAATGGAAAAGGAAATGCGGGAAACGACAATCGATCCTACTACCAAAGTAACCAATAAACCAGTGAGCAAGCTGTACCACATTCTGTGGATCGTATCGGTAATATCTTTCATCGACATCGCTGAACGAACAACACCGAATATTTCGTTGTTCAGTTCAACAGGTACTGCAACGTACATCATGTCATAGCCGAGCGTCTCACTGAAACGGCGGGAAATCCCTGTTTCTCCTTGTAACGCTGCCTTCATCTCCGGTCGGTCATGGTGGTTTTCCATCTCTTCCGAATGGGAGGAGTTGTCGTACATCACCTGACCATCCTTGTCGATAATGGTGATCCGTACTTCATCTGCTGGCGCTACTTGTTTGACCCGATCCTCTAACGTCGCCTTATCAGAAAAGACCTCCGGGAATCGGACCGCCTGAGCGATGAGCTTCGACTCGCGGGACAATAGCTCATTCAGTGATTGGAGGTAGGAATTCTCAAGCACTTTGGCAAAATACATACCCATCACCAATAGTACGAGAGAAATTAAACCCAAAATAGTCAAAGTGAGTTTGATTCGAAAGCGAGTCAAGGTAAATCCTCCGTTATCCTTCCAGTTTGTATCCTAATCCGCGAACTGTTTTAATGTATTTCGGGTTCTTCGTGTCATCCTCTAGCTTTTCGCGCAAATGGCTGACATGCACGTCCACGATTCGAGAGTCCCCGATGAAATCGTAGTTCCAAACAGCGTTCAACAATTGATCGCGCGTCAGTACACGCCCTTGGTGGCTCGCTAAATAGTTCAGCAGCTCGAATTCCTTTGGCGTCAGCTCGACCTTGACGTCTTTACAGAACACCTCGTACTTCTCCGGGTAGATGCGAATATCCCCAAATTGGAGCAGTACCTCTTGCGGCGCTGCCGTCGCTTCTGGCGTGTTCTGAAACCGGCGAAGAATGGCTTTTACGCGAGCAATGACTTCTCTCGGGCTAAAAGGCTTTGTCAAATAATCATCGGCACCAAGCTCAAGCCCCAAAATCTTGTCGAGCTCATCATCTTTCGCTGTAAGCATTAAGATCGGCGTATTATTGCGTTCTTGGCGCAAGGTTTTGCATACGTCCATCCCATCCATCTTGGGAAGCATCAAATCAAGAATGATAAAATCAGGCTGCTCGCTCTTAACCACTTCCAAGGCTTGTTTACCGTCAAAAGCAGTCACGACTTGAAATCCTGATTTTTCAAGATTAAATTGCAATAGCTTTACAATAGAAGCTTCGTCATCCACTACCAATACTTTGATCATCTGTCTGTTTCCCCCTAGCGTTCCAATGCTTACGCTCGATTTTCTAACCTACGTCCCCTAAAAAATTCTTCTCTCTACAATACTCAGTCTGCCAATGCTCATTGCGGAAAACAAGTAATTTTTTTGTAAAGACATGCTGTTCGTACATAGAACTTAGTTGCTTGGCAATAGTATTCCTCTTTTAGGTAAAGGTACTATATTAAAAATGCCTTCAAACTGTAGTGGTCGGGAGAAGCCCTGCCACATGTTTTCCAGTCGCCTGTATCCTCTCTTCGTTCGGGCGGTCTCCTTCCAAACATGTGACAGTGCTTTCGGACAGCTGTGGATGAATTTCGTGCTTTAGTACGTTTTGAAGTAAACACAGCGGAGCTTTTGAATACACTTCTTTGATTTCACTTTCAGAATAATGGAAAACCTGCGTAGAAGAAGCGAATTTCCAGTCCAAGCGCCTCTGGAGCCCACCCTAGCGTAGGAAAAAATGGCGGGGAATTTCAGCTTCACTTATGAATGACATCTCGAAACTTCTACGTTTGAAGCGCTCCCGCCATTTATTCCGGAGCGGACAGTCTTGACCCCTTGCAGGGCGTAGGCCGAAGCGTAGACTGGAAATTCGCTTCTTCCTCACTACAGCAACTTCCATTTAAAAAAGACGCCTTCCCGAAGAAAGGCGTCTTACATGTATTGATCTTATTTCAAAACAGCCATTACACTGCGTACGGAGTCAGCAGACTTATCGAGAGCTGCTTTTTCTTCGGCAGTCAGATCCAATTCGATCACTTTCTCGATCCCGTTTGCGCCGAGCAAAGTCGGTACCCCCAGGTAGAGATCAGTGTAGCCGTACTCTCCTTGCAGAAGAGCGACGGATGGCAGAATGCGTTTTTTGTCCTTGATGATGGCTTCAGCCATTTGTACCAAGGAAGCCGCAGGTGCATAGTAAGCGGAACCGTTCCCCAGAAGGTTTACGATCTCGCCGCCGCCCTTGCGTGTACGCTCTACGATCGCATCCAGACGGTCTTTCGGGATTAATTTTTCCAATGGGATACCACCAGCATAAGAGTAGCGAACCAAAGGAACCATGTCATCACCGTGACCACCCAAAACGAAGCCCGTTACGTCTTCTACAGATACGTTCAACTCCATAGCCACGAAGGTACGGAACCGAGCCGTATCCAGAACACCGGATTGACCGATTACGCGTTCTTTCGGGAAGCCGGACGTTTTGAAGAAGGTGTACGTCATCGCGTCAACTGGGTTGGACAGTACGAGCACGATAGAGTTAGGTGCATATGTTTTTACTTGCTCTGCAACAGATTTCATAATGCCAGCATTGGTGTTAACCAAGTCATCGCGGGACATACCGGGCTTACGGGCAATACCTGCTGTGATGATGACGAGATCAGCATCTTTGATGTCTTCATAGTTAGCAGTACCTGTGATGTTTGCATCAAAGCCTAATACGGGCGAAGATTCCATCATGTCGAGCGCTTTACCTTTTGTTGGGTTCTCCAGTTGCGGAATGTCAACCAATACGATGTCGCCCAGTTCTTTTTGCCCCAAAATGAATGCAGTTGTTGCACCAGTGAAGCCACTACCGATAACAGCGATTTTTTTACGGTTGAATGCCATGAACTATTCCCCTCCAAAAATGTAAGTGTAAAAATTTGTACCCAAATCTATCTTACATGTTTTGAATCAGAGCGTCAGCAAACTCGGAGCATTTCAGTTCTTGTGCGCCTTCCATCAGACGAGCGAAATCGTATGTTACTGTTTTCGCGGAGATGGTTTTTTCCATGGAGTTGATGATCAGATCAGCTGCTTCGTTCCAGCCCAGGTGACGCAGCATCATTTCTCCGGACAGGATCACGGAGGATGGGTTTACTTTGTCCAGACCAGCGTATTTCGGAGCTGTACCATGAGTTGCTTCGAAGATCGCATGACCCGTCAGGTAGTTGATGTTTGCACCTGGAGCGATACCGATACCGCCTACTTGTGCAGCCAGTGCGTCAGATACATAGTCACCGTTCAGGTTGAGGGTTGCTACTACATCGTACTCAGCTGGACGAGTCAGGATTTGTTGCAGGAACGCGTCAGCGATAACATCTTTCACGATGATTTTGCCAGCTGCTTCTGCTTCTTTTTGTGCTTTGTCAGCGTCGCCGCCTTCAGCTTTGATACGATCGTATTGTGCCCAAGTGAACACTTTGTCGCCGTATTCTGCTTCAGCCAGTGCATAACCCCAGCTTTTGAAAGCACCTTCCGTGAACTTCATGATGTTGCCTTTGTGCACGAGGGTAACAGATTTGCGCTTGTTTTCAATCGCGTAGTCGATTGCTGCACGAACCAGACGCTCTGTACCATCTTTGGAAACAGGCTTGATACCGATACCAGATGTTTCTGGGAAGCGGATTTTCTTCACGCCCATTTCGTTTTGCAGGAAGTCGATTACTTTTTTCACTTCTGGAGTACCTTCAGCCCACTCTACGCCAGCGTAGATGTCTTCAGTGTTCTCACGGAAGATTACCATGTCAGTCAATTCAGGATGTTTCACTGGGGATGGAACACCATCGAAGTATTGAACAGGACGTACGCATGCATACAGATCCAGCTCTTGACGCAGTGCTACGTTGATGGAACGAATACCGCCACCTACTGGTGTAGTCAAAGGACCTTTGATTGCGATCAGGTATTCACGAACAGCAGTCAGCGTATCTTCTGGCAACCACTCGTTGTATTGGTTAAAGGATTTTTCACCTGCGAATACTTCAAACCAAGCGATTTTCTTCTCGCCTTTGTAAGCTTTTTCTACAGCTGCATCCAGAGCGCGAACGGAAGCTTTCCAGATATCAGGGCCAGTACCGTCACCCTCGATGAAAGGAATGATCGGATTGTTTGGAACTACCAATTTACCGTTATCCACAGTAATTTTTTCGCCTACAGTTGGTTGCGTCAGGTTTTTAAACACAAAAAATCCCTCCAGTGTTATATATATTTGGTGATTATGAATATTTCCAGACGTAGGAGAACTACCACTCACTTGTGGTAGTTCTCAAGCTTGCGCTCAGGAGCGATCAGCTTGGCTGACCACCTGCCCTCCACGCTCGAAAATAGCGGGTTCTTAGCGGCGGTCAATTGGAACGTAGTGTTGGTTGACCGGACCGGTGTAATCCGCGCGAGGACGGATCAGGCGATTATTTTCGTACTGTTCCATGATGTGAGCCGTCCAACCGGACATACGGCTGATAGCAAAGATCGGTGTGAACAGGTCCGTTTCGAGGCCGAGTGAAATGTAAACAGATGCCGAGTAGAAGTCAACGTTTGGCTTCAATCCTTTTTCACCGGAAATCATTTCATCGATCTTCACAGACATCTCAAACAGCTCAGGGCGACCGATTTGCGCGGTCAGTGCTTTGGACATTTCTTTCAGCCATTTCGCACGTGGGTCACCGTCTTTGTATACACGGTGTCCGAAGCCCATGATTTTATCCTTGTTATCCAGCTTGGTGCGGATGTAGGATTCTACGTTAGCCATGCCGCCGATTTCGTTCAGCATTTTCGCTACTGCTTCATTAGCGCCACCATGCAGAGGACCTTTGAGCGTACCGATTGCAGACACGATACCGGAATAAATGTCAGTCAAAGTTGCAACAGTTACACGAGCAGAGAATGTAGATGCATTAAACTCATGGTCAGCATGCAGAACCAGAGCAACGTTAAATGCTTTTACAGCCGTTTCTGTTGGCTCTTGGCCTGTGAGCATGTAGAGGAAGTTTTGTGCAATCGTGAAATCTGCACGTGGAGCTACTGGCTCCAAACCTTTACGCATACGCTCGTAAGCAGCGATCAAGGTAGGAGTTTGTGCCATCAGACGGATCGATTTCCGGTAGTTGGCTTCTGGAGACATCTCTTGCGCTTCTGTGTCGTAGAGCGCTAACGAAGAGACAGCTGTGCGCAACGCCGCCATTGGGTGCACGCCTTTTGGATAGTGGCGAATGCTTTCCAGCACTTCTTGAGCCACTGCTGCATTTTCACCCAATTGTTTTTTCAAAGCGTCCAGCTGATCACGCTTCGGTAACGCTCCATGCCAGAGCAAATAGATAACCTCTTCAAAAGTTGCATGTTCTGCCAGCTCATCGATGTTGATCCCGCCATAGCAAAGAACCCCATCGACGATCGAACAGATGGATGATTGAGCGGCAACAACGCCTTCAAGTCCACGAGTAGTTGTCATAGAACTCCCTCTCCTTTTCCACTCAAGTAGTAGTGCTTATCTAGTCTTCGCTTGTCCGCCATGACTGATAAACGACATGATCAAGTTCAAAAATAAACGACTTTTTGAACATCCTATCTATGAAATTATAAGCAGCGGTTTCTTTCATCCACCACTCTTGACAGGGAATGTATCCACGCAAATCCTCACAAGGTCGTACATGAAAATGACGCTTGTGTAAGGGGAGGGGCGAGAGAAAAGAATCCACTAAGACGACCCAATTATAAAAGATTATTGCGATTTTGTGAATAAGGTTAGCGAAAAAATGTTTCGAAGGGTGAAACGGAGTTTTGTTTTTTCGCGATTCTTGCTCCACCTATCAGGCATGCTGCATAATAGAAACATCAGTATTTTGTTCGCACCTTCGCGGTGGAAAGGAGAAATCGTTTGAATCAGGAAAACTGGGTAGAGCGTTTCTTTCAAATCATTCGATTGTTATGGGTTTGCCTGCTTGTCTATGTAGGGATTTGGGTAATCCAACACGCAACACCCTTACTGTACCCATTTATTATCGCTTTAGTCATTGCGCTCATCATCAACAAGCCCGTTACGTTTATGACCAGAAAGTTCAGGATTCCACGCTGGCTTTCCGTCATTATTGCGCTCATGGTTTTGATACTGTTCGCTGGCGGAGTGGTCACACTGATCATCACGGAAACGGTCGTGGAAATTGGAGAGTTGGCCAAGCGCTTGCCAGTCGTGGCACAAGAGCTGGCCCATCATTTGCAAAATACGATTTCTCAAGACTTCTTGATGGGCATTTACAATCAGCTTCAGTGGTTTTACGAACAGCTCGATCCAAGTTATAAAGATAAGCTTTCCAGTACGGTAGGCAGTGCGATCTCGACCATCACGAATGTCGGACAGAACTTGATCGTCAAATTCTTGGATGGATTGAAAAACCTGCTTGTCTCACTCCCAAATATGGCAACGGTTTCCGTCATTTCCATCATGGGCGCCTTCTTTATCTCCAAAGATTTTGCTCTTTGGGAAGTTCGGGCTCGCCGTCTTTTGCCAACAGGGGTAAACAGCCGTCTCGACCAAATTTTCATCGATTTGCGAAATGCCTTGTTCGGGTTTGTCAAGGCGCAGTTGACCCTCATCTCCTTAACCGCTGCCATCGTAATTATTGGTCTGTTGATCATGCGTGTCGAGTACGCGATTACGATTGGCTTGATCACGGGCTTGGTCGATCTCTTGCCTTACCTTGGGACAGGGACTGTCTTTGTTCCTTGGATCATCTACATGTTTTTCAAAGGCAATTACACGATGGTCATCGGCTTGTCCATTTTGTACGGGGTCGTTTTGATTTTCCGTCAAATTATCGAGCCAAAAGTCGTTGCGGAAAACGTCGGTCTCGATCCTCTCCTCACGCTGGTCGCGCTGTTTGCCGGCCTCCAGCTGTTCGGATTCTTAGGCTTGATCATCGGACCTGTTTCACTCGTCATGATCAATGCTTTGGTAAAAGCCAACGTCTTCGAAGATGTATGGGGCTACATCCGTGGGAACAAAACCTGACCTCATGTAAAAAGAACCGCTTGCGAGCAGCTTGTATACAGCTCGGAGCGGTTCTTTTTTATAGGGAATATCCTGTATTAGCGGCGGAAAAACAATTGAACACGACCAGACGAGATGAGGTTCCACAGCCAACGCTTCAACAAATGACGAATAACCATCCGTGTGTACGGGATGAGGAAGACCAGGCCAATCACATCCGTGACGAATCCTGGCAACAAGAGCAAAATACCACCAATCAAAATCAAGACACCATCCATAAGCGAATCCGTAGGCATTTGCCCACGCGCCAACTGGTGTTGGACCATCCGGAATACTTGCATCCCTTGCTGCTTCGCAAGCCAAGCTCCCAAGATCCCCGTGAGAATGACCAGCACAACCGTATTCCAGCCGCCGATCCACGAACCAATCGTAATAAGCCCCCAAAGCTCTAAACCAAACGCAACGACAAACAGAATGGCAAAAAAGCGGAACATGCCTATTCCCCTCCTTTATACTGAGAGTCCAACCAATCATAGATGTCAGGCACCGCTCGCGACAAGCGAATCGGCCTCAAAGCTGTGGTGGTAAATACATGCATCGTCTCTCCTGACACCAACAACTGTTGGTCAGGCAATCTAACAATCTGGTAAGCAAAAGTGAGACGGACAGGACTGAGCTCTTTTACACGTGTCCGTATTTCTACCTCATCGTCATAGCGGGCGGGCTGTTTGTAAGAGATGTTCGCATCGGTGACAGGCAGAAGCACGCCTTTTTCCTCCAGTTCACGATAGGTGATCCCCGCATGGCGAATCAATTCTGTTCTTCCTACTTCAAACCAGTTCAAATAATTCGTATGGTAGACCACACCCATTTGATCGGTTTCGCCATAGCGGACGCGCAATCGATGGGAATGAATAATGGGAGTCATTTTGGATCGCTCCTTTCTCTATAGGATGATTGTACCATAGTCCCCTTACTCAAGGCTTATTGATATAAGAACAGTACATGCGTGGCTGTAGTGGTGGGGAGGAAACAGGAGAAAACGCTCAGATTCTTGTCCCACCCGCTGAGGGATTCACTGCCCGCCTCCATGCAAAAAGCGAAACCGCGTCCAAAGTGGTCCACTCAGGATGTATTTCAGAGGTGGACGCTTAAGAGCGTGTTTCGCTTTTTGCATTACGTCTCGGTCGGTGTACCAAAGATCTTCGCTTTTTTCTCCTGTTTCCTCTACGAGCTTTCCGTTTTTTAACGGGCTTTTAAAGATTTAAAAGAATGAAGAAATGTCCTCAGTTACGACAGAGAAGAATATTTCCAGACGTAGCGACTTGTGGAGTCCTACCAAGCGGAGAAGGGATTTGCGGGCAAAAGAAACGCAACCGTGCCCGCGCGACGAAGCGGCTACCACTTTTGCGTTTCCCCGCAAATCCCTTCGGAGTGGACAGTCTTAACCCTCAGCAGGACGGAGCCTGGAGCCTAGACTGGAAATATTCTTCTCTCCACTACGGACACATAAAAAAACAGGGGCAGACTGATTTTTACAGTCTACCCCCATCTTATATCATTCAGATCGCTTAGCGAATCGGGCAAGCTCCGCCTTCGCAGGATTCAGCCGTGGACAGATCAGCCTCGCCACCGGTTTCATACTGCTGTAAAATCGCAGGATCAAATGGCTTCATGGACTGCTTCAATGCCTCGTACTGTTCTTTGGTGCACTCTTCATATGGCGCCAATTGGTAGTTTCCGCCATCCAATTGCAAGAAGGATACACCTACGAAATTATCCCAGTTATCATAAACGATATCTTCTACTTCTACCCACTCTTCCTTACGAACCGTAATGGTATTCGAAGAGTTGTGCTCCGTATATTCTTTCTGGAAACGGAAGTACGTATCGAATTGGCGCTTTGCACTTACTTCGTTCTTCGTTTCTTCTGCTCCTGATGCTACAGGGAAATCGATCACGAGTGTGCGTGCATTTGCCATGCGCTCTTCATACGTTTCGCCTGGTGATCCTACCTCTGGGTTGACTGTCCAGCCGAGAGCTTGTACCGCTTTTGCCAATGGATCCTCAGCATTGATGCGAATGCGACGGATGTAGTACGGCGAATGGGACCAGTGCAGACCACTGGAGACCCCACCAGCTACCTGAGACAGCGTACCTTCCGGCTTCACGGTTGTTACCAAGAGTGGAGAGTTCACACGCAGCTCATACGCATAACGGTTCGCCTCGTCACGAGCAGCATCGCCCAGCTGGCGCAGCAGTTCGAGCTCTTGCTCTTCTGTATAGCCAAGGGATGCCAGCGCATCCTTCACACCAGTAAGGGAAGTTCCGAGCAAACGGTCACGTTGCTGAACGGTATCCCAATGCGGCAATTCCAACGTTACCAGCGTCATGCGCAGACCGGCACGAGCAGATTTGCGTTGTGCTTCCAGCAAGCCATCGAGATCCAGATACTTGGAGCCATCCTCGCGATCCTTCACGAATTCAACCAGATTGACTGTCGTCAGGTTGCAGACGCCATAAGAATCGAGCAGGATTTCTGCACAAGGGTTCAAGCCCTCTGCATTTGGACGACGACGGTTTGCTTCTTCAAGGTTGATGAAGCCTGGTTCGCCTTCCAATTGCATCAAGGTGAACACGAGGTTCAAGAATGACTTAGTCGGTTGTTTAGTAAAGGCGATAGAGTTGTTGGACATGCGGCGGTGATCCAGGCCAGAGCGTCCGTCTCCTACATTTTGGATACTGTCAAACCATACAGGCTTGTGCTCACCCAACAGCTCACCTACACGACGGTGATGGTTCAGCTGATCCTCAGTCCAGAAGCCGTTGATGCCGTATTTCGCCAGCATGCACTCGTAGTCATCGTGATCGAACAGGAAAATTTCTGCTGTACGGCGCACGCCACCTACTACGACGTTTGCTCCAATGAGGTTTCCGATATCGAGAATATGTATCGGACGGATTTTGCCGTATCCTTTTTCATCACTCTCTACTGGTGCCAAATGCTGGTCGATTTGGTTTTTCAACACTTTATCGATTCCTTCGAACATTTCGCGAAGCGGCTCATGACCACTAGCCGTACCGCCAAAACGCTTCAGTCGCTCGCCTTTCGGACGCACGCTGTTATAAGAGATTTTCACGGTATGAATGTGCTCGTAAGTGGAATCTGTCAAAATTTGCAGGTAGAGACGGAGGGATTCTACCCAGCCTTCTTTACTGTCGCCCACATAAATTTTGGCAAAGCCGTTGTCCAGTACATTCAGCTCAGAACGTTCCAGGCGTTGATGCTTTGGCAGCGGTCTGTATTCAGAAGAAAGCAGGGAAACATTCGTGCGAATCGGGCCTAGTCCAGCAGCCATTTCCTTCGTGCATTTGAAACCTACGCCCGTTCCTACCAAGAGAAGGTAGAACAAATCGCCCAAGTCCTCCCAGGACTTGATGTTCAGGAAGGAACAGTTGAAGTTCGCCAACGGATACAAATCCGCTACGCCATTATCTGCACCGCCAACCCACAAGGTACGGCCAGATAAAAACTGGCGAAGGTTGAACATGTTGTCAAACAAACCTTCTGCCTCTTTTTCCATTGCGCGAGAATCAGCGTACATTCCAATTTGGTTCAAATGCTGATAAGCCAACTTAATATTGTAATCCACCGAGCGGCGGCAAGTTTCTTTCCACGTTTCCCGTCTTCCTTTTTCCGGTACAAAGCGTGAATAAGTACGGTAGTAAACAAATTGTCCCAGAGGACTCATATGGATCGGAAAATCAGGATATTGATTTAAGAATTCATCCCGCAAAAATTGAGTTCGGGATACGGTTTCGGTCGCCAGCATATCGTTCCTCCTTCGAATCTTTCCTCTCTAGTTAACTATCTTTATCTGCAAAACTCAATAGTTTTACCTATATATTGTGCGAAATAATTTTCGACAATACTACATGTTGTGTTTGTACTGAAAAAACACTTGACACAAAATCCCGAACATTGGATGTACAGGAGGACCGTTTTATGTTCAGCATTTTCCTGATAACGAGCGCTACAACACCCATTCTGTCATGATTTGGAAATGCCGAACGTATGGATTTCATCCGTCCTGACACAAAGCCACCGACCGATTTTAACAGATTACGACTCGCTTTGCACCACCTAATAATCGCCGTTATCTGGTAAAACCTATCAGGTCGTTCGGCGGCTAATCCTTTTTACACCAAGCCAAAAAAGGGTGACACTTGGTCACCCTTCAGAAGCATTCTCCATTACATATGAATAGTTTTACCTACAGAATCCGGGTATGTCCTGAGTAAATATGCCCACGCTCAGAATCCACGGTTACGATTTGTCCGTCCTTCAATACATCCGTAGCAAATTGCACTCCTACGATGACTGGAACGCCGAGATTCAGGCCTACGATCGCTGCGTGAGAGGTAAGTCCGCCCTCTTCGCAAATCACCGCTCCAGCCTTGCCAAACGCTTCAATCATATCGGAGTCGGTACCGATGGTTACTAGGATGGCTCCTTCTTCTACCTTTGCCAGTGCCTCTTCAGCAGATCTAGCAATAATTACCTTGTTTGTGACAACTTTTCGGCCGATTCCTTGTCCTTTTGCTACCACATCGCCAATGACGTGGATTTTCATCAGGTTCGTTGTTCCAACTTCACGTACAGGCACGCCAGCTGTGATCACAACGAGATCACCATGACGAACAAAACCTGTATCAAGGGCTTCCTGGACAGACATCTCCAGCATTTCATCGGTTGTATTCGCCATTTCGCCCTTCACCGGATAGACGCCATTTACGAGGGCAAGACGGCGAATAATTGCTTCATGCGGCGTTACAGCCACGATTGGTGCTTTTGGACGGAACTTTGATACCATGCGAGCTGTGTGTCCGCTTTCGGTCGCCGTAATAATAGCTGCTGCGTCCAGATCCAATGCTGCATTGGATACAGCTTGGCTGATGGCATCCGTAATCGTCACTTGTTTGAGCTGTGCTTGTGCGTACAAGATCTCGCGATAATTCAGCTCTTGCTCTGCACGTACAGCGATGCGCACCATGGTCTCGACAGACTCAACCGGGTATTTACCGGCAGCCGTCTCTCCTGAGAGCATGATTGCGTCTGTACCATCGAAAATAGCGTTCGCAACGTCACTCGCTTCCGCACGTGTTGGACGTGGGTTGCGCTGCATGGAATCGAGCATTTGTGTCGCCGTAATGACTGGCTTCGCGAGTTCGTTACATTTTTTGATCAGCTTCTTCTGAACAAGAGGTACTTCTTCTGCCGGAATCTCTACGCCCAAATCACCACGCGCAACCATGATTCCATCTGTTACTACCAGAATTTCGTCTACGTTATCGACGCCTTCCTGGTTTTCGATTTTCGCGATAATATCGATACGAACGTTATGGCGCTCCAGAATTTGGCGAATTTCCAAGATATCCGATGCTTTTCGGACAAAGGAAGCCGCAATGAAATCGACACCTTGTTCAATACCGAATTCGATATCCTGTGCATCCTTTTCTGTGATACCTGGCAAGTTGATTTTAACCCCAGGAACATTGACGCCTTTTTTGCTCTTCAGTGTTCCACCGTTTTTGATCAAGCAGATGATTTCGGTGTCACGCACTTCTTGTACAGTCAACCCGATCAAGCCGTCGTCGATCAAAATTGTATCGTCGATTTTTACATCACGAGGCAATTCCGGATACGTAATGGAGACGCGCTCTGCGGTACCCGCTACTTCCTCAGTGGTGAGAATCAGCGTTTTTCCTTCTTCGAGCTCGACTGCATCTACTGCAAGCGTACCCGTGCGAATTTCAGGACCTTTTGTATCCAGCAGGATTGCAACAGGTTTCCCGGTTTCTTTTGATGCCTGACGAATGTTTACAATTCGCGCCGCATGCTCCTCATGGGAACCGTGCGAGAAATTCAAACGCGCTACGTTCATTCCTGCTTCGATCAATTTTTTCAGTGTTTCAACTGATTCACTTGCTGGTCCAATGGTACAAACAATTTTTGCTTTCCTTAACATAGGATGTAAGCCTCCTCGACACTCGTAAAACTGTCAGTTTTATATAGATAGCGTGCGCGCCAATTGATAAATGGATAAATCCAATTGATGCTTTTTCGCCAATGCTTCTTGAAAATCAACATCAACGATCTGGTTGTTCTGAATCCCAACCATTCGATCCTGCTTGCCTTCCAGCAACAAATCGACAGCTGCAGCACCCATTCGGCTCGCCAGCATTCGGTCCATCGCAGTAGGAGAACCTCCGCGTTGAATATGACCCAGTACCGTCACGCGAGTCTCCCAGCCTGTCTCTTTCGTGATCGCTTCAGCGTACGAAGCGGCAGTTCCTACCCCTTCCGCCACAATGATGATGGAATGCTTTTTGCCACGGCGTTGTCCAGCATGCAGACGATCAATAATGTCGTCCATCTCCTGCGACGCTTCCGGGATAATAATGGACTCGGCACCAGCTGCAAGACCTGCCCACAATGCCAGATCACCAGCATCTCGCCCCATTACTTCAATAATATACGTGCGTTCATGCGAGGTGGCTGTATCGCGGATTTTATCGATCGCATCCACAACGGTATTCAATGCCGTATCAAACCCGATCGTGAAATCGGTGCATGGAATATCATTATCAATCGTACCCGGTACGCCAATGGTCGGGAAGCCTTTTTCAGTCAGCTTCTGTGCCCCGCGAAACGACCCGTCTCCCCCAATGACAATCAGACCCTCAATTCCATGAGTACGTAATTGCTCCACCGCTCTTTGCTGTCCAGCTTCCGTCTTGAACGCTTCACTACGAGCGGAGTAGAGAATGGTTCCTCCCCGTTGAATAATATCCCCAACAGAGCCCAGAGACATCTCCTTGATATCTCCCCTCATCAGTCCTTCGTATCCGTGGTAAACCCCAAACATTTGTACTTCGTGAAAATGAGCACGACGTACAGCCGCCCGGACTGCGGCATTCATTCCAGGAGAATCTCCACCGCTAGTGAGAACTGCAAACTTTTGCATGGAATCCACCTCTCCAATCGTGTCGTCTTTAGCATGTCATTTAACGGAAACAGTATGTACCATACTTTGTATGAAACATGCTGTATCACTCAATTCCTCATATCTGTTATACAATGAAAAGATATGTGCCATACTTTTTGAAAGCTCTGATAACTCTTTCGTCCGACTTCGATTGTAGCAGATTTTCCTCGGAGAAAAAAGAAAAAAACGCCCCCTGTTTCTTACAGGGAGGCGAATTCTCCGATCTGTTTAAACTTCTCGTAACGGTCCTGTATCAATTCATCTGGAGTTAAACGGCCCAACTGTTCTAGTTGTTCCGTAATGACCGCCTTGACCATCCCTGCCTGCGCGATCAAATCACGATGGGCTCCGCCGAATGGTTCATCAATAATTCCATCAATGACTCCTAGTTCCAACAAATCAGGCGCCGTAATTTTCATCGTCTCCGCTGCACGCATCCCCAAGCTGGAATCTCTCCAGAGGATCGCGGCGGCGCTCTCCGGTGCAATCACGGAGTAATAGGAATTCTCCAACATATAGATTCGATTACCTACGCTGATCGCCAAGGCTCCGCCGCTTCCGCCTTCCCCGATAACGATACAAATAATCGGCACGCCAAATGTCGCCATTTCACGCAGATTGCGGGCAATCGCTTCACTCTGGCCGCGCTCTTCTGCCGCTTTTCCAGGATATGCACCTGATGTATTGATAAAGCAGATGATCGGGCGACCGAATTTATCCGCCTGCTGCATAATGCGCAATGCCTTCCGGTAGCCTTCCGGATGAGCCATCCCGAAATTACGCTTGATGTTGTCTTTAGTGTCTTTCCCTTTTTGGTGACCGATGACCGTAACCGGACGTCCATCCAGATTGGCAATTCCACCCACAATCGAATGGTCATCTCCGAACAAACGGTCTCCATGAACCTCGATAAAATCGGTAAAAAGTAGTTGTATATAGTCCAAAGTCGTTGGCCGTTCCGGATGACGAGCCAGCTGTACGCGTTGCCATGGAGTCAAATTGCCGTAAATTTGCACAGCAAGCTCTTTTGATTTTTGTTCGAGACGCTGTATTTCGTCAGAGAAGTCAATTCCCTTTTCCTCAGTAAAACGGCGCAATTCCTTAATCTTATCTTGTAATTCTACTAATGGCTTTTCAAAGGAGAGCTCGCCTGCCATGTTTCTACTCCTTCCCGAGACGTGTGCATCTCTACCAGTTTGGACAGCGTATTTCGCATATCCTTACGGTGTACCACCATATCGAGTTGCCCGTTTTTTAACAAGAATTCCGCTGTTTGGAAGTCTTTTGGCAACTCCTGACGGATCGTTTGCTCAATGACTCGACGCCCAGCAAAACCGATCATAGCTCCTGGTTCTGCGATATTGTAATCTCCCAACGAAGAAAAGCTGGCTGATACGCCACCATATGTAGGATTCGTCATGACTGAGACAAACAGCAAGCGTTCGCGATCCAATCGAGACAACGCTGCGCTGGTTTTCGCCATTTGCATCAGGCTCAATACGCCTTCTTGCATACGTGCTCCACCAGATGCACTGAACAGAATGAAAGGCAAACGCCGTTCGATCGCTTGCTCAATTGCGCGCGTGATTTTTTCCCCGACGACCGAACCCATACTCGCCATACGGAAACGGGAATCCATGACCCCAATCACGATGCGGTTTCCACTCAGAAGACCTTCTCCTGTAATGATCGCCTCGTTCATATTGGTGTTGGCCATATCTTTCTCCAGTTTTTCCAAATAGCCAGGAAAACCGAGTGGATTGGCTGTAATCAAATTGGCATCAAACTCTTCTGTCAGAACCCCATCATCCAAAAGCGCTTGCAGACGCTCTGGAGCGGACATGGAGTAGTGGAACTGACAGCCTTTGCAGACGCGCAAGTTCTTCTCCAAATCCTTCGAGTAGTGAATCGTCCCACAATGTGGGCATTTATTCATTAATCCCTCAGGGACTTCCTTTTCTCTCGTACCCGCTTCCTTGCTAGTATCGGTGGAAGCAGGGACACGTGCTAGTGTCTCTGAAGGAACTGTAGCGAATTTGCGCTTTTTCCCAAAAAGATCTTTAAGCACAGGTACACCCACCTTTCTCATCAGTGAAGGATCGTGCCGAGTACATCCCGGACTTCATTTAGTTCGCTCTCCGGCACGAGAATCTCGTATTGCTTGGAGACCTTACCTTCGCGAACCTTTACCAAAAACCCTTCATCTGTCAAACGTTCCTGTATCCGTTCTGCAATTCTAGCGCTAGGAGCGATGTAGATGACCGTCCACATGCTGGCTTCCCCCTCAATCGTCCATTACAGGTCTGCATCATCATATCACAGCGCCAGCGCCCCTCGCAAATTGGGGGAAAACTATAGCTTGCTGTTCTCCAAATGCTGCTTCATTCTCTCTAATGCCACGTTCACATCGCCTTCGCGAATGGCTTCCATAATCTGTCGGTGCTCTACGACTGCTGCACTCGCTCTACCTTGGCGCGACAGTGATTCAATACGGATACTGTTGCTGTACTCAACCAAAGGCGTCCAGATGCGATGCAGAATCGAGTTACGGCTGGAGCGACATATGACACGATGAAACTGATAGTCTTCCTCCGCAGGTACCTCGCCTCTTGCTACTCTTTCCTCTGCAATGGCCAGGATGCGTTCCATTTCATCAAAATGCTTGTCAGTCGCCCGTCTACAGGCTAGGCGGACAGCATCCAGCTCTAGCATTCGTCGCATTTCGATCAAGTCCTTCTTGGTTTTCGTATCCCGTAAGATAAAAAAGCCAAGAATATCGATCAGCCGATTGTGCCGGTAATGCTTGAGGAAGGTACCTTCCCCTCGGCGCGTCTCAATGAGTCCGAGCAGTTCCAGAGCCCGAAGAGCCTCGCGTACTGAGGAACGTCCTGCTCCCAGTTGCTCGGACAGCTCTCGCTCAGACGGCAGCTTGTCCCCTGGCCGCAAGTTTTGCTCCTGAATGATTTCGTGAAGTTGCAGGAGAATTCCTTCGTAAACCTTTCGATCTTGGGAAGAGTCGAGCACGATTATCCTCCTTACTCATACCTTCAACGAGGAGCACCCTCCACGTTTGTAAAAATCTAACGTTTTTTCGCGGAGGGTGTCGTCGGTGCCTCGATAAAGAGTATTTTACGCTTCTTGGTAAGAGATAGCTGTCAATTTCGTTGTCTTTTGTTTTACTTCTTCCGGATCAACTGTAATGCGAGCAACACCCGTTTCCATCGCTGCTTTTGCTACTGCCGCAGCTACGTTTGGCGCTACACGTGGATCGAAGGCAGAAGGGATCACTTTATCCGCATTTAGCTCTTCTGGCGTGATCAGGTCTGCGATTGCATATACAGCAGCCATCTTCATTTCTTCGTTGATCTCCGTTGCACGTACATCCAAAGCGCCACGGAAGATTCCCGGGAATGCCAGTACGTTGTTTACTTGGTTCGGGAAGTCGGAACGGCCTGTACCGATTACTGCCGCACCTGCTTCTTTTGCTTCTTGCGGCATGATTTCTGGTACTGGGTTTGCCATAGCGAAAATGATCGGATCGCGGTTCATCGAACGAACCATGTCCTGTGTAACAGCGCCAGCTACGGATACACCGACGAATACGTCAGCGCCCTTCATTGCATCAGCCAGTTCACCTTGCAGCATGCTGCGGTTTGTAATTTTTGCCATTTGTTCCTTCACTGGATTCATACCGAATGGACGGCCTTCGTATACGATTCCTTTTGTATCAACCATGATTACTTCTTTCACACCCATGGAAATCAAAAGCTTCATGATCGCGATACCAGCTGCACCTGCACCGTTCGCTACTACGCGGATATCTTCCAGCTTTTTGTCAACCACGCGCAGAGCATTGATCAGACCTGCTGCTGTAACGATTGCTGTACCGTGTTGGTCATCGTGAAAAATCGGGATGTTTGTTTCGCGCTTCAGACGCTCTTCGATTTCGAAGCATGCAGGAGCTGCGATATCTTCCAAGTTCACGCCACCAAAAGTTGGCTCGAGCAGTTTTACTGTCTCTACGATTTTATCTACATCTGTCGTATTCAAGCAGATCGGGAATGCATCTACGCCTGCGAAGGATTTGAACAGAACCGCTTTCCCTTCCATTACCGGCATTGCTGCTTCTGGCCCGATATTTCCAAGACCCAATACAGCCGTCCCGTCGCTGACTACTGCAACCAGATTGCCTTTCATCGTGTAATCGTACACTTTGGACTTGTCATCAAAAATATCTTTGCAAGGTTCAGCAACCCCTGGAGAATAGGCAAGACTCAGGTCGTAAGCATTGCGAACGGGTACCTTGGTCACTGCCTCCAATTTTCCTTGATGTTTTCTGTGAAGCTCCAGTGCTTCCTCTCTCAGGTTGGACATGCGATCCCACTCCATTTCACGATAATAGTTTCTATGATTGCTTGTAAGCAGCAAAAACGTCTGGGTTATCCAAAGTGGTCTGACCACTCATTAAGTTATGATCTCAATATAATAAAAATCTGTTCTCCTGTAAACCTGCCGAAAACGGCGAAAAAGGGAGGACATTCCTCATCCTCCCCAATTTATAGGCATTTCTTTCCGAATTACGCTGTCAGGCCCCACAATTTCTCGCGCTTGCTCCAAAAATGACTCATCTACATCTACCCAATTTGCTTCTGGCAGGCGAATTGTCTGTCTTTTTCCTTCGTAGAAGAGGATAACGGGAATCTTTCCCTTTTTTTCGACAAACAAGCGTGAAAGTTTTTGCAGCGTCGAATCGTGCTCTTGCTCTGCCGATATTTTGACAAATAATACGGTCTCGGACTTCGGCTGTGGCAGCGCTTGCGCATCCCAGAAACGAGAAGCCATGAGCTTGACCATGTCGTCCTGATGATCGACTCGGGCTTCTGCCACGACGATTTGTTCGCGCTCGAGCAGTGGCGCATACTTCGCATACACCTGGGGGAAGACGACCAGCTCTACTGGTGCTGTTTTGTCCTCTAGTGTAATAAATGCCATCGGGTCCCCTTTTTTCGTTTGGATGTGTTTGGCTTCGGTTATCATTCCGAATACTTTTACCGTTTTGTCGTGCGGCACATCCCCCAATGAAGAGATAACCGCTACTTCCGGGCGACTCGCGACATGGGCAAATTGGTCAAGTGGATGACCGGAGATGTATACCCCGATCAAATCCCGCTCCTCTTTTAATTGCTGTGTATGTGAGAGGGGCGGGATCTCGGGATATTCTGCCGGTTCGCGCAAAGGTGCCGCATCTTCTTCTCCCGCAAATAGATTGAGCTGGTTGGCGTCTCGCTCGATTCTCTTGCTGTTTGCCTTCCCTACCGCTTCATCCAGCAATAGCAAAAGCTGACTGCGATGTCCTGGTAACGAGTCCAGCGCGCCGCATAAAGTGAGCGACTCTACTACTCTGCGATTGACTAACCGCGCATCCACGCGGGCACAAA
Source organism: Brevibacillus antibioticus (assembly GCF_005217615.1). Lineage (NCBI taxonomy): Bacteria > Bacillati > Bacillota > Bacilli > Caryophanales > Paenibacillaceae > Brevibacillus > Brevibacillus antibioticus. The sequence continues at coordinate 3,423,137 of NZ_SZNK01000001.1, forward strand.
AATCAAAGACGTCACGATACGGTCTGCCTTTGCGCTCTTTCACGATCGATTCAATGGCACCGTAGCCCACATTTTTCACTGCGGCAAGACCGAAGCGAATCGCATCCTGCTCCACTGTAAAGTAGGCCAGGCTCTTATTCACGTCAGGCCCGAGCACGGTAAGCTGCAGCCGCCGCGCTTCTTCCGTGTACTCGGCAATTCTCGTTTGACTGCCAATGGACAAGGAGAGCAGCGCTGCCATGAACGCAAGCGGATAAGTTGCTTTCAAATAAGCCATCTGATAGGCAATGACCGCATAAGCAACCGAGTGGGCTTTGTTGAAGCCGTAATCGGCAAAGCGTACGATCAAATCGTAGACTTGATTACCCAGCTCTTCTCCGTACCCTTGCCGGACACAACCAGCCACGAACTTCTCCCGCTGCTCCGCCAATAGCTCCCGCTTCTTTTTCCCGACCGCTCGGCGCAAAATATCTGCCTCACCAAGGCTGAAGCCTGCCAGTGTTGAGGAAATCTGCATGATTTGCTCCTGATAAATCATAAAACCGTGCGTCTCCCGCAAAATCGGCTCGAGAACAGGATGGGCGTACTGTACTTTGCTAGTCCCGTATTTGGCGGCGATGTACTGCGGAATGATCTCCATCGGCCCCGGGCGATACAATGCCAGAACCGCAATGATGTCATCAAGGCTGCTCGGCTTTAAATCTCGTAGTACATTGCGCATCCCCGAAGATTCCAGTTGGAAAATACCGGTTGTCTCCCCACGGGAGAGCATGCGAAACGTTTTCTCATCTTCTGTCGGGAGCTTATCCAGTTCAAGCGTTATTCCCTGCTCCTGCAAATGACGCAACGTCTCCTGAATAATGGTCAAATTGCGCAAGCCGAGGAAGTCCATCTTCAACAGACCGACTTCTTCGAGAATTTCCATCGGATATTGAGTAAGCGCTAAGCCTTCATTACCCGTCTGTAATGGAACGTAATTCGTCAGCGGTTCACGCGAAATGACGACACCAGCCGCATGCGTAGAGGCGTGGCGCGGCAAGCCTTCTACGCCCCTTGCTGTTTCGATCAGTTGCGCTGCCTGTTTGTTTTCCGTGCACAACTTGCCGATATCCGGGTTGATCTGCATAGCTCGTTCAATCGTCATGCCTGGCGATTGCGGAATCATTTTGGCCACGCGATCCACGATACCCAAAGACAAGCCTAACGCCCGTCCAACGTCACGCACTGCTGCACGAGCTGCCATCGTTCCAAAGGTAATGATCTGGGCGACACGCTCATGCCCGTACTTACTCGCTACATAATGAATGACTTCGTCACGGCGCTCTACGGAAAAATCAATATCAATATCGGGCATCGTCACCCGCTCCGGGTTGAGAAAGCGTTCAAAGAGCAACTGAAAGCGAAGTGGATCGACATTCGTGATTTTCAAAACATACGCGACGAGGCTACCTGCCGCAGATCCGCGTCCAGGTCCAGTCGGTATCCCGTTTTCGTGAGCGTACCGCATGAAATCCCAAACAATCAGGAAGTAATCGGTGAAGCCCGTTCCAGTAATGATTGCCAGCTCGTGATCCAGACGCGCTTGTGCCTCTGGCGTAATCTCGCCGTATCGCTCCAGGCAGCCCTTTTCACACAGCTCACGCAAATACTGCGTCGAATCTTGTCCCTCTGCCAAGGGAAATTCCGGCAAAATATGCGTGCCAAAGGTAAGGTCCAGCTTGCACCTGTCTGCAACAGCTACCGTATTCGCTAACGCCTGGGGAGCAAAGGCAAAGAGCCCCGCCATTTCTTCGGCACTTTTCAAATAGTATTGATCCGTCTCGTAGCGAAAACGGTTTTCTTCGCCAATCGTCTTGCCTTCTTTGATCGCCAGCAAGATATCATGCTGCTGGTGATCCTCCCTGTGGATGTAGTGAACGTTGTTCGTCGCAATCAGCGGAATCCCCGTCTCCTGGCTTAGTTTCACGAGACGAGTATTCAGCCTGCGCTCCACTTCCAGTCCGTGATCAGCCAGCTCCAAGTAAAAATGCTGCTCACCAAACATTCGCTGATACGCGAGGGCTGCCTCTTTCGCAGCGTCCGCTTCTCCAGCCAGTAACAGCTTGGCTACTTCCCCTTGCTGGCAGCCGCTCAGTGCCAGGAGGCCGTCTGTATGCTTTGCCAACACCTCTTTGTTGAGTCGCGGAAGAATGTAGTTGCCGTCTGTATTCGCAATTGTCGCCAGCTTTAGGAGATTCCGGTAGCCCGTTTCGTTTTCAGCGAGAACGATCAGATGACTAGGCGGCGGTGCATTTCGCACGCGATCTTGCAGATTTCCTTCTATTACGTATAGTTCCATCCCGATAATCGGTTGGATACCTGCTTCCAGACAAGCTTTATAAAACGGGATCGCCCCGTACAGATTGGCATGGTCTGTCATCGCCAGTGCATGCATGCCTAATTCGTGGGCTCGCTTCACTAGCGCATCGATACGTGCTGCTCCATCCAGCAGACTGTACTCCGTATGAACATGCAAATGGACAAAGGAGGTCATGGTATTACCCCTCTCACTTTTCACGATTGAATCTTGCTCCCTTATATTATACCGGAAGTATAGCGCATACGGATGATAAGAACAAATGTTCCCGCTTGTATTTGACCATTATCCCCTGATTTTGGTAGGATGGGTAATACCAGAATGGCTAGAAAGGATGAATCCATCTATGTGGTCTGCCTTTTACATGACCGGTGTTCTCGCCTCCCTAGTAGCCAGTGTCTACTATAGTATCCATGCGCGCAGACGAGGCATCCATCCACTTGAATCGCGTATGTTGCTAGGGAAAATGAATGTGTCATTGGGGATACTCGTCTCTTTGTTCGGCATCCATCAGTTTACTTTTGATTCTCTCGATACGCTCCGCATTGTCGTTGCGTTGATCATGCTGATTGTAGGGGCTATGAATTTATTTTTAGGAACTCGCAATTATTTCCGTTATCGTACAGCTTGGCAGGCGGAATTGAAAAAAGGGATATAAAAAAAGGCATGGGAACAGCTTTACGTTCCGCATGCCTTTTTCATTTGGGGAGAAACATCACTGGAAATACTTTTCCTCTATTCCCAACTGTTTATCATACAAACCTGATAGATCTCTCGCTATAATAAATTTGTGTGACATTCTATTGCTTCGACAACCTGAGCGGCAGTGCCGAAGGTTGTCCTTTTTTCTGTTCAAGTCGGCAGGAAAAAATCCCCATTATTACAGTTCCTCGGCTTTTGCCCACATTTCCTCTGGGTTCAGCTCGTAGATCCCCTCTTCTCGATACATATAATGATTCATAATGAATTCCCGGCGAATCGTAGCGTAATCCTCATGGAACTGACGGATATACTCGTTGATCTCCGGTTCTTTGTACTTGCGCCCTTTTTCTAAACCGCGCACCATGTATTCAAAGACGATCAGCTTTTTCTTACGCTGGGACGGGATTTGTTTCAGCTTGCCATCTGGAGTAATGAAGCTGCGAATAACCTGCATTTTTTCGGCTGCCATCTGGTGCCTCCTCTGAACATGTAAGGTGTCTTCTGCAAATAACTCCTCTACTGACGTATCCCTTGCTTTTTCCATGACATTCACGATTGCCTGCGACTGTCGTTTTACATTTGCATCATGCAAATAGAAATAGATGGTGTTTTTATCACGACGCTCGTAAACGACCCCTGCATCTCGAAGCTTTGCCATATGATGTGTGATGGTCGGAGGTGTCACGCCGAGCTTGCCTGCCAACGCCTGTCCATGCAGTGGACCATTTGCCAAAATCGCGAGAATACGCACGCGCGTGGGGTCTCCGAGTGCCTTGTAAAAGGTGACGAGTTGATCTAGTTGCAAGTGGGACACTCCTTTCTTCGTTTACTCATTCTAATTAGATGATATCCTAATTAGATGATAAGTTACATTCCTTACCCTGTCAATTCATGGGTGACAAAGCTCCATGAAAAAAGGAAACCGCGTCCAAATTAGTCATCCCAGTGCTGGTTGGCCCCATTCATAAGTCTCATCGCAAACTCAACTTCTCGATATTCGTACGCACTTACATGCTATTGCGGTAATGGAGCGGACTTACGCTATATTTTTTTCTAAATGCCCTCTCAAATGTGCTTACACTGCCAAAGCCCGCTTCAAAGGCGATGGCCGTAACGGCGAGCTTACTGTGTCGGAGCAACCAGGCCGCCCGGGTTACACGCTGATCTGTCACATATTGCGCAGGGGTGCGACCAATCTGCTCACGGAATAGACGAATCAGATGAAATTTGCTGATACCCGCAACCCCCGCCAGTGTATCCAGTGAACAATCTACGGTTATATCATCCTGGATCAAATCAGTCACCCTTTTCAGGACAGGATGAATCGATACAGGGATGGCGGGATAAGCGGCTAGATGCTTGCCCCGCCATTTTTGCGTGTGTGATCCTTCCTGCACGGTTAACAGCAGGCTGGCCAACTCCCATTCTAGCTGTTCAAGCGCAAGCTTTTCCATCTGCTGTGTAATCATTTGTGTACAGACTGTTTCCGCGATTCTTTGAAAATCATCCGTTTCATCCTCCGACCATGGGACAAATTCAATCGGTCCACTAACAGCTTCCATTTTGTCAGCATAGACGCTCTCCAGAAGGCTTGGGCTGAGAAAGAAGAGCATCAACCGCATAGCCTCAGCTTCAGAAAAATGACGGTGCTGACACCCAGGGGATGCAACCAGACGCTGACGTCCTGCCAACTTGCGAAATTGCTGTTCACATTGGACCAGCGGATTGCCCTGAAGCAACATGCTGATTTGAAAACAACTATCATGCTGATGTAGCTCATCAGAACCGCCTGCCTCTATCTGATAGATGGTAATAGCGCTGTTCACAATCTTCAAGGATAACGGCTTGGTAATCTGGCTCATCATTCTCATCCCCACCTTCCGATGTCAATAATTGCTCATCCTAACAGCAAAATTTGCCGGGCTTTTTTTCCTGATCCCTCTACAATCAACCTATGTGTTTTGCCTAGAGCACTTGGAGGGATCAGCTATGAAATTTCATTTGTTTGCCAACCCGAATTTCTCATTGTTTTTGTTTCGCCATTCTACCAGCGAGTTTGGAACGATCTGCATGAGCGTTGCCTTTGCCCTGTACATCCTGGCACTCACAGGATCAGCAGGAAAATTTGCTTCCATACTGGCGCTGGGGGTAATCCCGCAAATCCTGCTCGGTCCATTTGCAGGTGTATGGGCTGATCGACTGGACAAGCGAAAGCTGCTTTGCAGCATCGATCTCATTTACGGTATTTTTCTGCTGTCGCTGTTCTTTTTCTCGCTGTTTCAGCCCATCAAAGAAACGATGATTTATGTGGCCGTTCTATTTTTTTCTGTATGCAATCTACTGGCAGTTCCCGCGTATACTACACTCTTGCAGCATGTGGTGAAGAAAACAGAATTGACTGACGCTATCGCTCTGGATAGTACTGTCGTGGAGAGCGTTCGTGTCCTTGCTCCACTCATTGGCACACTACTGTATACTATGAGCGGAATTGGAGCCGTCTTTTTACTAAACGCGGTACTTTCCTTGAGCTCAGCAGCATCCACGTATTTCATGAAGCTTCCTTCGATTCCAAGAGCATCCAGTTCTTCTTCGATTATAAAGGAACTACAGGAAGGTTTACAGATTTTCACCACAGATCTTCGAATTAGTTCACTTGTACTGAACGGTCTTTTTACCCATATCTTTCTCTTTCCTTTTGTCATGATTGGCTTCCCGTACATGATCAAACAGGTATTTGGTGGATCGGACATCGATTTCGGACTGGTCGAAAGTGCACAAACTATGGGCTCCGTCTGCTCGATTATTGGGGTGATCCTTTTAAAGAAACGCTTTTCCGTCTCCCATAGTATTGGTATCGGTCTGATCGGGATCGTTGCAGCGGTCTTTCCCCTACTGCTCTTGGGCAGTAATTCTTTTTTAGAGCTCTTGCAAACCTCTCCGTTTGCCGTAGTCCTATTTTATTCATTGGTAAGCTATTTTCTGTTTTCCATGTTCAATATCTACGGTGTATTTTTCCGTACCTTCTATCAGCAAACCATCGAATCACATATGCTGGGACGGTTTATTTCCGTCATGGTCATGCTGTTTGCTGTGGGCAGGCTGATCGGTTTTCAACTATACGGAGCGCTATTCGACTCAATTGAATTGGTTTATGCAGTATTTGTTTTGGGCGTAGGCATGCTGGCTAAAATCTTCATTCACATCCCTTTTCTGCGCATGGAAAAAAGAAGGCGCGCCTCTTGCCCCAACTCAACCGCAGAAAATGAATGACGGTTTATAATTGCTTACCGACTAAAAGAAAGGAACAGTCCATAAAAGACTGTTCCTTTCTTTTAACGCTCAATAATTTGCGCAGTAATCATGGCCTGCCCCACGAGCTGTTCGCCGTGGAATACGGATACTTCGACTTTTCCGAAGCGTCGGCTGATATCTAAAAGTCGCGGCTTTACTTCGATATGACTTTCCATCTGGACTGGCTTTAGGAAATAGACGGTGATATTTTCCGGTACCATGTCACCTCGACGATGGTGGCGCAGCAGGTTACAAGCAGCCTCGACCATGACCGTCGTCATGATTCCGCTGGCAATCGTACCGAGATGGTTGGTCATTTGAGGGCTCACATCCCCCAGATAGACCATCTCATCTGCCTGACGCTCCTCACGGAAATGCGACATGATCAGATTCGGGAATGTTTCACTCATCTGTGGTTGCTTCGCGGTAAATTGCAGCGCTTTTAACACGTCGTTGCGGCTCAAGACCCCTACGAGCTTGCGATGATTGTCTACGACAGGCAATAGCTCGATTCCTTCCCACACCATGGTGTGCGCAGATGAAGCTACGGATACCCGCGGCGAGGTCGTGATCGGGTTCTTCGTCATGACCTTGTCGATCATTGCAGTCTCTTCATGGCCGATGATGTCTTTGGAGGTAACAATCCCGATCAGTCGCATCTGCTCATCAACAACGGGGAATCTCGTGTCCTGATATAACTCCGTATACTGGTGCCACTTGGCAACAGAATCTGATGTCAATAAGACAGGCGTTTCTGCAAGCGGCTTCAAAATATCCTCTACCATTACGATTTCTTTTTTGATCAGGCGATCGTAAATGGCACGGTTAATCATCGAAGCTACCGTAAAGGAGTCGTAGCTGGAGGAGATGATTGGCAGCGCTAAGCGGTCAGCCAGCTGCTTGATTTCCTCGCTTGTATCGAATCCCCCGGTAATTAATACAGCAGCCCCTTGCTGCAAAGCGATTTTATGCGCCTGATAGCGGTTACCGACAATCAAGAGACTCCCGGCATCGATATAGCGCATCATGGCTTCGAGCTGCATGGCCCCTATTACAAATTTATTCAAGGTCTTGTGTAAGCCTTCACGTCCAGCTTGCACATGACCATCGACGATGTTCACAACCTCCGCAAAGGTCAAACGTTCAATATTTTCCTTTTGCTTCTTCTCGATTCTCACCGTACCGACACGCTCAATCGTGCTGACGTATCCTTGCGTTTCCGCTTCCTTGATCGCGCGGTATGCAGTCCCTTCACTCACATCCAGGTCTTTCGCGATCTGCCGCACGGAAATCTTCGAACCGATCGGAAGGCGATCAATATGTTGCAAGATTTGTTCATGCTTCGTTGCCATATTGCTATTCCCCCTTCCTTTTCTCCCACCCGTTCTATGTACGTGCGCTCCTTCGACCAATATACCCGAAGGCGGGGCAAAAAAAAAGGGTAGCTTTTTCGAAAGCTACCGACCAGAAAGTATATCATTAAGGGGGTTTTCATCGTGCTTTTATCATACCCAAGGAATATTACAGGATTATTACAACACAGTTACAGTTTCTTTTCAGTTTTGTTTAACTGAGTAAATTTGCCAATATACCTTGGACAAGCCCAATAATCCCGCCAAGGATAAATCCGAGCACGGTAATCATGCGGAATTCCTTGCCTGAGATCCCGACGACCATCTCCTCAATTCTTTCAATCGGGAAACCCTCTACTTGCCGGGTAACAATATCCCGGATGGCTAGGCGCGAAAATATTCTCTCTATGTTTTGTTGCAGCGTATCCACCATCCATTTGGCCAAACGGGGAACGAGTTCCGTTGTCACCGTCTCAGAAATAGGCGCTGTCAAACGAGACAAAGGCTCATCCACGATGCGCAAGCTTTGCTCCTCCAGCTTGGCAAAAAGCGTCCGCGCCCAGTCGTCCACTTGATCTCGTCCAATCCAGGCAACCACTTCTCCCACATTTTTGTCCAAGAGCTTGTCCGCTTCCTTATGCAAAAAGTAGTGGACGCGTTCCGAAAGCTCTCTGCTTTGCAAAAGCTCATCGAGATACGGGAGAATCTTGCCCAAAATCTTGTCATCCCCAAGAAACATCCCGACCAAGCCACCAAACATGCCTCCGCCTCCACCGAGCAATCCGCGAACCATGTTTTGCAAGGTTTGCTGGCCTTCCGGGGAATGCAAATATTCACGGAAACGTTTCAAGAGTAGTTCGCTCACACTGCCAAGTGCAGCATCCAGACGCTCGCGTCCGTTGTCCGTAACCAACTCTCGCAGTTTTTTCTCCTCATATTGTGTCAGAACCTGTTCGACAAAGGCGCCCCATTTCGCCTCGATAGGCGCACGAACACCCTCACTCCACGTTCCGTCTTCCTTAAATAACTGTGGCATCACCGTGAGCAATGCTTGACGTAGTGTACGCTCATCTGTCATCCAGTCGCGAGCGAAGGTGTTCATCCATCCCGTCAGTGTGCTCTCCAAACCACTTTGGTTCAGCGCACGCTTGACCCCCTCTGTCGTCAGCAAATGTTCTTCGACAAGTCTGCCCATTTGTATTGCGATATCGTCCCGTCTTCTTGGGATTAATCCCGGAGTAAAAGGCACTTTCCATCTGCCTATATACCACGGTTTTACTGGTTTAAACAGCATTCGGATGGCTAACTCATTCGTCACGCCACCGATGACAGAGCCTACTGCAATGTTCACTAATAATATCCAAGTGTTCATAAATACTAACAACCTCTCTTCTCTACATGGCACCAAACGTTTTGGATGCTCATACCATAGACTAACTTTGCCTGATGGGAAGGGGATACTCATGTCCTACATTCCAACAATCGTTGTCGAAAACGAGATAATATCGGAAGTAGACCTTTACCTGCCCCAGGCGCACTTGCGCAAATGGAATCTTTCAACACCGTCCACCATTGCGGTCCAATTTGGGAGCAAAACCGTTTCCACACGCGTAGGCGGTTGGGAACGGGGAGGCAAAACCTCGGGTAAAACCTTCATTCGACCATCTTTAGCTCAATCACTTTATCTGCCCAGGGGCGTTCCACTCTTAGTCCGTTATGATGCGAGTCAGAAAACAATCGTTTTCGGGCCGTATGTAGGTGTTCTTGTTTCAAGCTATAATGCAGCGCTCTCGGCACCGTTTGGACATCTAAACTCTTTCTTTCAGGAGATGTCCGATATCACCCGTAAACGCGGAGGAATCCTTTGCGTATTTCGGCTTCAGGATGTCAACTGGGATGCAGGAATCGTACGCGGCCTCGTTCGAAAAGGCGGCGTCTGGAGACAAACTGTACTTCCGCTTCCACAATGCATTTACAACCGGCTCGTATCCCGCCAACGCGAACGAAGTGAACAGATGGCCAACTGGGTTCAACGCTGCAAGGACGCTTCCATTCCCTTTTTTAACGAGCGTTTTTTGAATAAGTGGCATGTACACGCCGCTCTCGAGAATCAACCGACAGCCTCCGAACATCTTCCCAGCATGGTTCGCTATCTGAATCAGGAAGACCTGCGGCAAATGCTATCTACCTATCGCACTATTTATGCAAAACCAGCTAACGGCAGCATGGGGCGCGGGATCATTCGAGTTCGAAGTTCGCCCGTGGGATACCAGCTCGCGTTCCCCGGAGGATTGCGCAAATCATTTGCTAGCATTCAGGGCTTACATCAGTATTTGCAAAAAAGGACAAAGGGCACATCCTATTTGCTGCAGCAAGGGTTACCGTTAATCGGCATCCAAGGACGACCGACAGATTTTCGTGTATTAGTACAAAAAGACCGAAAAGGCGAATGGTCCGTCACTTCCATGGTCGCTCGCCTGGGATTAAATCGCATTGTTTCCAATATATCCAGAGGCGGGCAGATGATGACTCCCCTTCAAGCGCTGCGAGTTTGTGGTCCACGGGTGAGCGCGATTCGACCATCGCCCCAAACGTTAAACGCAGTAGCACTTAAGCTCGCGATCCTTTTAGAAGAATCACTGCCTGGGCAGTACGCAGAATTCGGAATTGATCTGGGAGTCGATGTCCATGGACAGGTGTGGCTATTGGAGGTCAACAGCAAGCCATCCAAGTCAGCCAAAACAGTTCCATTGCCTGAGGGTGCCGAAGAGCTGCCTCGGCGTGCACGCCCTTCTGTCATTCGCATGCTGGATTATTCCGCCTTTCTAAGCGGTTTTCCCCGGACCATTCAGCCAAAAAAGACGATAAAAAGAAGGCCGAAGCGCAACAAAAACAGGCGAAGGTGACTTACATGACAGCAACCGCGAGAAGTCTTGGTATCATGGCCCGGTGCCAAGGCTCCCACTTTGTAGACAAAGGGTACTATAAAAAGCTTACGCTCTATGGACGCAAGCACGGCATTCGCGTCTTCGTTTTTTCACCACGTAAGGTTAACTTTTCCAGCCGTATCGTAAAAGGCTTCGAATATCGCAATGGATCCTGGCACGAGAAAGATTTCCCAATCCCCGCCTTTATTTATGATCGTTGCTTTGTAGGCCCATCTTATCGCCACTATAAACCATTTGTGGAAAAGTTGCAAAACGATCGCAACATTACGTTTTTGGGGCATGGTCTGTCTGGAAAATGGCAGGTACACCAGATGCTCGCGAAGTCTCCTCTCCTCGCCCCGCTGCTACCACCTACTGAAATATTCTCATACCCTGTGCTCCATGCCACCTTGGAAAAATACGGGGCAGCCATCATTAAGCCGATGGCGGGAACTCACGGTATTGGCGTCGTGAGAATCAAAGAAATGCGCACAGGCTATGAAGCTTCTGGACGAAATCGAGAAAATAAACCTTTCACCAGGCGAATTCGTGACACTGCTGGATTAAAAAGTTTTGTCTCTGTCTTTACTGCCGGCCGCAAGTTCCTGGTACAGCCCTATTTGGAGTTGCATACCCCGGATGGTACCCCATTCGATGTCCGTGTTCTGGTTCAAAAAAACGGGCTAGGTAAATGGGGGACAACTGGCAAAGCTGTGCGCCTGGGAGACAAACGCAGTATCACCTCCAATTTGCACGGAGGAGGGAAAGCTACACCTCTGGCCTCTTTCCTGCCCCTTCACTTCACATCCGCAAAAGCGGCACGCATCGAGCAAACAATCAACCGAGTGGCGGAAGAACTTCCCCGTTTTTTGGAAGAGTCACACGGCAGACTCGTTGAGCTGGGAATCGATATTGGCATCGACACCGCAGGTAATGTTTGGATCATCGAGGTAAACAGCAGACCAGGGCGAAACGTTTTTCGCATGATTGACGACCCAACTGCACAACTGCATTCGATTACTCAGCCTGTTCGCTACGCCCACTATCTCATGAAAGAGCGTGTAGGAGGTTAAAGCATGGAAACGTTCAGAATGCGGCTTCGCTTCCTTTCCAACCCCCGTATCAGTGGGATTATCCTGCCAGCTACTCTCTTCCAACAGCTCCAGCTACGGCAACGCCAAAAAATTAAAGTCTTACTGGGTAAAAAGGAAGTAGTCGCAACTGTCTTACAAGATAAACGCAATCCGGATGCGAACGTCATGAAAGTGACGACGCTCTTGCAAACGGAGCTGGGCATTCCTCATCCTGGCTTGATCCAGCTCAAACTAGAGGGCTCCGCACTCCGGATCGGTCCTTCCATCGGGATCGTTACAACTGGCATCAGACGCGATCCCAAGCAGCCAATCGGCTCACGCACCTCGTTTTTTTACAATCTGTTACAAGCGCAAGAAGGGAAAGGCGTCTTCTACTATATATTTTCCCCAACCGATGTGGACTGGGAGTCCAATACGGTCAAAGCGTGGTTTTTGCGCAGAAGTAAGTCTGGCGGCTACTTTTGGAAAAAACACGTTACCGCCATGCCCGATGTCGTCTATGATCGTATTCCCTCTCGTTCAGCAGAAAAACATGAAGCCGTTCAGGAATTCAAGTATCGACTCGCCAGTTACCCCAATTTACCGATGTTCAATCAGGGCTTTTTTAACAAATGGGGCGTGCACCAGCTGCTGTACCCGAATCCAGAAGTGAATGAGCATATCCCGGAGACTTACACCTCTCCTTCTCTTACAACGGTTCGAAACTTGCTGCGTAAATACCCTATCGTTTATTTGAAGCCCAAAAATGGAAGTCTCGGGTACGGTATTGTCAAAGTTGTTCGCCAGGCAGGCGGTGGCTTTACTGCCTCCTATCATACAAGCAGCGGCAATGTAAAAAGACAATTCTCCAAGCTGTCCAGCCTTTATCAGCATGTCTTCCGCAGTCGTCGCGTCAGTGCGTATCTGGCACAACAGGGCATTTCGCTCATGACATTCCATGGACGTCCGTTTGATTTCCGTGTTCACTTGCATAAAAATCAGCAAAACGAGTGGGTCGTCTCTTGCACGGCTGCCAAGGTTGCCGGTTCTGGCAGCGTAACTACCCACGTACGCACAGGTGGTACTGTCATTCCCGGCGATGACCTGTTGCAGCATCTGTTTGGCAGACAAAAAGCCCTCATGACCCAGCGCGTTTCCGACGCGTCGATCCGACTCGCTACCGCGATTGAACTGGCAAAAGGAATTGATCTAGGAGAATTGGGGCTGGACATGGGAATTGATACGCAAGGCCATGTCTGGATGTTCGAAGCGAATTCCAAGCCCGGCCGTTCCATATTCAAGCACGCCCGACTCAAGCAGGCTGATCACGAATCCCGCAAGCTGCTCGTCGATTATAGCTGTTACTTGGCCAATTTCTAGTCGCACGCGATCTGTACCGTTTTTCAGGAAGGAGGAACACCATGCTTCAGCAGCGCTCCGGGTGGCTGACGATCCTCCCTAGCGGTAGATGGTTCGTACAGTTACCACGGCTAGTCTTTAAACGCTCGCCAAAGCCACTGGTCGCCAGTCTCGGTCCCTTTTCTCATACGAAACGGATATACGCTGGTTTACCCCGCGTGCAAGCAAGCCGTATTCGTACACGCATTAACTGGAAAATGGCGGGCGACTCCCTGAAGCTTGGCCCATTATTTGGCATATTGACCGTTGGTGAAGGGGCAACATTTTTAGGAAATCGCGAGAACTTCAAGGATATTACTCAATCGGGAAAGCAATGGGGTGCACTCGTATATGTGTTCACTCCACAAGGAATCAATTGGGAGAAGAAAAAGGTGCGCGGCTATTTGTACAACAATCGTCTAAACTCGTGGCAAGAGGTGATTCTACCTTTCCCCCATGTGGTTTACAACCGAATTCCGACGAGAAAAGCAGAACGGCGACCGGAAGTCCGGAGAGCATTGAACCGTATTCATGAGATGCCAAATGTCACATTGTTTAATCGCGGCTTTTTTGACAAGCAACAGCTGTTTACGATGCTTGAGTCCCACCTGGAAGTGCAAGCTTTTTTACCGGAGACGAAACAGCTGGACACCTTGGCTCACTTTCGAAGCTTTTGCACAAAACATCGCTTTGTCTACTTGAAACCTGTGCGCGGTAAAGCTGGTCAGGGAATTATGCGCATTGATTTCAAAAACGATAAGTGGTTCCTGCAACGGTTAAAGGAGCAAAAGGCCATTACTCGCCGCTTTTCCAATTTGAATGACGTGTGGAAGCATATTAGACTTCATGTCAAACAGCAAAAGTACATTATGCAGCAAGGCATCCGTCGTGCCCATTACAACGGCAAACCTTTTGATGTGCGCGTCCTCGTACAAAAAGATGGCGAGGGCGAGTGGAGCGTAACAGGAATTGGCATCAGAAGGTCTGGCTCACAAAGCATCACCACTCATGTGCCACGCGGCGGCTCGATCCACTCGTTATCAACCGTTATGCAAGCCTTGTATAAAAATAATCACGAGCAAATGGAAAGACACATTCACGATACGGCGCTTGCCATCGCACGGTCTTTAAATGCAGAATGGACGGATTTGGCTGAGATGTCGATGGACCTTGGCTTAACAGAAGAAGGAAAGCTATGGCTCTTTGAAGCGAATGCAAAGCCGGAGAAATTCGATGAACCATCGATTCGACGATTATCGTTAGCGAATTTGATCCACTACGCACAGCATGTCTCCCACTTGCAAAGCAAGCAAGGGAATGCCGCCGGATAAGGGAGTCGAACAGCACTAGCTGATTCACAGACGACCTTGGTGCGATTTGCCCGTCAGGAAGGGGAACGGCGCATCACCCAATGAACGACTGGCTGACGCGATTGACCCCAGGCTGTTGGCTCATAATGGGTCAATCCTTCCTGGTTGTAGATAAACGCTACCGCAATAAGTGAATCGGCATGCTGGCTATACGTGCGGGTAGCACTGAACAATGAGGCAAGTCACACGATTTGATCTAAAGGAACATGCCGTTTAGACTCCGGCATGTTTTTTTCGATTTTGAATGCATGTCCTGATCAACCTTGGAAAAAATACTCCATGGAGGTGGTCTTAACCATGACCTACACAAATAACAATATGATGCAATCCCAGCAACAACCGCAATTTTTTGGAGCAGTAGGCCCTGCAGGTTCGATGTTCCAACCAGGCTTCGCCGGAACCAACGTACAAGAAGTACAATATTGGAACCAAGGCGGCCATGCACAATCGCTCGGAACTCCTTCATTAGGGATGTCTTCCGGTGGGGCGCAAGCGATTTTTTCCCCAGGTTTTGCCAATACGAATGTCCAAGAAGTGAGACAGCTAAATAACACTGGCTATCCACAACAACAACAGCAACAGCATTTCGGCTATGCACAAGGCCAGCAAGCTGGCTACATACAAGCACAGCCTTCTTATCAGCAATCGGTTGGACAAGGCTCTATTTTCTCTCCGGGCTTTGCCGGCACGAATGTTCAAGAGGTTCAAGCCCGCAATCATAGCGGCTACGGAGGACAACCTGGCTATACGAATCAAGCAGCGTATCCGCCAGCGATGACTGGCAGTATTTTTTCGCCTGGCTTTGCCAATACCAATGTCCAGGAAGTTCGCCAGTTGAATAACACTGGCTATGGCATGCATGCGCAGCAAGGTCAGCTGCAACAATCTCAGCTGCAACCACAGGCATATGCCAATCAGTCGTACAGCAATCAGGCTGGCGTAGGAGCACAATCGGTCTTCTCTCCTGGCTTTGCAGGAACGAATACACAAGAGGTTCGCCAATTGAACACCCCAGGCCAAATGGCTCCTCACACAGGCTCCATTTTTCCTGGCACTTTCTAAATGAGAAAAGCGTGACCATCCATTGCGACGGTCACGCTTTTTATTATGGAAGATGGTTCAGCGGTCTACATTTTCCCAAATCTCCTGATACACGACGTGCAAATCTTGCAAACTCTGTTCATCCACTGTAAAAATGATGCTGCCAAACACGTAGGCATCCTTCTGCACGCAGGACCATCCATCCCCGGCTGATTGAAACTGCGCCTCCACACACGCTTCCGTCTGCTCCAGTAGTTGCCGTACCGCCACATGCTTTTCCAACGATGGTCGATATTTTTCCACCACTTGCGCAAGACGTTCATCCTGACGAGCCAACCGATACAGGGCAAGCTCTATCTGGAGCCAGCAGGTCACATAAAAATGGAACTCCAAAAATAGTGTGTGTACGACTGCACGGATTTTGTCATGGTCACCAGCTTCCAAGGCTGCACGTGCTTCCTGCTTTTTCTCCTGAATCAGGTCAAAATGACTGACTGCTCCACGGTAAAACTTGCGCACCACGTTGTACAACATCTCAGGCGTACGCTGTGGAAGATTTCGATGTCGGTTTGGCACATCTCGCATGGCTTGTTCTCCTCTTTCCGACGCTCGGTTTCTTCTATTGTACAACAATGGTTCACGATGCTGGCAGCCTACTCTTTCCCGTTTTTCCAGTAGTCATAGGCATGAATGGCGAGCCCCCAATAAGAGGAGTACCGATCCAGCGCTTTTGTCACCAGATCCAGCTGCCGCTCCATTTCGCCCATGCCTTCCTCGTAAAAGCTGATCCCGTTCCCTTCGTGGCTCTCTTTCGTCTCCACGGTGACGACCAGCTTTTTCTGGAGACTTTCTGCGTACTTCATCTGATTCTCAACCAAGCCGATGATGCTAGGAGCACGATCGCGAAAGGCCATCAAGGTCGTATGATCAAGCTGTTTGATCATCCAATGCGAAAACGGCAATTCGGGCTGACCCGGAGTCGGTGTCTTGTCCAGCCATGCAGCGAGATCGACGCTCGCTTCCAAGGAAGCATCTTTTTTGGTCTCCTCGACAAATGCTTCGATGTTGCCCATCCACTGGCGCAAGACTTCCTCTTTATCCTCGCGCCAGACAGGAAGGACATACGGCTCAATGTCTAAGTGAATGCCGTGAAACTGCTCTTCTATCGAGACCGCCTCATTATAGGCTTTCACCCAATTCACGAGCTTATTGATCTTGCCCCGACACTCAGACAGAGCCCAAATCGGATGACCGCCCATCGCATGAACCTCGATACCCGCTTCACGAGCCTCTCTCACGAAATCACGATAATAGGAAGTCGGCAGCTCCAAATCTAGACGAACATAGAGGAGATTCACCCTGTTTTGTTCCGCAAAGGAGAGAATTTCCTCCTTTTCCGTGCCAATCAATTCTGCACGCCATATGTAGGTGCCTTTGTAACGTTGCTTCGTTGTCGGGGGCAGTGGAGCCGCCTCCTTCCAGTAGCGATAATCGTGGATCGCGACACCGGAGAAGGATGGATGCTGTGCCATATGTGCAGGCAATCGCTCTATTTGCTGGTTCATGAGAGCCAGGCCTTCCTCTGCAAAAGAAGCGTGGTCTTCAGCAAGCGGCTTCATATTCACAGCGACCAAGACACGTGTCTCTAATTCATCCGCTTCCTTCATTTCCTGATCAATCAAATTCAGGATGCCGTTTTGACCTGACAGTGTGTCACGATACGCCATGATACATACCGTATCAAACTGACCTATCATCCATTTGGACAGAGACATCTCCTCTTGTCCCGGAATAGGAATATCGTCCAGCCAAAATGGAATGGCTGCACTGGCAACCAAATCCCCATCTTTTGACACCTCGGCTGTGAACGCCTGCACATTGGCTTGCCATTCACGGATAATCCGCTTCTGATCAGTCTCCCAAAATGGCAGAAGATACGGCTCGATGTCTAACTGAATCCCGCGAATTCGCTCATTTTTCTGCGCTTCACGGTTGTAGCTTTTTACCCAGTGGACGATGTTCATCATCCGCTTTTCATTGCTTTTGAGCGCCCATGCTGGATGACCGGCTACCGCATGAACCTCGATCCCCATCTCTGTCGCTTCGCCGATAAAATCGCGATAGTATTCATAGAGCTTGTTCATTTCGATTCGCAAGTAGACGAGATTAATATCGTTACTTTTGCAGAAATCGAGAATCTCTTGTTTCTCTCTCCCGATCATTTCGGATTGCCAGATCCATGTTGCTTTACTCTTCTTCTCCGCGGGGGAAAAGCCGAACAGAAAGCCGACCGTCAGGCAGAGAACACTCAAATAGATGCGCGCAGCTTTCATTCGTCAATGTTGCTCCTCTCGTTGTCTTGCGTGCTTCCAGCTCTCGTAATCATGGATCGCACTTCCTGCAAACGCCGGATTGTTTGACAGCTCCTCCTGTAAAATGGCCAACTGGTTGTTCATCTCTTCTGTGCCTTCTTCATAAAAGCTCACATGAGCGCCTTCCATCGTTTCCATGATGTTGACGCCTACGATGACCGACCCTTTTTTGCGTACATTGGCATCATCGACGATCTTTTCTACGATATCGACGATCCCATTTTTCCCAAGGGCTTGATTGCGGTAGGCCATTAACGTAATACTGTCGAGTCGCTGCACCATCCAGTTGCTCACTTTCTCATCACTGTCTGGAACGTTTACGGAGTCGATCCAAAAAGGCAAGTCGGCGCCGATAGCGAGATCCGTATCCTTCTTCATTTCTGCTACCAGATAGCTGACATTTTTCAGCCATTGCCGGACGATTTCTTCCTGGTCTTCCTTCCATGCAGGCAATAAATACGGCTCGATATCGACGTGAATTCCCGAGAATCGTTCATCTGGCTTGGCACTGCGATTGAACGCCTTCACCCAGGAAATGAGATCGTCGATGCTTTGGCGATTCGCTGTTAATGCCCAATTAGGGTCACCGCCAAGCGCCTCTACCTTGATGCCTGCCTGGTTTGCTTTTTCAATGAACGTACGATACGTCTCTGGCGGAACTGCTGCTGGTTCAACGTGAAGATAGATCAGGTTGATGTTGTTTTTCTCGGCAAACTCGATCATTTCATCGGTTTGGGTCTCCAGTTGCTTGGCATCCCATATCCAGGTTGCTTTTGTCAGGGAGGAGCGGGTGTTTGCCAACGACAGCATGCTGATCGAAGCCACTGTCACAAGAATCAGGGCTATCCAAAGCCAGCTATATCGGCGAAGTACCTGCATCAGTGCTGGTCGATACCGTACCGTTGTGTCGTCGCTCCCGCGCACGCAAAAGCCCGCTCACCATACGTACTGCCGTCAACCGCAGAAAACGGCTGAATTCTCGTGTAATCCTCGATGCTTTTGTTTTTGACCAGCGCGTTCGGCCCAATCTGGCAGCCTTCACCGATCTGTGTGTCGCCAAAAAGGCAGGTTCCTGGATAGAGCACCGTATCACGCCCAATCATTACGTCAGAATCAATGTACGTCGAGCTCGGGTCTATCATCGTAACTCCGTTTCGCATATGGAAATCGTTGATTCGCTTGCGCATCAGCTGTTCCAAATCAGCAAGCTGCACACGATCATTGACGCCATTGCCTTCTTCGGGATCATCCGTTGCAAACGCCGCTACCAAATGATCTTGCTCTTGTAATAGCCCCAGAACGTCCGGCAAGTAATACTCCCCTTGTGCGTTTTCGTTTGAGACCATCGGCAGCATCGAAAACATCTTTTGATTATCAAAGCAAAAGATTCCGGTGCTGATCTCGTTCACCTTTTTTTGGTCCAAGGTCGCGTCTTTTTCCTCGATAATTTTACGGACATCGCCGTTCTCGTCGCGAATGATCCTGCCATAGCCTGTTGGCTCGTCCACGATGGAGGTCAAAACCGTGGCTGCTGCCTGCTTGAGCTGGTGATACTCGAGCAAACTTCGCAGCGTCTGTTCTTGTACGAGCGGTGTATCTCCATTCATGACAATCGTTACGCCATCCTGCGCCCCAAGAATTTCGTGGCTCATCCAAACAGCATGAGCGGTGCCCAGCTGTTCCGGTTGATACGCATACTGAACGCGGTTTTTTAGCTGCTCTTTGACCATTTCGGCTCCGTGACCGACAACGACGACCAAGTGGCGAAGTGACAATGCTTCCAATGTCTCTACGACATACTCAATCATCGGCTTCCCGCAGATTGGATGCATGACCTTGTAGAGCGAAGATTTCATTCTGGTTCCTTTTCCCGCTGCGAGTACTACTGCATGTATGTTCATCCTATCGCCTCCGTCTTGGTCAGCTCCCCTTTTGCAAGCTGACCTTGTTGGATTTGCTGATCGAAGTATGGTTTCAATTCATACGTCAATGAGTCAATCATCATGCTCAAATTAATGTCTTTCCTCTGCACGCCCAGCTGATAGGCCTGAAGCATAATCTCCAGTAATTTCTCCTGATTCAACGTCCGCATCGAGGTGTTCATTCATCTTTCCCCCTTTCTTCTACCACTGACGTTTGTGTTTACTCAACTGTTACACTTTTGGCCAAATTTCGTGGACGATCTACGTCATTGCCGAGTGCAACAGAAGTGTAGTAGGAAATGAGCTGGAGGGGGATAACGCCTACAACTGGTGTAAACAAAGCATCTGTCTGCGGAATCAGGCAAACATCATCGACCGAGCGATGCAGCTCTACATGTCCATCTAAGGTAATACCGAGAACCTTTGCTCCACGGGCTTTCACTTCTGTAATATTGCTGATCATTTTCTCATGCAGCTCATCCTGTGTAGCCAAGGCAATGACTCTCGTTCCCTCTTCAATCAGCGCCAGCGTGCC
This sequence comes from Brevibacillus antibioticus, assembly GCF_005217615.1. NCBI lineage: Bacteria > Bacillati > Bacillota > Bacilli > Caryophanales > Paenibacillaceae > Brevibacillus > Brevibacillus antibioticus. The sequence continues at coordinate 3,443,476 of NZ_SZNK01000001.1, forward strand.
GTGCTTCAACTCCCCTGCCGCATACGCCTCTGAATGAATATACGAGATTTCCTTCAGCTTGAGCGAGCCTTCCATCGATACTGCATGATCGAGTCCTCGTCCGATGAAAAACAGATGTTGCTCGTCCTTGATCGATTCAGCGAAATGACGTATCTCATCCGCATGCGCAAGAATATGCTCGACTTGATCCGGGAGAGCCACCAGTTGGCGAAGCAGTGAGGCACGGGTGCCAGCATCCAGCGTTCCCTTCGCTTGCGCCAAATAGATGCCAAGTAAGTAAAACGCAATCAACTGGGAGGTATATGCCTTCGTCGAAGCGACCGCGATTTCCGGACCTGCATTTGTCGTAATCACATCATCGGCATCACGGGCAATCGAGCTTCCCACTACATTCGTAATCGCGAGTACTGCTGAGCCGTTTCGTTTGGCTTCACGCATGGCTGCCAATGTATCTGCTGTCTCCCCTGATTGGCTGACGGCAATCGTGAGCGTATTGGGGTGAAAGAGTGGACGACGGTAACGAAACTCCGACGCTACATCTACTTCTACCGGAATCTGTGCCAGTCGCTCGATCACATGCTTGCCGATTAAGCCCGCATGATAAGCAGTGCCGCATGCGACAATGTAGATTTTCTCCACACGCTTGGCACCCGTTTCTGATAACTGAAGATTAGGAAAAACAACTTTTTGCTGGGTAGCATCGATTCTGCCTGTCATTGTATTGCGCAGGGCACGCGGCTGCTCATATATTTCCTTTTGCATATAGTGCGCAAAGCCGTCCTTTTCCGCCTGCTCCTTGTCCCACTCAATCCGCATCAGCTCTCGCTCGATTGGCTCCGTCGTATCCAGACGCATGACGTGAACAGAATCTCTGGTCAAAACCGCCAAGTCTCCGTCTTCCAGAACGTACACATAACGCGTATGTTCCAGGATCGCCGGGATATCAGAACCGATGAAATTCTCATTCTCCCCTACCCCGATAATCAACGGGCTCGCCATACGGACTGCAATCAGCTTGTCAGGCTCGTGCTCCGTCATCACACCGAGGGCAAATGCTCCGCGAATTTTGCCAGCGACCTTCTGTACTGCCGCAACCAGGTTGTTGTCGTATTCCTGCGCCAAAAGGTGCACGATGACCTCCGTGTCTGTCTCCGAAGTAAACGTCACGCCTTTTTCGATCAACTCCTGCTTGAGATCCAGATAGTTTTCGATAATACCGTTATGCACGATCGAGAACTTGCCAGACTGATCAAAATGAGGATGAGAGTTTTCGTCAGACGGTCGTCCGTGTGTCGCCCAGCGCGTATGACCAATGCCGATGGAACCCTGCAAGCCGGACTTTTGGGTTTGGCTCTCCAGTACGTCAATTCTGCCTTTTGCCTTGCGAATGCCGATGGTTGCTCCGTCACAAATCGCAATGCCAGCGGAATCGTAGCCTCTGTATTCCAGCTTTCGCAGCCCATTGATTAGAATCGGCTGCGCTTCCCTGTTCCCGATATATCCCATAATTCCGCACATGTCTTCGGTTCCTCCCTCATTGCCTATAATGTTCGGACTTTGTATTATGCGAGCAAGCTGACGACTTCCTTCTCCTGCCTGATCGCAACGGAGGTTCCGATGCGATACACATTCGGATTCTTGATGTCCTCAAACGCATTTCGTGTATCGATAATGGCCACTCCCAAATCCGCCAGCTCCTGATAGGCAAAGCATTGATGATTCGTAATGAGCACCATGCAATCGTAAGTCTTGAACACCTCGTAGTCATTGGCAATGGAATGGACGATCTCGTCTTTTTTATTCACAAAGCTCTGCGCATACGGGTCGTAATAGTCAACAGTTGCTCCGCTATTAGTGAATAGCTCGTAAATCTCCAGACCTGGTGATTCCCGCAGGTCATCGACTTCCGGCTTGTAGGCCATGCCGAGAATCAAAATGCGCGAGCTGTTGATTGCTTTGGCGTAAATGTTAAGCACCTGTGCTGTCTTGTTTCGCACATAGTCCGGCATGTTGTCGTTAATCGATTGGGCGATCTCAATAAATTGGCTGTGAAAACGAAAGCCCTTGGCCTTCCACGACAAATACATCGGATCGAGCGGTATGCAATGCCCACCGATTCCGGGTCCCGGGTAAAACGGCATGAACCCGAAAGGCTTGGTCGATGCGGCCTTGATTACTTCCCAAACATTGATGCCCATTCTGTCGCACATCATCGCCATCTCATTCATGAAGGCAATATTGACGCTCCGGAAGGTGTTTTCCAAAAGTTTGGACATCTCCGCCACCTTTGGCGAGGAGACCGGTACGACGGTTTTGACTAAGCTGCCATACAAGAGTGTACCTAACTCCATGCAGCGTTCTGTCGTTCCGCCGATCACCTTTGGCGTATTGTACGTACTGTAATTGCGATTGCCCGGATCGACCCTCTCTGGCGAGTAGCAGAGGAAAAAGTCGATGCCAGCCCGATAGCCCAGCTTTTCAAATTCGCGCTGGATCAGCTCCTCCGTCGTTCCCGGATAGGTTGTGCTCTCCAGCGTAATGAGCATTCCTCTTTTCATAAATCTCTTGATTTGCTCGACAACGTTTATAATGTAAGAGGTGTCCGGGTCCTGATTGGGACTGAGTGGCGTCGGAACGCAAATGCTGATCGCATCCAGCTCCTCGATTACGCTATAATCCGTCGTCGGAAAAAAGCGATTGGTCGCGAGGCATTCCTGCAAGGTTTCATTAGAAACATCCTGAACGTATGACTCTCCTCTTTTCAGGCTCTCGATTTTTCCGCCATGCAGATCGATTCCAATTACGGTATAACCGCTCTTGATCGTCTCTACCGCCAGCGGCAGCCCTACATACCCAAGCCCAATGACACCCACTCTCGCTGTCTTTCGTTGAATCTTCTGTTGCAGTTCCTCGTATCTCGCCATCCTCGTTTCTCTCCCTTTCTCTTTCTAGAATTATGAAATTAGCCTTTTCACCCTGGCTTCCAGTTCTACCGGGGAGAATGGCTTGGTAATATAGTCAGATGCTCCCATCGCAAATGATTTTTGCACATCTTCTTCCAGACGTTTGTCTGTGAGCACCATAATCTTGCTCATGGAAGCGCTGATATGCTTGATTTTTTCCATGAGCTGGTATCCATTGAGGATAGGGAGATTCAGGTCGGTAATCACGAGATCAGGGGCGACCTCCTGATATTTTTCCATGCCATCCATCCCGTCATTGGCTACCGTAACGAGATACCCTTTACGCTGAAAGTAGATGCTCAAAAACTCGTTAACAGTCTCATCATGGTTAACCAGCAAAATACTTGCCGGCTCCTCTTTTTGAGCGGGATTGTGCTCGTAAATCTGGATCTCCCCATGAGCGCCTGGCTCTCTCATCTCTTGGATCATCCGCATCAGCATTTGACCGGACGAGCGCGAGCTTTCGGGAAAACTCGCAATCAAGAGACTGCCTGCCAGCAGTTTGTGCTCTTGCAAATAGTCTTTGACACGCAAAGCATAGAAATGGGTGCTCGAAAGCTTCTGTCCCTCAAGCAGAATTCCGAAGAGCTGCTTGTTTTTGTCATACGCGTAGTGCAAAGCAATCTCGGAGCCGTCTCCTGAACTGGTGCCCAGATCTTGCTTGATCAGCTCCATTGATTCCTTCGTGAGGGTTTTGCAAGCCGCCAGAATAACCCCACACGCCAATTGTTTCTCTTCCATCTTGCTCAGATGCTCGTAAAAAACAGGTACGAGATTACTCATGATCTAGCCTCCAAACTTGAAATTTTTTCGCTGCCCTTCGTCTGCCAACTCGTCCGTGTCATCGTTCCCCAGGAGTTGTTGTTGCGCAAAAACTCAATATGACCAAGGAATCTCCAGATGACACCGATTTGCCGATAGCCGAAGAACATCAGAATCGTATAGAAAAGCATTTTGACGATGTCTCGAAAACGCGGATACCGTCGAAACGCGATTTCCTCCAGCAATAAGGAGCCAATGCCAAGCAGCACGCCATACAGCACATTGAGCAAGCCGTAGACTAAGAGGACGTAGCCGTTGGTCATATCCAGCAAGGTGTAACCGATGAGGGCCAAGAGACCCGTGATGCGGAAGTACGGATTCAAGGTTTCGAACATGATATTGAACGGTAGCGTGAGCATCCCGAACAGCTTATACTTGGGGCGAAACGCCATGTGTCTGCCATACTCAATCATGTTTTTCAGATTGCCGCGTCCCCATCTGCGCCGTTGACTGCCCAAAATTTTGAGTGTATCCGGCGCTTGTGTCCAGCAGACTGCATCGGGGCAAAATGCCACGCGGTACGGCAGCTTGTTTTCCAGCATGTACTTGTGCAGCTTGATGATGATGTTCATGTCTTCACCCGGATACCCCTCGCGATAACCGCCTACCTTGATGATGTAATCCTTGCGAAAAACACCGAACGCGCCTGAGACGATAATCAATCCGTTGATCGCACTCCAGCCGATCCGTCCTCCTAGAAACGCTTTGAGGTACTCGACGGTTTGTATCATCGGCAAAAACTTGTCTGGCAAGCGAATGTCCTTCACGACACCGTCTTCGATCTTGCAGCCGTTGGCAATACGGATATCTCCGCCGATGGCCACTGTTTCATCCGGGTTTTCCATATACACCTTCGCAATGCGAATCAACGCGTCTTTTTCCAGCAAGGAATCTGCATCAATGGAAGCGATCAACGGATAGTGGGAGAGATTGATCCCCGCATTGAGCGAGTCAGCTTTTCCTCCGTTCTCTTTGTCGATCAAATACAGATTGGGAAAAGCCGGATTGTGGTAGATTCCCCTGATGTTCGACGTATGAAGAAGCGGCTGCACCGGCATGTGCTCGGAGTAAACCAGCGAAAACTCGTTAATCAATACCTGCAAGGTAGCATCCTTCGATCCATCGTTGACCACGAGCACCTCGTAGCGCGGATAGTTCAAGGATAAGAGCGACCTTACATTCTCAATAATCGTCAGCTCCTCGTTGTATGCTGGCACGAGAATCGAAATCGGCGGAACGTGCTCAGAGCCTGAAAGCGTCTGGAATCTCGAATAGATGGAGCTTTTTAAGATTCCCATGATGCTCTTGAACGAGAACAGCATGATGATAAAGTACAAAGAGTTGATCGCGATGACGTAATAGACCGCAAAGACTCCGTAGTAAAGTAGAAAATCTCTCATGGCAGCCTCCTTTCCCTCTATCTTTCCAGTGCCTGAACCGTGGAGATCGTTTTACGATACGACTTGCGGTACAGATGCAGCTTTTCGTTGTATTGCACAAGCCTCTCTGTTGCTGTCGCACCCTGTAGAACCAGCTTCTCTTTTTCCAGCTCCTCCTGGATCACTTGATGAGCCATCTCGCTCTTATGACCGTTTCTTTCTTCCCGCAAAATTTCACACAGGGCAGCAAAACCTTCGACCTCTAGCTGTGCCAGGCTGCGTGCACTGTGATGACGAACCCACCAGTTCGCATCGCCCACCGCCTTTTTCAGCGAGGGGATGTACGCATGCACTTTCAGCGAGCCCATTGCTTTGGCTGCCATTGCCCGAATTTCCCAATCTTTGTGGTTCATAAAATCCGTGACTGTCTGTTCATTCATATAGCGAATATCCCGGCACATGAGCTTGACTGCCTTAATTCGGACTTCCTTGTCAGGCGATTGAATGAGCTGGTATAGCGCGGGCTCAATGCCAGGCTGGGCATGCACAGCGAAGCCAATCAGTCCGATTTTGACCAGTTCAGCATCGGAATCTTGTAAAAACTGTGCGAAAAGCGGTACCGTTTCCACCTGCGCATCACTGATGATGTCCACGATGAGTTGGTGGACATTATTCTTCGCTCCGACAACGTGAGTCACCATTTCCCGCAAATCTTCTGTGTTGCGTGCGCATTTGGCGACGGAGCGCGCAATGATAAAAACACTGGTATCATTTGTGTTTTTTTGCAGGAGGGTTAAGAGACTAGGTACGGCCAGCTTGGAGCGCATGATCCCCAAATTGTAGGCGGCATCCACTCTCGTCCATTTCCACCAGCCATTTAGTCTTTTCATGTCCAGCTCTACGAGACCCATATCCTCGCAGAGCCAGATCAGCTTATCCCGATGAATGCCTGTGAAGCACTCCATCAGCTCAAACAGCTTTTTCTGAATGATTTGCTTTTCTTTTTGGGTCACATGGCCATAAGGCACTTGCAAGCGTTCCTCTTCTTCCCCGTATGCTTGCAGGTAAACGAAGTAGTCGCGATATTTTTCCAAACAACGTATGGTCTGTTTCTCCACCGAAATGTTGCGCAGCTTCAGTGCGAACAAGACAAGCAAGCCTAGTACTGTCAATCCACTTAGCGCGTACAGAAAAACAATTGCCGTCGCCAATGGTGTTTGCACGTTTGCCACTCTCCTATCCAATCCAATCAAGGCTGAGTCCCGATCTTCACCGGAGCCTCAATCTCATGGAATGCTTTTTTTAGTATGGAATAGCTCTGTTTTTTGCGTTCATGATAGCCCACCTGCTCCCAGCCTTGCCATGTATACATCGGGAGCTTCGTCACTGCATAAGCGTTTTGCCCGACGATTTGTTTGGTCGCTGTATCCACCAGGAGCGGCAGGATGCGAATGCCTTTCGTCGTCTCCGTCGTGAAGCTTTTGCCAGCATCTTCATAGCTCATGACAGACAAGGAGCTCGGGTCTGTAAATCCCAGCAGCATCCATGGTACTCTCAGCTCTACCACTTTGCCCTTTGCTTGCCAGGCGGCTCGTGAGTCGTACTGCGGGTCTTGGGCATCTGTCGTTCCCCGGATCAGCTTGCCGACATCGACTTCCTCCAACGGATAGTACTTCTTGCTGTCTGGCGGCTCCATCTCCAAGCTAACAGCCAGCTTCCACGGCTTGAATATCCCGGAATTGTCTTTTTTCTCCTCTTCTTTGACCACAAGCATGCCGTAGCGTTTTCCGTATAAGCGTGCATGAAAGTCGTAATTGGCAGCGATTTGAATCTGGCTTTCGTCTGCTTTTCCCAACGCAATCAGCGTCTCTAGCCCCTCATCCAGCGTCAGACCGGGAAGCTGAGCCGTATGCTTGTTCCCGCCAGGAAGCGTATCAACACCTACATAGAGCTGTTGTTTAGCCGGGTCAAACTCTTCCTTCAATTGAGCAAGGAAATAGACGTACCCTTCATCATGTGTCATCCAGATTTCGTCGAAGCCAGGGACTTGAACATCGAGGCGTTGCTTCTCCTCCGGCACGAGCTGATCCCAATCTGTGCGATTCCCATCGATGGTCAGCACGCCTTCTTTGTTCGGGTACATGCCAAGCACTCCAAACAGAGATTCGTTGGTCAACACGTTGATCCACAGGGAGCGCCGATCTTCCGGCAGCTCAAAGCGCATCGTGTTCCACGTTTTTTTGAACCACTCGTCCTGCCAGACGAATACGATTGCTCCCGCATACCCTTCCTGATGGATTTCTTGCAAAAGCCCGGCATCAATCTCTCCCTGCTGCTTTTCTGAATGACCACCCTGATTGCGCCCCAAATTTCCCAGATGGGCGACTCCCACCGATGCCGGGACCCCAAATTCCGTCACCATGATCGGCATGTTTTTGTGATACTGCTTCAGTTGTCGCAAATACGCTTTGTACGTATCGATTTGCCCTGCATCGTTCTTCAGCTGTTGCAGCGTAGTGTCGTAGCGGAAGAAGTCCGGATAATACGGGTACACGTGATAGGAGGCGAAGTAGCCTGCCTCCCACTGCGTTGGCTCTATATGGGTAGGATCGACACTGACCAAATCTTCATGTTGGATCGGCTCTCCCGGATGCGATAAGGGGTCTGTTGTCACCCAATTGGTGAAAGTCATCGGATGCTGCCAACCATGCTTGCTCTCTTCCATTGCGACCGTATCCACCATTTCAGCAATCCATGTCTCAAAAGCGGTTGCATTCGGTGTCGCGTGGAAGTACTTCCCTTGATAGGGAGCTACTTTTTGATGCAGCCGGTTGGTGTTTTGCACCATCACGGGGTCCCACTCGGTTCCTGTGTGCCAGCCGATCAAGTATTTGCCCGCATTGGCACGGTATGTACCACTTGCCTTTCCCGGTTTTTCCGGCAGGGTGATATCTCCGTAGACAGCGCCGACTGCATCCTTGATTTCCTGTCGAAACGCCTCGCGAATCTCTGGTAAATAGGCATCTTTCTTTTCAATTAACAGCTCTTCTGGACTCCAAATGCCCTGCATCAAATAGAGAGGGTCCCCTTCTTTTCGCCGATTGTAGTCGACCAATGCTTCATAAAAGACAGGGGTATGGATGGTATACACACGAATGACGTTCGCCCCCATCTCGTCGATCATCGCGAACCAGCGCATGTAATCCTCTCTTGTTATAGGGAGCTCACCCGGATAATGCCCCGGTAACGATGCCCCCAGATTGACGCCTTTCGCAAAAAATGGCTGCCATTTCTGATTCTGATAGACTTCGAACAGCTCGCCATTTGCGCGAAATTTTAATTGAGCACCTGTAGTCGTCTCCATGCTTTCAACATGATCTGCTGCCCAAAACCACCAGAAGGCACTTACCCCCACCACGATCAGTATGGTCAGGCTCATCCAGCGCCATCTTCTCTTTTTTGTTGGCTCCATTTCTCGTCAACCTCCGATATGTTGCCATGTCACAGTCATTGTAAACATAGGGAGCAAAACGTTCCCATAGACAAAATTCACTATTGTGTCTTTTTCGGATTTGTCATGAAACTGTAATGTTGGGACGAATTCGCTCCATCGTCCTACATTTTTTGGAAAGAAGTCCTGCAACCGGGACGGTCTTCTGGCCCACACTTTTTCTCACTTAGGTATATTTGCACTTCCTTTTTTTTCCTTTTCGTTTGCAAAAATGGTAGGTTGCTACTATTTGGAAAAAGTTGGATTTTGCCGATTAAGGAGATTATTTACAAAAAGAATATAAAGTGTTTCTCTGCTTGATTCTTAGGAAGGCTTGTTTATAATAGATATAAAGGATCTACAATAGTCGCGTAGGGTGGGTTTTTTGTTTTCGCATTGAAGACATAAGGAATCTATAAGGGTGGTATACAAACATGAATCAACTTATGGATGTAGGGATTATTGGCGGCGGACCAGCAGGTATGAGTGCCGCTCTCGCACTTGGCAGGGCAAGAAAAAATGTGGTCGTTATTGATGAAGGCCGTCCACGCAATCGCGTTACACGTGAGTCCCATGGCTTTCTTACGAGAGACGGCATCACTCCGAGCGAATTTCGTCGCATGGCAAGAGAGCAAATCAGGGCCTACTCCTCTGTCTATTTCGTGGAGGATACAGCTGTAACGATCACGGGGCACGATGGAAATTTTCTCATTACGACTGCACAGGGAACGACTTATCAAAGCAAAAAGCTGCTGTTCGCAGTGGGAATGACGGATCTCCCTTTGCCTGTTAACGGATTAGCAGACGTGTATGGAAAAAGTGCTTTTGTCTGCCCTTATTGCGATGGATGGGAATTACGCGACCAGCCACTCGTCTTGATCGCCAACGGGGAAAAGGCATTGCATTTGGCAAAAGTACTGTCTGGTTGGACCAAACAATACACCATCTGCACCAATGGACCAGATGAATTCACGGAGGAACAAAGGCTGGAGCTGTTACAGCATCGCATTCCTGTCTGCGACTCCCCAATCGAGCGAATTGTATCTGTCGATGGGATGGTACAGCGCGTTGATCTTGCAGATGGCAATAGCATTTCGTGCACGGGGATCTTTTTTGCTCCAAAACTCGTGGCCGGATCTGACTTGCCACAAGCATTAGGCTGTCAGATAACGGAAACCGGAACAGTCATCGTCGACAACTTTGGGAAAACGAACGTACCGGGTGTCTACAGTGCAGGCGATGCAGCAACTACACAATACCAAGTGATAACTGCTGCTGCTCTAGGCTCTGCGGCTGGCATGAGTATCAACAACGAACTGCTTTTAGAGGCATGGAATCGTCAAAGCTAGCTCCATTCCCCACGCTCCTTCCATAAAAAAGGGACAATCCCACCGTTTGCAATAGACGGGTAGGATTGTCCCTCTTCTTTAGAATAGAAGCAATGCTCAGTCTTTCATTACAGCGTCTTCTGTCCTGGCTTCCAGTTCGCCGGGCACAGACCGCCAGCTTGCAGGGCTTGCAAAATACGAGTTGTCTCTGCCACGCTGCGACCTACGTTCATGTCTGTTACCACTTGGTAGCGCAGAATGCCGTCTGGATCAATGATGAACAAACCACGGTGAGCTGCACCTGTCTCTTCGTCCAGGACCCCATAAGCTCGTGCCGTCTCTTTTTTGAAATCACTTGCGAGCGGGAAGTTTACTTCACCGATGCCATTTTCATCGCGCGGTGTTTTGATCCATGCCCGGTGCGTATGTACGCTATCCGTGGATGCGCCCAGCACTTCGCAATCCAAATCCTCGAACTCTTCCATATTGTCACTAAACGAAGTTACTTCTGTCGGGCAAACGAATGTGAAGTCGAACGGCCAGAAGAACAAAATCAGCCATTTTCCTTTGTAATCAGCCAGCGACACGCGTTCTTCCAGTGTCTCGAGGTTTTTGGTCGTGAGCATGTGAAAGTCAGGTGCTGGTTTTCCTACTTGAAGTTGAATCGTTTGCTGTGTTGTCATGAGAAATCTCTCCTTTATATGGTGTCTGATGAAAATTACTTCGCAGCCTCTTCCAATGCTGCCAGTGCTTTTTTGATACGTGTCGGATTGAAGCCCAAAATTTGCTTCTCACCAATGACTGTCAAGGGAACAGACATCACGCCTAAACGGATCAGCTCCTGGCCGTACTCTTCTTTTTCATCGATGTTGCGCTCTTCGAAAGAAATGTTTTGTTCTGTCAAATACGTCTTTAATTGCTTGCAGAAGCTACAATTTGTGCTGGAGTATACGATCGTTTGTGTCATATTTGTTTCTCTCCTTTTCTTCTATTTGTATTGGGGGACAACTTTGGAACGCTTGTTGATGTATTTATCTACAGCCATTGCTGCAATGGCACCGTCTGCCGCAGCGACTACTGCTTGCTTCACAGGTGTTTTGCGTACCTCTCCCGCTCCAAATACGCCTGGAACAGAAGACTGCATGAACTCATCTAGAATCATAAATCCTTCCTCATCGAGGGGAACTTGCCCATCCAAGAAATCGGTACCCGGCTTGCTGCCAGACAAGAAGACGAAGACTCCGTCTACGGACAGCATTTCTTCCTTTCCATCTGCTGTGCGAATGCGCAACCCTTCGACCGACTTCTCTCCCACAATTTCCAACGGGCGTGTACGGAATTGCATTTCCGTGTTCGGCAGCTCAGGTAGTTCATCTACCCCTTGCAGATCTGCGCGCGGCACCAAGAAAGTGATTTTGTTCGTAAATTTGGTCAGTGCATGCGCTTCTTCCAATGCTTCCTCCGAATCACCAATCACCGCAACATGCTTGCCCTCATAAAAAGCTCCGTCGCATGTGGCGCAAGTGCTCACGCCTCGTCCGAGCAATTGCTCTTCTCCTGGAAGCATACGGTTACGTCCTTTGGAACCAGTCGCTACGATCACGGTCTTTGCTTGGAAAGTACCATGCGCCGTGAAGATGCTTTTTTCCTCATCCTCTACATCTACCGCAGAAATCGTAGTCTGGATGAATTCTGCACCGAAGCCCTCCGCTTGTCTGCGCATTTTATCCAACAGTTCTTTCCCTGTCATCTCGCCTTCTACCCCTGGGTAGTTGGCTATTTTATGTGTCAGGGCAAGCGCACCAGTTCCGGGTGCCTTATCAATGACGAGCGTCTTTAGATTTCCACGAGCTGTATAAATGGCAGCGGAAGCACCAGCTGGTCCTCCGCCAATGATGATGACATCATACATGAACGGCTCCCCCTTTCCTTATTATCAAATTGTAATTATTATCAACTAGGAACAATTATCATTGTACTTGATATAATTTTAAAGTCAATATCTTTTTATAATAATTTTAAATAAGCACTTCTGAAAGGTTGTCCATTTTTCCACCGCATAATTTCTGTATTATTTTACGATTCCGAATTCACCCCATCTCGTTGACGAAACAAGTAATTCAGGATAAAGTACCACTAACACTTGAACGCACAAAAGCAAAAAAGCAAGAAAGCACAAAAGTACGAAAGTAAACATATACCTTCTCACTGCTTCAAGCTGATTTAACAAGGAGTTGCCATTATGACCAAGCCATTATCTTTTTCGCAAAGTATTTGGGTGCTTGTCACCGTATTCGGAATCTTATTTCCTGCCCTTTTCTGGGGCAAAGTGGAGCCGCATATGCCGCTCTTCCTCGCAACTATAGGTGCTGCCACTCTTCTTTTCCTGCTCGGTGTTCCGTGGAAGCAAATGGAGGAGGGCTTGATCAAAGGAATTCAAACCGCGATCGCCCCCATGCTGATTCTTTCCTTAATCGGAATTTTGATCGGGGTATGGATGATGAGTGGAACCGTTCCGATGATTTTGCACCTCGGCATTTCGCTTATCTCACCGGAGTACTTCACACTCTCCGCCCTGTTTCTGACGGTGATCGTCTCGACTGTTACAGGAAGCTCTTTTACCACGATTAGTACGGTAGGGGTCGCTATGATGGGGGTCTCCACTGCACTCGGACTTGATCCGTTGATTACAGCCGGGGCTATTATTTGTGGAGCTTGCTTTGGGGATAAAATGTCGCCGCTCTCCGACACGACCAACTTTGCAGCAGCCATTGCAGGTGTTTCCTTGTCGGAGCACGTCAAGTTCATGTCACGCACTGCCATTCCTGCCCTTGTCATTACCACGATTTTCTTCGGAATTCAAGGACAAAGCGCCGATGTGAATCTAGACGCCATTCAAGAAATCCAGCTTGCTTTGGAACAAAATTTCTCGCTTAGCCTTTTATCTCTACTGCCAGCATTCGTTGTCCTGTTATGCTCAGCGCTGCGAAAACCGATTTTGCCTACATTGGTATTCGGGATTTTGAGCGGGATTGTCACAGCTGCTCTTTCCGAAGGAGTTACCTCTCCGGTCGAATGGATGACTGTCATGCAAAAAGGCTTCACCAGCAATATCGCCAATGAAGCCGTTGCATCGATTGTGGACCGCGGTGGACTGTTGTCGATGACCTGGTCCCTCGCCTTGATTTTGATTGCCTTGTCTTTAGGCGGCATCCTGCAATACAGCGGTGTGTTTCACGCACTCTTTTCCGGATTCATCAATCGAATCAAACAAGACGCTGAGATGGTCGGACTTGCCGGATCTTCTTCTATTCTCGTGAATCTCTTGACAGGGGAACAATATTTGTCCATCCTGCTCCCTGGGCAGATGTTTCGCGAAGCATTCGCAGCTCGCGGAATGGCGGGCAGACGACTGTCTCGTACTCTCGAAGACTGCGGGACACTCGTCAACCCACTCATTCCATGGGGGGTAAGTGGTGCATTCTTTACCGCTACCTTACATGTATCCACACTGGAATACTTGCCTTATGTCATCTACCTGTGGATCTCGCCAGTCTTGACGTTTCTATTCGCCATGCGTCGGCAGAAAGCTTAGCCAGCTGCATACACGGTCGTACAGTTTTTTCCTTTGCGCTTGGAGCGGTACAGTGCCTCATCTGCTGCCCGCTTCAAGCCATCTGCCGTGTTTGCGTCTTGAGGGTAGCGCGCAATGCCTACACTGACCGCAATCAAGACGCAGCAATCGTCCTGTGTTAAGGGGCGCAAGCGCAAATATTCCCGAATGGCATGCGCTTTTTCCTCCGCCATCGCCATCGATGACCCTGGGCAGAGAAGCATGAACTCGTCTCCAGCATAACGATACGCGGTATCCTCTGGTCCCGCCACTTCTTTCATTGCTTCGGCAATTTGTTTAATCAGTGCGTCCCCTGCGTGATGACCAAAATGGTCGTTCACCGCTTTTAAGCTGTCTGAATCCAGCATAATCAAAGAGACAGACGCATCCTCTTCACTCAGCAGCTTTTCCAAATCACGATGGAAAGCACGATAGTTCGCAATCCCTGTCAGCTCATCCTGAAATGACATCTGGTACATTCGCTCATACAAACGCGCCGTTTCGATCGCACTTGCTACCTGAAAACCAATGATTTTCAGTAGTTCCTCGTGCTCTTTTTTATAGGCGAATTCGCGATAAGACTGGGCAGAAACAACGCCTTTGATCTGATTCCCCAGCATGAGTGGAACGAAAATGCATGTATTCGTATCCATTTCCGGGCTTCCCCAGCGGAACATTTCTGGCTCGCTTGGCTCGTTCTTCATCGTCTTAATGTGGATGGTTTCCCGTGTCTCAATCACTTTGGATACCATCGCTTGCCCATAAGGAATGGTGAGCGGACCATAATTGACCCCGTTATCGATGCTGATCGGAATCTTGATCTCACTGTCGCCTTCATCAAAAAAGGCAATAAAGAAAGCATCTGCACGCATCACACGCGAGACCAGCTCAAATGCTTTCCACAAAATTTCACTTTCCTCAAATGTTTTCGCAAAAATGTGGCTGAGATCGTGCAAAATCTTCATATGCTCAGAGATCCACATCATTTCGGTTACCTTATTTCGCAGCTCCACAATCTGCTTCAGCAGTCCTGCATGCAAAACACTGTCTTGTTCCGACAGCATACTATCTACCTCACGAGATAGCGCTTCAACCTCGCCAAGCTCGACTGCTTCTATGTTACCAAGCCATTGGCTGTAACGCTCCAACAACTGTCTTGCATACGCTTCTCTAACGTCGTGCTTCTCATGCATATTCAACCCTCCGGCTATTGGGTAGCTTTACGCTTTTTTTTCATGATATCGCTCAATAGCTGCACGGATGGCTTGCAAGACAGCTCCCTGACCAGGTGCTAAAAAACGTTCTTGGATCGCCTTCGTAATCTCCTGCATGCCATCTGCAACTGTCTTGCCTACAAGCAAGCTCACCAAAAACTCGCTCGTCTTGTCCATGACAAAGGTAAAGCTGGCGTCGCAAATCACTTCGGCGTCCACATCAATGATGAGCACACAGCCTACCATGGTAGAAACCTCGTACAAGGTCGTTCCCTTGGGGATTTGGGCGAAGCCTGCTGTCAGTACCGTATTTTTGTTCATCCAGTCGTCCTCCTAGCTGCTGATCGGCAAGCATACCTCGACTGCCGTTCCGTTACCTGGGTTGCTTATCAACTGCAGAGTCCCCCGATGGTTCTCGATGATTTTGCGGCTCACCATCAACCCAAGGCCCGTCCCCGTTTCCTTCGTCGTGAAAAAAGCCTCTCCCAATCTCGCTATCTGATGGGCCGGGATCCCCACCCCATTGTCTTCAAACCGAATGACGACTCGGTCATCTTCACACCGCAGCCGAATCACAATTTCTCCATTCCCTGAGGTGGCTTCGATCCCATTTTTCAAAAAGTTAATGAAGGCTTGCTTCAACTGATTCTCATCGCAGTGGATCAAGGGGACTTCTGATTCGAAAACGACCTGAATCATGACCTTTTTCAAAATCGCCTCCGTCTCCAAGAGCGTAACCACATGCGTGATCAGGTTGGACAGATCGCGGGCTTCAAACACAGCCGTATGCGGCTTCGCCAAGACCAACAGCTCTGAAACAATCATCTCGATCCGCGCCAATTCCGAGCTCATGATCGAAAAATACTCCGGCTTTCTCATGCCATCCTTCTGCATTAATTGCACAAAGCCTTTTAACGAGGTAAGCGGATTGCGTATCTCATGGGCGATCCCTGCCGCCAACTGACCGACCAGTGCAAGTTTTTCCGAGTTTTGCAAAAATTCTTGCGCCCGTTTGCGTTCCGTAATATCTCGGATCAGTATATACATGAAGGGCTTGTCCTGAATCGGAAAAGATGTTCCGCACACTTCTACCTCCGTCCGACTGCCATCCAAGCCGATCAGCTCGACCTCACTCGGCGTGGCCGTTCCCCCTTCTTCCAAAATGCGAAGGAGCCCTTTGATCTTCGGTACATCACGGGGATGGAAAAACGATTGAAAAGGATACCATAACAGCTCGTCAATGCCAGAAGCCCCCACTAGTTGCATCCCTACTTGGTTGACGTATTGAAGCTCCCCAGCATGGTAGATGAACGCACCTTCACCGGAAATATCCAATACTCTGCACCTTTTGGAGCCATATCCGTCCCCAAACGCGGCTGGCATCTTCTGCACCATCGCATAATACCCAATCGACGTGCCTTTCTCCCAAAAGGTTCCATATGTAATATACACGGGAATACTTGTCCCATCTTTATGACGAAAAGCGGTGTAAAAAGGTCTCGGATCGCCATTCATCGCAAATTGTGTTTGAAGGCGTACCATCTCCTGTTCTTCAGAAACAGCCAGCTTCCAAAATGAGGACCCTTCCCATTCTTCTACGGAGTAGCCGTTCAACACTTGGCAGGCAGGATTGCCTTTAAAAACTCTACCAAATTGATCGAGCAGAAAAGTGGCCTGAATCATTTGATCAAAGAAGGAACGATAGAGATGACCACTTCTCCATCCACTGTCCAATAAGTTTTTCATCGTGCCCCTCCCTCCTGGGACGAGAAAACGGCTACTCCAAATTACGGAAATAGCCTGCAACGTTCTCAAATCCTATTCTCACCCAATTTTACCCTATTCGTTCTGCTGTTTCCATCCCCCGGAAAATTTAAATGTGCAATTTTTCCAGCACCTCTGCACTGACACGCAGTTGCTCTGCCATTTTTTCGTCAACAACTAAGCCCAGCTTTGTGAAAGCCGCTACCAATGCTCCAACGACAGGTGATACCGTGGGAATGACCGTTTGAAACGAAGCTCTCCCAATCAGTTGTTCACGAAGAATTGTACTGGTCGTTAACAATCCTCCCGCCAAAACGACTGGTACAGGCTCCTGGACCTTTTGTATACAAGCATCGGCCAATTCTAGCAAATCCTCCACTGCTTGCATGATCAATGCATTCGCCACCGAATCGCCTAGGGTTGCGGCTTGTTCCACGAGCTGACTCGTTTTTGCCAGCTCCATCCGCGGATTGCTTCCCCCGTAGATCAGGCTGATCAGCTCATCAGGACGCTCAACGCCATAGTGGTCCATAAACAGTCTCGTCAGTACTGTCGATTCACCGCGCCCATCGTATTCGCGCAATACGGCGCTTGCCGCCTTTTTGCCCAAATCAAACCCGCTGCCCTCATCTCCTACCAGATACCCCCAGCCGCCTACACGATGCCGCGCCCCCTCTTTTGAAAAGGCACAGGCAATCGAGCCTGTACCAGCAAGGAGAACGACGCCTGGCTGCCCCCACGTACCCGCGTAAAGCGCTGCGATTACGTCGTTATCAATCAATAGCCGTTCTCCCCACTCATCGGCAAAGGAATGCTGAATTCTTTCCTTGATCTGCGGACGATCTGCACCGCCTAGCCCAATAAACAGACCGGCTACTTCCTCTTCTTTGGCACCTGCCTTTATCCTCACAGCATCAATGAGTTGGCGCAGCGTAGCCTCCACATCCCCCCAGCTCCTGGAGAGCGGATTTGATGATTCGCCCACCACCATTGCCGCTACTTGTCCCGCTTCATTGCAGATGGCTGCTCTGGTTTTGCTTCCGCCTCCATCGATCCCGATCAACCACTTTTCCCCATTACTTGACTGCACCTGCCGTCAATCCTTCCATAAACTGCCGCGATGCCATCAAAAACACGACGATCATCGGTAAGGCAGACAATGTGAGCCCAGCAAACAGCAGGCTCCAATCCGTTTCATATTCTCCAAACAGCACCATCATGCCTACCGGAATCGTCTTGAGCGCTTCCTCTTGAATGAAAATCAACGGGAAGAAAAAGTCGTTCCACGCATGGATGAAATTAATAATGACCACCGTAGCCAAGGCCGGACGAATCAGCGGCAGGAGTACGCGCCAGAACACCTGAAAGTGGCTGCATCCATCGATCCGCGCCGCTTCCTCCAGCTCAATCGGCAACGTCCGAAAGAAGCCCGTCAAAATAAAAACAGAGATCGGAATGCCACTCGCCGTATAAATCAGAATCAGCGACCACAGTGAATTCAAGAGGCCGAGATTCTTCATCAGTAAAAACAAGGGAACGATCCCCAGCTTGATCGGAATCATCAGACCAATAATGAAAAAGAAGTATAGCCCCGCTGTCCATTTAAAGGAAAAGCGCGACAAGTAAAAGGCCGCCATCGCTGAAAAAACCGTAATCAACAAGACAGACAGGGTACTGACGAATACACTGTTCCATAAAAAGTCAGCATAAGGCACGGCTTCCCACAGCTTTTTATACGTATCCAGGCTAAACGTCTTCGGAAGGGAGAGCGGACTCGCAAATATCTCCATATTCGTTTTCAAGGAAGAAGAAATCATCAGTACGATCGGATATAACGCGAGTAACGCAAATAAATACGCCAGCACATAAGATACAGCTCTCCCACCCACAGTCATCTTCACATCGCATCCTCCTTTCCACGCAGGATCACGGCATTAATGTTGGACTTCTCGTTTCCTCATCAAATAGAGTGACAGTGCCGACACAGATCCGACGATGCAAAACAACACGACAGCCAACGCCGAACCGAGCCCAAGTGTGACATCCCCAGCTCCGCTGCTAAACGCCATGCGATAAAAGTAAACAGCCAGCGTATCTGTCGAATAAAACGGCTCACCCATCGAGCCTTGCATAGCGTAGACGAGCTCGAACGCTTCAAACGCCTGAATGAACGTAAATATCGTCATAATCGTGATCGCTGGCATGCACAGCGGCAAAATCATTTTCCACAGCATCCGCAAGCCTGTTGCCCCATCCAACCTCGCCGCCTCGATCAAATCCTCCGGGATCGATTGAAGTCCCGCCAAAAAGATCAGCATGGCAAAGCCTATGCCAAACCAGCAGTTAATCAAAATAATCGCGAGAAGCGCTGTATCCGGGTCACCGAGCCATGGTCTGGACCATTCTTCTAGACCGATTTTTGCCAAAACGGTATTGAGTGCCCCGTAATTCGGATTCAAGATTAACTTCCATAAAAACCCAATTACAATAACAGACAACAGCCTTGGCATAAAATAAGCGATCTTGAGAAACCCGGAGCCTCTTATTTTGCGATAGATGAGAAAAGCTAGTCCGAAGGCAATCCCATTTTGCACAATCATTTCGACCACAAAGTAGAAGACGTTATGCCGAAAAGCATTCCAGAACATTTCGTTGAAAGGCTCTACCGTAAACAGCGTCATGAAATTTTGCAGTCCGACAAAAGCCCCACGCTTGATGCCATTCCAGTCGTACAGGCTGTATAAGAATGCCGAAAAAATCGGGTACACGACAAACAACGTATAAATAACAAGCGCAGGCAGCGGAAACAGGTGAATCAGCCAGCGCACTTGCCCCTTTGTTCGAATGCTTTTCCTGTTTAGCGTCTCGATGATACCCACCCCTTTATTACGAAAATCATTGCGGCCTGTTCAGAAGCTGGGAGCGAACCCAACTCGGGTCCACTCCCCCCTTTCGGTCTGCTATTTTTTAAAGGGAGGAAACCAGGTAGCCGCCGACTTTTGTACTTCTTCTACAACCTGCTCAGGGGTGAGCTTGCCTAAATACATACCTTGTAGGGCGTTTTCCAATGTTTGCTTCGTGGTCGGTTTTCCTTCCGCGAAATTGACGACCATCAAATAGGGTGTGGCGCTTGATTGGGACAACTCTGCCATCTTGTTTACCAACGGATCGTCAGTCGATACACCTGGCACCGCGCTAATTCGTTTGAACTGATTGGCGAATAGCTCCCCAAACTTTTTCGTCGCCATGAATTCCATGAATTTCAATGCCTCTGCTTTGTGTTTGGACTTGGCATTGACGGCATAGGAGCCATCGACCCAGGTAGTCAGGACTTGTTTGCCGTCATCGGTTGGCATCGGGAAGAAATCAAGTGGCAAATCAGGGTTGAGTTTTTTGATTCCTTCCAGCTCAAAGCTGCCATTGATGAACATCGCTGCTTTTTCCGTGGCAAACAACGTCCGCATATCATTCAATTCAAGACCCACATAATTTTCCGGGAAATAAGGGATAAGTTCATGCATACGCTGCACCGATTGGAGGAACTCGGCGCTTTTTAGGTCACTTTCTCCTTTTAGCAGCTTGTCGAGATAGTCCGTTCCGCTATAGCTAGCTGGAGCTATCACACCATGACTGAGAGAGAGGAGCCAGCCTTCCTTTGCTCCGAAAGAGATTGGGACGATTCCTTTCTCTTTCAATGTTTTGGCTGTCGCGATCAGCTCATCCCAGCTTTTCGGTGCCTGGAGACCATTTTGCTCGAAGATTTTCTTGTTGTAGTAAAATTGCGTGGAGTTCAGGGATAGTGGTACACCGTAGACTTTACCGTCTTTACCTGTGGCCGCAGCGAGGACGTCTTTTGGTATGGTAAATATGCCTGGCACCTTGTCGAGAGGCTCCAGATGTCCAGCTTCAGCCAGGGCAATACCCGGAGCGTAGGGACGCAGCTGCAAAATATCTGGACCACTGTCGCTTTGAAGCGCTGTGTTGAGAATGGTATTGTACTCCGTTGCTTTGAATGGTTTGAAATCGATCTTGATATGCGGATTGTCTGCCTCAAAAGCTTTGATAATGGCTTTGTAGCCCTCCGTGTCTTCTACGCGCCAGCTATGCATCGAGAGTGTTACCTGCTGTCCCCCACCCTGCCTGCTGCCAGACTCTGTTTCGGTTCCTCCACTGCTACATCCTGTCACTACCATAACCGCAGCCAAAACAATAGAAGCTACATAGCGAAAACGAAATTGCTTCATGCGAAACCCTCCCCTTTTTCTTGCTTAGGTCTGCAAAAGCTGGGCCGTAACAGCATCGTGCAAAATCGGTCGTAATTGCCGAAGCTGATGATTGCGGCCTAGATGAACGGCGTTGGTGAGAAAGATGACAGCAAACTGTTGCTTTGGGTCGATCCACATACTGGTTCCCGTAAAACCCGTATGCCCGAAGCTCTTGCGATGCAAGCCGCTTCCACAGCTCAGCGTGGTGGATGCTTGATTGAGCTCCCAGCCATACCCTCTACTCCCGCCTGCTTGCTCTGTATGGTTACGAATCGCCAGTTCGTACCATTCGCTCGCAAGTATCCGAGGATCTTGGTACAACCAGCTCATCGCGTATCGGCACAGATCGTCAGCCGTTGAAAATAGTCCAGCATGTCCGGCAACCCCTCCCATCGCAAATGCTTTTTCATCATGAACCTCGCCTGTAATGTAGGCGTTGGTGAGGCTGCAGTATTCAGTAGACGCAATATTCCGATAAATAAGTCGACTCGGACAGAAAACTGTATGTGCCATGCCCAATGGGGTAAAGATGCGCCGGGTAACAAACTGGTCCAAGTGCTCTCCAGTTACTCGCTCGATAACGAGGCCCAGCCAGATCATGCCCAAATCACTGTAAACAACCTGGGTCCCAGGCTTGTGAATCAATTCTTGCGCATACAACAACTCTGGCAAATCGATCTCGCTATCGCGCCTTCTCTCTGCCAAATCTGCTGGCATTCCTGAGGTATGCGCAAGCAGCTGCGCGAGTGTGATCCGCTTTTTATCAGCGGGACAATCGGGGAAAAATCGGCCAATCTGATCATCTAGCGCTACTACTCCCTCCTGCACAAGCAAGAGGATAGCAGGCAGCGTCGCCGTCACTTTGGTGAGCGACGCCAGGTCAAACATGGTATCCGGCGTTACCCGCTGCTCTTTGGTGATACTCGTCGTTCCGACATCACACGCATACCAGATACGATGATCACGAACGATTCGCAAGGCAGCTCCCGGGAGCACACCGTTGTCCACCCATCCTTGTAATAGTTGCTCCAGATCGTCCATGTCTTCCCTCCCTTTTCCTACGTCGATGAGCGTTTCGTCCGACTAACAGCAAGCCTTGATTTTTCTAACAAGGGAATGACTTGCTCTTGCATTCTGCTGATCATGGTAATAAACAAAATGTCGATGACGTTCAATTGGGCAATGCGTGAGGCCATGGCCCCGCTACGAATGCTTTTTTCTACAGAACTGGTGAACAGTCGGATGTTGGCTAGTTCGGCTACTGGCGAGGGACCGAATTTGGTCAGGGTAATGATGGTCGCTCCCTGCTGCTTGGCCTCCGTCAACGATTGAATAATGTCTTCGGTCTGTCCTGAATAAGATATGCCGATGACCACATCTTTTTCCGTTAAAGTGACTGCCGACGTCAATTGTGCGTGAAAATCCGAATAAGCCTCACACCACAAGTTAATCCGCGAAAATTTTTGCCGGATATCGTCAGCAATGACCGCCGATGCACCGACGCCGTAGACATCAATCTTCCTGGCTACCGCCAGCACGTCGACTGCTTTCTTGACTTCTTCGTTGGACAAGACAGAGAGAGTATCCTGGATGGATTGGATATTATTCCAGCTAACCGCTTGCATAATCGATTCGACGGAACCCTCCATCATGATCTCCTGATAGCTGCCCATCGCCGTCTGTTTCGTCAAATCTCCTGCGACGCGCAGCTTTAACTCCTGATATCCCTTCATATTAAGAGAACGAGCCAAACGGATAATCGTCGCCTCGGAAACCCCACTGAATTCCGCCAATTTTTGGACAGAAAGCTTCACAACATCTTCCGGGTGAGCCAGGATATAATCAGCGACTTTTCGCTCCGAAGGCTTCAATTGGTCCAAGATTGTTTGCAGGCTGACAAGCCCTCCATTTAACATATGCGACATCACTTTCTTCCCCCAAATCTTATCTACATTTTATGTAGCATTATTTCTCTCGTCAATTGTTATCTAATAAACAATATTTCAAATTCACGAAGTCCATCACAACTCTTCTGAATTTGTTCTCTCTTTTTCAAAAAATCCCCTCCTTGACTTTCCCGCGGCGTCAAGCTTTACGCTTGCATCGCTACCAGGAATAAAAAGGAGGATTTTCCCATGAAAACGTTATTGATTAAAGACTGCATGATCTTGACGATGGTTGAGGGAGAGAAGCCATTTCTCGGGGATATTTGGATCGTGGATGGTCGAATCGCCAAAATCGGACCATCCCTTGAAGAGGAAGCAGACCGTGTCATACTGGCAAAAAATAGGGTAGCGATGCCCGGTCTCATCAACACGCATAACCATGCCAGCATGTCCTTGCTGCGTGCTTTTTCCGATGACCTCAAGCTGATGGATTGGTTGGACAAAAAGATGCTGCCGGCTGAAGCACGGATGACAAGAGAAGATGTCTACTGGGGAACGACACTTGGGATCGCGGAAATGATCGCTTCTGGCACGACCGCTTTTGCCGATATGTATGTGCATATGGATGCAGTTGCCCAAGCGGTACTTGATTCTGGTATTCGGGCTTCTTTAACACGCGGAATGGTCTTTCTCGAGGATGACGGTGAACGACGAATGGCCGAAGCCTTAGACCTCATCGACAACTGGACGGGGGCTGGCGATGGCAGAATCACGACGATGCTCGGTCCGCACGCTCCCTATACGTGCCCGCCGAAACCTTTGCAAGGAGTTATCGAGCTTGCCCACAAGCGCCAAATCCCGCTCCACATCCATCTGGCTGAAACGATTGAGGAAGGAGAGAAAATCCGGGCCAGGTACAATCAGACTCCCACGGAGTATTTGCATGAACTGGGCATGTTCCACGATACACACGTCTTGCTCGCGCATGCTGTTCATTTGAATGAATCCGATGTCGCGCTTCTTCGCGGGATGAGAGGCGGTGTCGCCCATAATCCTGTCAGCAATTTGAAGCTCGGCTGCGGCATCGCCCCTGTCAGAGAGCTGATCGAGGCCGGGGTCACTGTCGGGATGGGAACAGACGGTGCCGGCAGTGCTACGACCCTCGATATGTTTGCTGAGATCAAAGCCGCGACTTGGATGCAAAAGCTCAAGCACGGTGATCCAACGGTACTTCCTGCCGAATCAGCCTTGCGCATGGCTACCATCGAAAGTGCAAAACTGCTTGCGATCGATCACGAGGTCGGAACTCTGGAAGTCGGGAAGCGAGCTGATCTCATCCTGATCGATCTGGATAAACCCCACCTGCAGCCTGTCCATGACATCCTTGCCCTGCTCGCATACAGCGCGACGGGAGCCGATGTGGATACAACCATTGTGAACGGAGAAATTTTGATGCATCAGCGCCAATTCCAAACCCTCCAATGGGAGGAAATAAAGAGAGAAGCGACAACGCGAGCCAGCCGACTCGTTGAGGGTCTGTAATTGCTTTTGTGCTCACAGGTTGAGCAGGCAAAAGCCAATTGCGAGACATATCCCAAACACGCTCCACATGAAAGAGGGAATGAGCAGCGAGGATGCGATTTTGTGGTGGGGACGAATGGCGCGAATGAGTACCCATGTGGAATACATCACCAGAATGGTGTCCAGCGCAGCCAACACGAGCAGTTGATACCCGATAAACAACACGAAAAAAAGTTGATGAAAAAACCAATTGATCCCATATAGAAGCAAAAGCTCGCGGTCTATCTGCCTCGTTCGAATCAAGATCAGTAACGACCATGCTATGAGTGCGTATAGAATGAGCCAGATGATGCGAAACAAGTAGATTGGCGGTGTTCCATCGGGCTTGGCCAGGGAATCATACCAGGCCCCACCGTCTGGAAAAGCGATACCACCTAGTGAATAGAGGACCACTCCCGCAAGAAATAGAAGACTATTGTGCACCAATCTCATCCAGGTAGTCACCCTTTCTTCTTCTTTCTCTTCTATATCTATGAGTGGTCCTGCTCTTTTCATGCTAGTTTCAGAGATTTATAAAAAACTTTTTGGTCGTTGCTGTAGTGCTGGGGAGGAAACAGGAGAAAACGCTCAGATTCTTGTCCCACCCGCTGGGGGATTCACTGCCCGCCTCCATGCAAAAAGCGAAACCGCGTCCAAAGTGGTCCTTTCAGGATGTATTTCAGAGGTGGACGCTTAAGGGCGTGTTTCTCTTTTTGCATTCCGGCTCGGTCGGTGTACCAAAGATCTTCGCTTTTTTCTCCTGTTTCCTCTACGAGCTTTCCGTGCTTAAACGGGTCTTAACAGCTTTAAAAGATTGAAGAACGTGGTCAGTCACGCTAGAGAAGAATATTTCCAGACGTAGCGACTTGTGGAGTCCTACCCAGCGGAGAAGGGATTTGCGGGCAAAAGAAACGCAACCGTGCCCGTACGACGTAGCGGCTACCACTTTTGCGTTTCCCCGCAAATCCCTTCGGAGCGGACAGTCTCAGCCCTCAGCAGGACGGAGCCTGGAGCCTAGACTGGAAATATTCTTCTCCCCACCGTAGCTACATACATAGAAAATCTTTAGTTGTTGCTGTAGTGCCGGGGAGAAAACAGGAGAAAACGCTCAGCTTCTAGGGCCACCCGCTGGGGGATTCACTGCCCGGTTCCATAAAAAAAAGCGAAACCCGCGTCCAAAGTTGTCCATTCAGGAGGCGTCTCAGAGGTGGACGCTAAGGGCTTGTTTCTCTTTTTTTCATTGCGCCTCGGGCGGTGTCCCTAAGATCTTCGCTTTTTTCTCCTGTTTCCTCTACGAGCTTTCCGTGCTTAAACGGGTCTTAAAAGCTTTAAAAGATTGAAGAATGTAAGAAGTTCCGACAGAGAAGAATATTTCCAGACGTAGCGACTTATGGAGTCCTACCCAGCGGAGAAGGGATTTGCGGGCAAAAGAAACGCAACCTGCCCGTGCTACGAAGCGGCTACCACTTTTGCGTTTCCCCGCAAATCCCTTCGGAGCGGACAGTCTCAGCCCTCAGCAGGACGGAGCCTGGAGCCTAGACTGGAAATATTCTTCTCCCCACCGTAGCTACATACATAGAAAATCTTTAGTTGTTGCTGTAGTGCCGGGGAGAAAACAGGAGAAAACGCTCAGCTTCTAGGGCCACCCGCTGGGGGATTCACTGCCCGGTTCCATAAAAAAAAGCGAAACCCGCGTCCAAAGTTGTCCATTCAGGAGGCGTCTCAGAGGTGGACGCTAAGGGCTTGTTTCTCTTTTTTTCATTGCGCCTCGGGCGGTGTCCCTAAGATCTTCGCTTTTTTCTCCTGTTTCCTCTACGAGCTTTCCGTGCTTAAACGGGTCTTAAAAGCTTTAAAAGATTGAAGAATGTAAGAAGTTCCGACAGAGAAGAATATTTCCAGACGTAGCGACTTGTGGAGTCCTACCCAGCGGAGAAGGGATTTGCGGGCAAAAGAAACGCAACCGTGCCCGTACGACGTAGCGGCTACCACTTTTGCGTTTCCCCGCAAATCCCTTCGGAGCGGACAGTCTCATCCCCCAGTAGGACGGAGCCTGGAGCCTAGACTGGAAATATTCTTCTCCCCACCGCAGCCACATACCTAGAACCCCCATAAAAAAAAACCGCTAATCTCATCCTAAGTAGATTAGCGGTTCTATGTATCTAGAGCGAGTTATGGCAAACGCAATGTCTCTCCCGGCTTCAATGCCTTGCCTCTGATGTCTTTCTCAGCTAGTTCAGCTACGAATGCTTCCCCGTCCTGTTTGATCGGCGGGAATGTATCGTAATGAATGGGCACAACAAAATCGGCTTGTATCCACTCAGCAGCTACGAGGGCATCCTCAGGTCCCATTGTGAACACATCTCCAATCGGCAGGAAAGCCAAATCGATGTTATGACGCTCTCCGATTAGCTTCATGTCGCCGAACAGTCCTGTATCCCCTGCGTGATAGATCGTTTTTCCACCCAGCTCGATCACAAAGCCCCCTGGCATTCCCATGTACACGATTTGTTTCTCATCATCCAGCACGACACCGGAGCTGTGGAACGCTTGTGTCATTTTCACTTTTCCAAATGGAAGTTTGACAGAGCCTCCCAGATTCATCGAGATGGTCTTGACTCCCTGCCAGCTCAAATAGGTAGCAAGCTCATGAGTTGCAACGATTGTCGCATCGTTTTTCTTGGCCAACTCTACCGCATCCAAAATATGATCCAGGTGTCCATGTGTCAGAAGGATGTATTGAACAGAGATGTCTTCCAGCTTGGTTGCTGCCACTGGGCTTCCTGAAATAAATGGATCAATCATGATCGAGTGCCCTTCACTTGTTACCTGCACGGAGGAATGTCCGTGAAACCGAATATCCAACATAGTGGTACCCCCTCTATTCGCAGCGTTTTTTCAGTCCCTTTTATGTTACCATGCCGCAGGGTGTAAAGAATAGGAAAGGCCGTCGATCACTCGACAGCCTGAGAAACAAATCCTACTTTTCTACAATCACAACTTAGCAATCGTCGCCGTCATGCTCTGTAACGGCAATAATTTTCGAGTCACGAATAATGGTGCGGCGATTACCATTGCGCTCTTCCAAAATAATGGTGGTCGATTTTACTTGTACCAGACGACCGAAAAAAGTACCGTCTACAGTGGCAACCCTAACATTTCTGCCTTCGAATTTTTTTACTTGGTCTTTGAATGCCATGGTTAATCCCTCCTTCTCATGCATCCTATGAACATTTGGCATAGCCCTACTGAGCAAAAGCGGAGTCAAAGAGAAAATGTACTTGTACCCTTCCGTCATTTGTCCTCATTTTGCCAAACAACTTTGTCGTCTGGTGACAAATTGACGCTAAACCAGTACGCGGCTTACGAACACTGTGAGATTTTGTCGCACGATTCCACAAGGAAAACCATTTTCACGTACAGAAACGGTATAGCAAGAGATGAGCGGACTTACGCCAGAGGAGGGATTTCCATGGGAGAGGTTATCGAGTTATTGGCACGGGAAATAACATACAGTGGCAAACATGTTGCGAGTCTGTTAGGTATTGGGGCCAGCACCTTGCGCAAGTGGAGCATG
This sequence comes from Brevibacillus antibioticus, assembly GCF_005217615.1. Taxonomy (NCBI): domain Bacteria; kingdom Bacillati; phylum Bacillota; class Bacilli; order Caryophanales; family Paenibacillaceae; genus Brevibacillus; species Brevibacillus antibioticus. The sequence goes on from NZ_SZNK01000001.1 coordinate 3,471,334, forward strand.
CTCTTAGAACAGCACGGCTACTGGTTTTTGCGGGATAGTCAGAATCGTCGGGAGTACAGACAGGCAGATATTACGTGTCTTCAGCGGTTTTATAGCTTAACAAAGGATCAACTCATTCCGCAAGATGAAGCTGCCCGAATGGTGGCTACGCAAAGCTCACCTGAACCTGCCCGAAAGGAAACGGCCGTTGCGGTTGCATTCCCCCCTGCCCCTGTTTCCTCACATCCGGCTTTGCATAATATTGCCGCTCTTGAAGAGCTGGATGAAAAGCTACATGCCTTGGCTTCCCATGTCCAGCAACAAGACGCCGCGTACTTAGCGCTGTTAACGCGTGTAGAAAAGCAGGAAACCTATATTACCAACAACCTGAAGGAACGTGATCGCCGCTTGACCAAGGCAATGAATGACATTATGGATGCCAAAATCGAGTTGGCAAAGATCAAGGACGCGAGTAGAAAAACCTCCTTTTGGCAAAAGCTGATTCGTCTGTACTAGTTGCATTTTCACTAGCTGAAAGAAAAAAGTTATTCCCTATTACACCATGGTGGAATAAGGAATAACTGGTCTTTTTACTCGTTGTCTTGAAACAACCCTTCTGGTATTTTAGCATCCCAATTTGCTGGCAATTCCAACCGAAGCGCATGGGCTACTACGGCGGCGGTGTCCATGTTTACTACCTCTGACAACTCTGTACCAGGCGTAATGGAGCCACCTTTTGCCGCCCAGAAAATCGTCTGTTCTCCCGGTGAAGAACCCCCATGGTCTGTTCCGTTCCCACCGTGGTCAGTCGTAACGATAATCAGGCTATCCTCCATCAGTCCTTCCTCTTCCAGTGCCTCGAGGATATTACCTACATACTCATCTGCTTTTTGGAGCTTTTTATAAAATGCTGGTGTGAAATAGCCTTGATTGTGGCCAGCCCCGTCCACTTCATCTAAATGAACGAAAATGTTACGAGTATTTTCACCCTCTTTTTTGATATAATCGACTACTTTTTTCGCAGTCTCTTCATCCGACTTGCTATTTTGCTTGTATGAACCTGCTGAATCTTCAATAATACCGATATTGATCGGGCCCCATGTAGCGAAGGAAGCTTGCTGAAGTTTAGGACGCTCTTGTTTCAACAGCTTCAAATAGGAAGGATACTCGTTTTTCTCCGGATAAGGAGTAGCCGCTACGATATCGTTTGTCAATTGATGCTTGTCTGGAGTGACGCCGTGCAGGATAGATCCCCAGTTTTGCGCACTGATCGTGGGCAGCTCTGCTTTGGCTTCAAATGTTCCAGCACCTTCTTCGATCAGTTTCAAGATATGCGTCGCTTTTGCTTCCGGATCTTTGACTGCATTCCCTGCACCATCGATGCCGATAACTACGACACGTTTGTAAAGGAAATCGTTCTCATAAGGAGCCAGCTTTTCTTTCATCATCTCCACATCGGCTTTATCCACTTTATTGTCATTGTTTATATCCGCGTGTTGCGCTTTTTCCCAACGCCGGTCACCGGTGCGGCTTTTCTGATTGTTCAAGATGACGTTCAGATCTTCCTCGGTTAGGAGGCCGTCTCCCGATACGTCAATCGAATTCGTAACGGTTACTTCCGCTTTCGCTGTTTTGCCTCCATCGACAGTTTTCACTGTGATTTTTGCTTTGCCTGGCTTGCCTGCTACAACAGTTGGGCGTCCATTGATCATTTCGACCTTCGCGACCTCTTTGTTGTTGGAACTCCATTTGACATCCTGAACGGACGCTTCTTTCGGAGAGATCACAACTGTAACAGGCATCGTTGCTCCAGCCTTCAATTTGAGCTCCTTCTGATCCAATGAAAGGCTCTTCACTGGAATCTTCGGAGCACTTGCGTAACTATCAGCTACTTCTTTATCTGTAACGGTGCGACTCAGAATCTGCAACTGGTCCAACTGCACGTCATAGCGACTTCCAAAATGGTTTCCAGCACCATCTACTCCAATCTTCGTAGTGAAGCTGGTGTCGATTGTTCCCTTGGATTGGCTGATATCGATTGTTTTTGCTACTTTACCGTCGACGTAGATCGTTGCCAGTTCATCCCGATCATGTGAAACGACGACATAGTGCCATGCATTATCCGCAATGTTTGGAATCGTTGCATCGAGACGGGGGCTGTCGGATGTGCGCCAATTCCACTTTAACGTAGAACCTTGCAGTCCGATGAACCAACCCACGTTACCACCGCTTGACCAGTTTTTATTGGAGATAATGCCAGGATCAGCATCAACGCCAGGAGATTTTACCCAGAAGGAAATGGTGAAATCTTGAGTTTCCCCAAACTTCAACTCGTCATTTTCACCTAAATCTATCCAGGTTGCATTGTCTTTTGAGGTCGACTGGAAATGAATGGATTTCCCCAATCCTGCACGTCCTTCCACGAACGTTGGTGTTCCGGACACTTGTACAGGATGGTGAGATTCTGAGCTATCCTCTATGCTATTTTCAAACAGGAAACGATAGAGTTGCTTTTCAGATGAGAGTTCTTTCGCCTCCTTTGCCGCGGCATAAACTGACGAATTCAGAAATGGAGCTTGTACGATGACTCCACCGGTAACGAGAGTTGTAGCTGTTAAAAGCGCAGCAAGTCCTTTTTGGTTCAGGATCTTTTTCACGGTGTCTCTCCTCCTCAGATCTCAATTCATTTTCTTTTCATCGTCTTGATCACTTGTTTCCTTGATCATCAAGCCTCCCTTTTCTCCCCCGAACCCTATCATTTAGAGAGCAGTCTGTTTGAATTCATTTTATAGCTGCAATGTTGAGGTTTTATTAAAAGAAAAAGGAAAAACAATTAATTCCAAATTGAACACACAATTTCACGTTCCCAAACACAACCAAACACACATTACGTACCACAACCAGAGTCCCAGATAAGTGGGCTCTTTTGGGATAAAAACGCGAAAAAAGCAGCTTGCCGCATTGACAAGCTGCCTTACTTTTGGATTATTAATGGAGAATGTTAGCTACCATTTTGGCGGGATTTTACATTCCCTTAATAAACCTTCGTATTTACACCATTTTTCATTCTGCCTATTCCATCACGATTTTTCTTGCTGCGTTGACGAACATTTTTACGCCAACTTCGAGCGCATCCTCGTCGATCGTAAAACGTGGATGGTGGTGCGGATAGGTGATGCCTTTTTCTTTGTTTCCGGCAGCGACGTAGAAGAAGCAGCCTGGCGCTTTTTGCTGGAAGGCGGAGAAATCCTCGCCACCCATGGTTGGACGCATATGCTCTACCCATTCTCTTCCCAGTGATTCTTCGACGACCTCTTCCATCCATTTCGTCACTTCGGCATCGTTGATAACCGGGCGATAGCCAAATTCGTATTTGAACTTGTACCCCGCGCCGTGTGCTTCTGTAATGCCTTTGATCACGCGTTCCATGAGTCCCGGAATAGACTCGCGCAGATTTTTGTCAAAGCTGCGGACTGTCCCGCAAATCTCTACAGCACCCGGAATGACGTTATGTGTCGTTCCCCCCACAAATTGTGTAACAGAGAGAACGAGATTATCGAGCGGATCTGCATTGCGGGATACGATGTGCTGGAGATTGGTCACCACTTGTGCCGCAATCGCGATGCTGTCGATCGTTTCATGCGGGAGCGCCGCATGTCCGCCTTTTCCAAGAACAGTGATCCAGAACGTATCAGGGGCGGCCATCATTGGACCTGGGCAGATACCCACTGTCCCAAACTCCATCGTCGACCACAGATGCGTACCAATCACTATGTCTACGCCGTCCATGACGCCTGCCTGTACCATTTCCTCCGCTCCTCCTGGGTATACTTCCTCCGCGTGCTGAAAGAAGAAACGAACCTCTCCCTTGATCTGATCCTTCATCCCGGACAATAGCTTTGCCGTTCCGAGCAGCATGGAAGTATGTCCGTCGTGTCCGCACGCATGCATGACGCCAGGATTTTTCGATACGAATTCAAACGTATTCTCTTCCGTAATCGGCAATGCGTCCATGTCAGCGCGCATGGCGAGCACTTTTCCGGGCTGGGAACCGATCAATCTAGCCATCACACTGTTTTTCGTCGGTCTGGACACTTCCAGATTGCCAAAAGTAAGCAGTGTCTCGTATACAAACTGTGCTGTTTTTTCTTCATGGAAGGATAATTCCGGGTTCTCGTGCAAATACCGTCTCCACGCGATTACCTGATCCTTGATTTCTTCGACCGCCTTATTAAGCGTTACCACTGCCGTTGCTGTCATGCCGCTCTCCTCCTGATTTACGTGGCTCCCCCACTTACTATCTCTTATGCCTATTTTGCTAAGGATAAAACGGTGCGGTACAGTACTTGCGCTCCGTTCGCACAATCCTCTTTTGTCGTGAACTCTGCCGGGTTGTGGCTAATCCCATCCTTGGAACGAGCGAAAATCATGCCAACTGGGCACAGCTCAACTAGCTGCATGCAATCATGCCCTGCGCCACTCGGCAGTCTAAATGCTTCCAAGCCTTCTGCCTCACACGCTTCAGCTACAGCATTCTGGATATCGTCCGAGCATACAGCAGGAGTGATGCGTTGTAGCAGTTCTACTTTCAACGTCACATTACGCTCGGTACAGATCGCTTTTGCCCGTTCGTAAATGCGCTGTTCCACTTCATCGCGGATCGCTTCGTCCACGTCGCGCAAATCAAGCGAAAACTCGACTCGTCCAGGAATGACATTCACTCCACCTGGGAATGCTTGCAGCCGTCCAACCGTCCCTACACTGGTTCCTGTCCGTCCTGCTTCTTCCTCGATGGCAAGCATTACCTGAGCGGCTGCTACCATCGGATCACGGCGCAAATTCATCGGCGTTGCCCCGGCATGACTGGCTTCTCCCTCTAGCACGAAATTCAACCAGAGTGGACCCGCCACTCCTGTCACGATCCCGACAGATAGCCCGCGGCTCTCCAGAACCTTGCCTTGCTCGATATGTAACTCTACATACGCTTTCACACTTCCGGGAGTTCTCGCGGCGAGGCTGGTGCGGTCCGGATCAAGCCCTGTTTGCCGCATGGCTTCAGCAATCGTGACTCCTTTCTTGTCTGCTTGTTCCAGCTCGTCACGCTTGATCAGACCCGCGATACCTCGGCTGCCGATCATCCCGTAACCAAAACGCGTTCCTTCTTCATCCGTGAACGCGATGACTTCGATCGGATGCTCTGTTTCGATTCCCTGTTCCTGCATCGTCTGTATAGCTTCTACCCCAGCCAGTACACCAAGTGGGCCGTCATAATTGCCGCCATTTGGTACGGAGTCGATATGCGAGCCAACCAAAACGACAGGAGCGGCCGAATTTTTCCCTTCTTTTCGCCCAATCAAGTTCCCAACCTCATCTTCGCGAACGGTGAGACCTGCTTCCTTCATAAAGCCTGTGACGAGATCTTTTGCCGCCCGTTCCTCAGGCGTAAAAGACAACCGCGTGATGCCGCCTGCCGCTTGCTGACCAATGTTGCCAAGCTGTCTCAATCGATCCCACAATCGATCCGAATTGATCATGACGCGCCACTCCTCCTTACTATGCAGAGCAAATAACGGTTGATTAACGGTTATGTCCTTAATTGTATAATAGTCTGTCTATTTTGAAAAGACTGTAGCCATGAACCCCGAAATAAAGTCCTAGACTGCCGCCATTCATTCCGCATGGTAAATGGAAGTTTGCCATGTAGCCTGGTCTGGCGTGATCTCCTTGTTGAGGGGTAACATCAACATACAAAAAATTGCCTTGCCCCACAATAGGAGCAAGACAATTTCAAATAGTACGATAAATGTTTCGTGTCATAAAATATTTTAGTGATTATTGCACACCAACTGCAGTATACGCAGCTTTTACAGATTTTACTTGTTGGGAATTGGCACCGAAAAGAGCTGTTGCGGATTGAATTGCTGCTTGTCGCATAGCGGAGAAATTAGAGTTTGGATTGAGGTAGTTTGTTAGAGCGTAGTAGTAGATTTTTGCTGTGTCATTGCGACCAATGCCTGTAACCGTTACACCGCGGTGAGAACCACCCTCTGCGAGGAGATATGCCGCTTTGTTGTTGATACCGCTGTTAGTGTGTACGCCTCCGTTGTCATTTGGACCTGTGTATCGATCGCTATAGTGGGCAGGATCGCCATAAACGGTTGGATCTTTGAGAGAGCGCAGTGCATCTCCAGGCGTTCCTGGCGTGTATACATCTTCACCCATGAGCCAATCATCGTTGTCAATCATGGCCCCGAAGATATCAGAAATGGATTCGTTTAGTGCACCTGACTCGTTTTGATAGATCAGATTGGCTGTTTTTTCTGTAACGGCATGTGTTAGTTCATGTGCAACGACATCCAAGCCAGCAGACAATGAGCGGAATACGTTTCCATCTCCATCCCCGTATACCATTTGAGTACCGTTCCAGAATGCGTTGTTGTAGTTGGTACCGTAATGGACAGTAGAAATCAGTTTCGCACCATTGTTGTCATAGCTGTTGCGGTTATGTGCATTTTTGTAGTAATCGTAGGTTGCTGCTGCATAGGCATGCGCGTCAACAAGTGCTCCATCTGTCCAGTTGTTATCGGTATCAGAGCCAAGCGTGCCTGGGAGGGTATATCTGTTCCGTGCAGTGTACGTCTCGATTCCATTGCCACGCGTCGTATCTTTCGCTGTATAGTTGGTATTGCTTACTTTCGTTACTTCGAAGGACTTATAGTCACCAAGTACCCCTGTACCAGTCCCTGTAACCTCATGGAGCATATTGTATTTGTTGATCACGTCACCAGAATTTGCATCGATGAAATACTTCCAACGCCCTGGCTGCGGATCGAGGAAATTCAGCTCCACTTCGTAAGCCAGATACGATTCATCTTCGTGGATGTAGATATAGAGGTTCCCTTCTGGCTTCACCTCGAACTTCTCCACTTTATTGTCAATCTCATCCTCCAAATCCTTGATGGCCTCTTTGACCGCTTTATCTGCCTTGAGTTCTGGGGTTTTCGTCAGATTATCATTGTTCGACAGGTCAGGCGCGTAGTTTCCGAGGAATGCCGTTACATTCCCATCCTCGTTTACGTGAATCGTCTGCTGATAACCATAGACCGGGATGCCCTCGTACATTTCTTGTACGCGGTAGTGAGTCATATCTGTCTCTTTGTCTGTCACTTCATCTAGCACTTTAAAGTGATCTTTCACATCTCCATCAATGCGGAAGGATTCTTGATGTTGCTCCAGGAATCCCCAAACTTTTTCTTCGCCATCCAGATCTTCTGCCTCGAACTCCTCTCCAATAAATTCGGGGGTATCCCACTCAGCGCTGTAGACGATGCTTTCGGATTCGGCCTGCGCAGCTAGCGGCAAAAATGTGGAAGTACCTAATGCAAAGCTGAGTGTTACTGCAAAAACCGATTTTTTCATACTTGTTAACTCCTCCTTGGAAAATATTGTTTTTTATGTAAGTTCATAGTTGTTTACATCTCTTATTATTTGTCATAAATGTGAATTTGAGAACAATTTTTTAACGACAAAAAAATCATTTCCCGAAAGAAATGATTCATTGGTAAATTTACTACAATTACGCTTGCCATACGATCCGATACACCTTGCGCGGTCTGCCCCGCGGGTGCGGGTTTTCTTCCCTGATCACCTGCGCTAGTCCCTTTGACTCCAGTTCAATCAGGATTCGTCTGGCACTTCGTGGCAGAATTTGCAGATACGAGGCTAATTCTGTCGCATGAATTTCCTGAGAGCCTCGCTTTTTGAGTATGGAGTAGATTTTAGAGAGTGTCATGACACTAAGAGAGGTAAGCTGGCTGAGCTCTTGCAATTTTTCTGAGTCGTACCGATAGGTGATCTGTTCAGCACGACCAAGCGGCCCTACGACGCTTTTGTCATCAAAGAAGACCATCCAGTTGCCTGTCCCGCGCTCTTTGGCGTGCAGCAAAGCCGCGCCACCGTGGATTTCTGCTTCATAAGCAGTCTTGCCGATCCCAATTCCACACGTCACCAGATCAGCACGAATGCCAAACAGCTCCTCCAAATCTGGCATGATCGCATAGTCACGGGTCACTTCTTGCAAGTTGCCCCGCGTTGTAAAAATGACGTAGCGTCCGGGACCTGCTGTCTTCAGTGAGCCTTGCAAATGCTTCGCGTAGCGCAAAAGCTTTTCCATCGTCTTGATCTCGGCATTTTGCCATTCATCTGTGGAAAAGTTGCCACCGGCCAGCTCGCGAAATGGGTCGATCTCCATCATCTGAACGGCAATTTGGGTATCTTTAAAGTGAAGCATTTCGTTCGTACGCAAAAGCATGTGAATGACCGAAATCACGCCTGCACGTGTCGGCACAACCCGATGTACAGGGACACCTCTGCGTGCCAGCTCTACATCTGCTGTCCGCAAGCAGGTGACTGCCACCTTTGTCTTGCCTTCCTTCCAAAGCTGTTCGTGGTAATCCGCCAGTTCATCGGCTGAGATCGCTCCCTCGTAATGCTTGAGCCATTTGTAGCCACCAGCGATGCCAGCTTCGTCCATAAAATGCTCCAGTTCTTCTGGTGAAAATGTATCAAAGCTCACTTCATCCACCCGGACTCCTAATTGATGGGACAGATGAAGCAAGGTTCTGTACAAGCTCGCACCGAGATGAGGCACATAAGCCATCGGCACTTGGACCTTGCCTGACTCGCTCACCATGGCATAAGGGACCTGTCCGGAGAACAGCCACATATCCACCTCATCCACATGCGGTATGATCAGATCGGGGATTTCTTCTTCTTTCCAATAGACAATCGGCAAGTATTCAATTTCGGGAAACTCTCGCATGACTGATTCGATGATGGCAAGTGAATCGTCCGCGCCGATTACGCCTAGTCGCAGCTTCAACAAAATTCCCTCTTTCACACCAATCTCTTCCTACTAGGATAACATACTTCCCTTCTTTTTCTCATCGGGGGATCACTTTACCTGCTGCCTCCCCAATCCGGTGTGCCACGTACAAAACAGGGACGATCAGCAAGCTGTACGGCAGCGTGCTCCATATCAACGGCCACGTCGCAAGCCCAGCCTCAAGCAATCGATCATACGTATATAAACAATACGGCAAAACAAATGCCACAGCCGTCACCACACCAGGTGTATACGTGCGAAGGACAACGGTATGACTAACATGCATGAAAACATGGAGAAACATCACGTGCAAACAAACCAGGAAAAACGAGAAGTACGTTCCAGTCGAAAGCGTCGTGACAGTCAGGATGACCGCTGCTGATAAAACGGCGAAAATACAAGAGACTGCGATGGCAAATTGCGCCGTGTTCATCGAAAGCGAAGGCTCTATCAACTTCATAAGTTGTTCTGGCACCGTCTGTCTAATGATGTCTTTTTTGGCTCGCACCCAACCTTCTACCATTACGATCTCCTCGAAATCATGAAACAGGAAAACGACTAAAAACAGCCAAATCAGATGGGACAGCTCCAGCATACAAGCACCCTCTTCCTATTCGTTTGCCTGCAAAATTCCATATGCAAAAAAAGATACCACGTCATCTGCAAGCTGCTCCGCTGTTTTCTCGCCCGTCAGCAAATACCGCGTCGTCATACGGTCTACGACTGCGATCATTGCCTCTGCCGCCACCTCTACAGTCAACTCGATACGGACGTGCCCAGCAATCTGATTTCGTCGCAAGTTGGCAGCAACAATCGAAGCCAGCTTGCGATGCAGCTCTTCGCCCTCTTCTGCCTGATACAGCACGATCTGGGTCAATTCAGGCAACTCCTGAAAAAATCGGAACAAGGCGAGCAAGTTTTCCCGTACCTGCTGGAAGGCATCTGCCTTCGTCAAGGCCGTTACCTTTTGACCGCTGTCCGCTAATTCCCACAGCTTGGTGACGAATGTGTCCGTCAACTGCTGATACAGGCCTTCCTTGCTGTCGAAATATTGGTAAAACGACGCCTGTGTCAAGCCTGCTGCCTTCACGATGTCACTCACCCGTGTACGATGAAAGCCTTTTGCCGCGAACACAGAAGCTGCTGCCGCTAGCAACCGACTGCGACTCAACTCTCCTTTTGACAATTTGTCCTTGGTCATTTTTTCACCTCAAAACTAACTCGTCAATTATATAACTATTGAGTTACTTTTACAGCTTTTGGATTTTTTTGTCAAGACCTACTTGCTTTTTTTTACGACAGTGCGTAAAATATTTGCTCAAAGGGTATCATTTGATGGCAATGAGGAAGAAGAGTAGTCATTTTGCGAGACTTCAGAGAGCTGATGGTTGGTGCGAATCAGTGTTAAGGAAATGATGAATGGGCTTCTGAGCTCCAAACCGAACCCGCTCTCATGGCGGCAGTAGGCTTTGGCGTTACGTCCGTACGTTACAATGGACACCGTATCAAGCTGTGTTACACAGAAACGGTACGGATCAAAGAGATTTTGCGTATGGAGATTCCATTCGTGAAATAACAAGGGTGGCACCACGGTTCATTCGTCCCTGTCCAGGGCGGATGGACCTTTTTGTATTTAAGCGGACATTCAAAAAATCGACTTTTGATCACGAAGTAGTTCTGAAAGCTTATGCGGCATCGAAAATGGCGTTCACCTTCGAAGTCCGGTGCTCATGTAGGTCCCCTACATTCCGCTCCTCCTTCTTCAGCTTCTCGCCATTTTCTCGGTGCTGAAAAGTCGACTTTTTGAATTCATATCAAACGATTGAAAGGAGCAACTTTCCCATGAAAACCATCTTTTCAGGCATTCAACCGAGTGGTATTTTGACACTCGGCAACTACTTGGGCGCGATGAAGCACTTCGTTCCGCTTCAAGATCAGTTCAACTGCTTTTACTGCATCGTAGACCAGCATGCAATCACCGTTCCACAGGAGCCTGCTGTCCTTCGCGAAAACATCCGTCGTCTCGCGGCTCTCTATTTGTCCGTTGGCCTCGATCCGAACAAAATGACGCTGTTCGTCCAATCCGAAGTACCAGCCCATGCCAAGCTCGGCTGGATCATGCTGTGTACCTCTTACCTGGGTGAATTGGAGCGCATGACTCAATTCAAGGACAAATCCGATGGACGGGGTGAATCCATTCCAGGCGGTCTGCTGGCTTATCCTCCATTGATGGCTGCTGATATTTTGCTTTACGGTACTGATTTCGTCCCTGTGGGCGAGGATCAGAAGCAGCATCTGGAGCTGACTCGTGATTTAGCCGCTCGTTTTAACAACCGTTATGGCGACATTTTCACCATTCCAGAGGTTCGCCTGCCTGAGACTGGCGCACGTATCATGTCTCTTGCGGAAGGCACCAAGAAAATGAGCAAATCCGATCCAAACCAAGGCGCCTTCATCTCCATGCTGGATGATCCAGACACCATCACGAAAAAAATCAAACGCGCGCAAACGGATTCCGACAGCGTTGTGCGTTATGACAAAGCAGAAAAGCCTGCTGTCTCTAACCTCATGACCATCTACTCTCTCTGCTCTGGAAAAACGCTGGATGAGATTGAAGCGATGTACGAGGGTAAGGGCTATGGCGCATTCAAAACCGAGCTGGCGGAAGTTGTCGTAGAAACATTGCGTCCGATTCAAGAACGCTTCGAGCAGCTGTTCCACTCCTCTGAGCTGGATGATATCCTGACTGCCGGAGCGGACAAAGCGAATAAGGTCGCGAACGAGATGCTGTACAAAGTGGAAAAAGTGATGGGGATGGCACGTATCTAATCCATTTCCACAACAAAAAACGGGCTGGGAAGCTATCTCCCAACCCGTTTTCTTTTAATTAATTGCTCTTAACCGTCACAGTTACCTTGGCTGTTTTGCCAGCATAGCTGATCGTGATGGTCACTCTTGTCCTTGGTTTGGCATCATCCAAGACAAGAATACGTCCCGTCTCATCAACCTCTACCTGTTCGGGCTTGCTAGATGTGAACTCGATACCCGCTACTTCGGTAACGTCTTCTTCCACATCATTACCAAGAATCGCCATCACCTTGAGCTGGGCTTCCTCGCCCTGGGCTAGCTTGAGAGATTTCGGCTCGATCTCGATCCTTTTCAGGACACTCTCCCCGACGACATAAGAGGCCGCCGTCGTTACGGTAAAGATCCCTAGTTCGTCTACTTTCGTCACCTGGATCGCTTTACCCTTGAGTCCCATAGCTGCTCTCCACACATTGCTCCGGTACGAATACGCCTGAAGCTTTTCGCTTGCGTCGTTGGCGACTGGCAGACCAAGAGTAAAGCCTTTTTTGCCAAGATTTGTATCTTTTTTGCCGTTACTCCACACTTGCAATTGATACGCTTCGCCAGGGTTCGGCACACCTTTCCATCCGTTCCCATTTGCTTCCGTCAGAGCAAGGGCAAACTCTCTTGCACGCTGCGCGGAAAAATAGGCGCTAGGTACCTCTACCCATGCTTCGCTGTCCAAGGTTACGCGAATGCCTACCTCTTTTTCCTTTAATTGTTCAACGAGCTTCTGTTCCAAGGTCACCGTCGGGTCAGCAGCTTCTCCCTTGCGAGAACGCGTGTCGCTCGCCTCGCCATCGCCTTCTTTCACCTGAACGAATAGCACCGGAGCAAAGCCGATCTTTTCTTTCACGGACTCGACTGCTTTCATGAATTCCCCAAGTATGTCCAGAAGTTCCTCTACTTGTTCGTCATCTGCCTTGATCTCATCCCCATCTTTTATGACTACAGTACCAAGCTTTTTCAAAAGCTCTTCTGCCAGTGTACGGACTTGCTTGGCTACCTCTTTGGAAATATCCTTTTCATCGAGCGGCTCCAGTGCTATTTTCGCCAAGCTCGTCAAGGAGGCAAGTGCCAATCGGGCAATCTCTTCATCCTCGATGACAGCTTCAGTGAGTGGGTCAAATGCTTTGTTCAAAAAGCTCTTCGTCACAGCTTGCAGTGACTCTTCGCTGATGGCTCCTCGCTCAGCCTGCTCGGCTACTGCCTCGAGTACAGTCGTGATCGTATCGCTGACTGTCTCCCATTTCTCAGTCGGCGTCCATTTCTCGGCATCCAGAAGTTTCTCCAGATGGCTGAGTACTTGATGCACCTGTTCCAAAATGATGTTCTCCTCGTTACTTGCGGAGATGACCTGAGCTGCTTGCTTGTTCAAATCTCGCTGCGAGTCCGGTGTCGGTGTTCTGTCCGGCGGTGTAACTGGCGGCGGTGACTCCGGCTTGGCTGGAACCTGCACGGTCAATGCTTGGGTCACTGCTGTCGATTGATCGGATGCTCGTATGACCTCCAAAACCAGGTCTACATTCGTCTGGCGATATGGCAGCGTAATTTTGCCATCCAGCGAAATGACTGCTGGATCACTAGAAGACTTGATTGCGATGGTAAAGCCTGTAGGTACTTCTGGCAGCTTCAAGCGCGTCTCACCCGCTGCTGGCTGTGTGAGCTGCGTGATGCTTTTCGCCACTTCTTGTGCTGTTTTTTCCGGCGTGCCACGATCCTTCATATCCAGCTGGACAAGGACAGGATTATGATCGCTCACACGTCCCTCGCGCTCAGTCAGGCCAGCGTTGATGTGAACGATATCAACCTTCGTGTCATCCTCCAAATGGTTGCTGACCAAAATTTGATCCAAGACTTGAGAGTTCCCTTGGTACACGTACGTATACTGCTCACCCTTTGGCAGTTTCTCCACCATATTGGTCAAAACGCCATCTGCCAATTCCTGCACCGGATTCGAAAACGGGAAATCGTTGAGATCACCCAACACCACAACATTTGCTTTTGCTTGTGCTGCATGGATTTCTTTTACAAACTGATTTAACACACGGGCAATTTTCATTCGTTGTACTTCACTGACCAGCTGTGGCGGCTGATCTTTTCCAAACAGCGCTTGATCTCCACCCTTGGAGTTGAAATGGTTCGCGATGACAATGACTGGCTCTCCTTGGAAAATGAACTCGGCTGCCAGTGGCTTACGGCTCGAAGCAAACGCCGCGTTGGTCGGATCTACCCGTCCTGGATTGTGTGACAAATGCACTACACCATCTCTTGTCTCGATTTGCACCGCATCAGTCGCGCCTCCTGGCGTTTTTGCTGCCAACTGTACCCGCTCTGGGTTGTAGAAGAAGCCGACACGGATGTTTCCTCCTGGCTGTCCACCATCTTGATTATTCTGAGGCGCGATATCAGTGTATCGGTAAGTCGGGCCTTTTTTGTTTTCCATTGCTTTGATCAACGCATTCGCAGACTGCGTAGCATCTGTTTGCCCATTGTCTGTTGGGCCATTATTATCCTGCATTTCCACCACACCGATAATATCCGGCGCCTTCATATTTTCCACGATCGTCTCAGCAATGCGGTTGATTTTGGCGGAATCAGTTTTTGCCGAGAAATTCTCGATGTTGTACGAAGCGATTGTCAGCTTATCTTCTTTTGGCGAAATACTTGTCACTGGTGGCTCATAATGGCTTGACTGTACCGTAAATGACTGTGTATGGAACAACTTGTAATTTGCAAAGCTGTAGTCAACGATACCAACCAGCGGTCCGTCAAATTTGTCCCCGACTTTCACCTCACCGGTAATCGATTCGAGTTTGTCTGATACGGTGATGCGCTCGGGGTGAAAATCAGTGGCTTCGAGCACCACTCCGCCAGCTGGTGTACGCGGCTGATTTAAATGCGCTCGATCATCAATGACGACAAATTCCGTTGCACGTGGATTGGTAAACGTCTTGGTTTCGCCAACCACGATTGGATTATCGATCTGCACCAGCATACCTTCGAGACTTTCCCAGAAGTCGATGCCGTCTTGATCTGGATCGAATTTGCCGAGGCTGTCGTTGTCGATAATTCCTTTCGGATATTTGTAGTTGTCTTTGCCCAGGATGAAAGGATCTGGGAGTGCTTTTCTAGCGCCGATCACAATGTTGGTCGCATCAATTTGGGTCTGGGTAAGGTCTGTACCCGCCCTGTTCGATGGCACGTATTCCTTGACAGCCCCGCTAACCGTTATTTCATCGCCAGGGTTGACCGCAGCTTTTGGCTCGTAAACGTATATACCTTCCGAGGTAAATGGATCTGCGTCCGGCTGCGGGTCTTGCATATAAAAGCCTTGTACATTACTGCCGCTTCGGACGATAGCCGTTACGATTCCCGGAACATGATTCACTGTTCCATCGGCCATTGGTGAGCGGTGCGATGTTCCTTGAATGTCATGTATGCGAGTGTTTTCTTTTTGAATCACGTAGCGGAAGGTGGCTACATGGCTGTCTGTATAACCATCCTTGACGGCTATGGCTGAAAGAGTCGTATCCGCATCAATCTGGAGCGGTCCCGTATACTTGATGCTTCCCCTGCTCGGCGTTGAACCATCTATCGTATAGAAAATCGTTGCGTCAGCCATCGGCGTTGCGAGCGTGACTTTTGTTCCCTGTGTCACCATAGGACCTGCTGGGCTCGCTGTGACCATAGTGACTTTATTCTCGTCCTCTACGAGATCAGCGGTAGTCCGCGGAACCAGCTTGTATTCATTGCGATCGTAGTTGACCACGCCTGTAATAGCGGCATAGCTCTTGTTCACTGAAAGCGGAAGAGTGGCAGCAGGACGCGACACAAACTTGCCGTGCTGATCCTCCAGCGTATAATTGCCACTCGTTACTGATTTGACAGTGACTACCTTTACCGTCACCAGCTTGCCTTCCAAAGCCTCTCCTTTAGCAGCGGAAAAATCAGTGGAAGTCACGATTTGTGGGTTAGGCACTCCCGCTTGCTTCTGCACGATTTCCACGTTGCTAGTAGCTGCTTCGAGCTGTGCCAGCCCATTATAGTCATTCATTTTTCCGGTAGCGCGAATCTTGTCTCCTACTTCAATTTTGCCAGTCAATCCTGGCGCACGAAGGACGAGTCCCGCCGTCTCATCTTGGAAATACACGTTGTTTTGTCCGCCCGCTTCAAACATCGCCGTCACCGTTCCGACGACAATCACGTTCGTTCCTACCGGAGTGTTTCTTGCTTCGGCAATGGTAGTCGAACCTACAGCTGACTTGGTCACGGTAACTTCCGTGCTCTCAAACGACTTGCCATATTCTCCAGTTGTTTGCTGCGTTATGAGGATATGATCCAGCTGATCAATATTTGGAATCGTAAAGGAAAATGACCTGTTTGCCTGCGCCGTTCCTGTTTCTTTGTTACTAAGCATCAGTGGTTGTTTTTGCGGATCGTATGCGCGAAGGATTGCATTCCCTGCTGCCGCTCCTGCTTCTCCTCGAAGCTCGCCCACACCGTTCAATGCTTGCAGGCTGACTTTATCCTGCACCAAAGCTGGACTGGCAGCAGCTGGCTTCAGCTCGATGCTCGCGCTCTCCTTCTTACTCCCTTCCGTTGCCGTGAGATAGACTCCCTGCGCATTTGGACCGGGATTGGCAAAAGTCAGCTCGATCACTCCCGAAGCATCCGAATCTTGCAGAGCCAAAGGAGTGTCGCTACCTGTTCCTGTAGGCTGACTCGCATAAACCTTAATCGTCCGCCCTTGACCGACATAGCCGCGAATTGTTGCTTGAATAGGATCAGTATGATCAAAAATAAGTTCCGTAGCGTTCGGCTTATCGGTCACGTCTGTTGGTAGTGGCGGTTCTACTGGGATTTGCGTGTTTTTTGGAGTAGGTGCCCCTGTGATAAAATCGTTGCCGTTGTTATTGGTATCCCAGCCATTCCCGCCATTCGGCAAAATACCGCTGGTGTCGCTTATACGTTGGGCACTGGTCGAGTTTGAAGTAGCTGGTGCAGGAGAGTTGCCCTCATATGCATTTGCTGCTCCGTATCCGACCATATCTACAACACCCGGCTGGGAGGATACATCCGCCCCGGTTAAAGGCGTAGCATGGCTAACCAATGCGACCTTTCCTTGTGCTCCAGCCATTGCAAGCGTTCCCGTAACCTCAGGAGCAGGGAGGTCTGCTACACCGCCCGTTCCTGCTGCTTGCTGGATCAAATAAAACCCATGGGGAGCTATGCTTCCTGTCAAATCAGTCTTGTTCCAGCTGGGTCCAGTAGCAGCTGCATACTGAACAGACCAGCCTACGAGCGAAACAGACGTGTCTGTCGGGTTGTACAGCTCAATGAAATCGTCCTTGTAATGGGCACCAGTGTTCCCCCCACCCCCATATACCTCACTGATCACCACATGATTAGCTCGCGCAGCTTTTGCCTGTGGCATCCACCCGGTCGGTAAAACAGTTCCCATCACGACCGCGGCTATAAGCGCCAGCTTTGGCCATCGGGAAGAACCTCCTCTTTTTTTCAACATTTTTTCATCATTCCTCCTCATATCATTCGGAAGTAGCTACTACAAAATGGTAAACGCATAACCTGAATATTATGTGAGTTTTATGTAAAATTAGTATAATCCTTCCAAACTCGTGCAAACAAAAACCGCCAAGATCCATCGTCCTTGGCGGTTTTCCTCTGTTTTTGTCAATTAGCTTTCGTCTACTTTCATACTGCGTGCGATATAGAGAACTGGCGTCGAAGCTGCCGATACGACAAACTTGATCAAGTAGGTAGTCAACAGGATTTGCCACCATACGTCCATCGGGAATTCTCCCAAAAAGGCAATCGTGCAAAAGGTAACCGAGTCGAGCAACTGACTGAAGAGCGTGCTTCCATTATTGCGAATCCAGAGCTGATTGGGGCCTGGGCATTTTTTCTTCAACCACGAATAGATTTTCACGTCGACAAATTGGCTGACAAAATATGCACACAAGCTACCTAATGCCACTTTTGGCATCAAGCCAAAAATCGTTTCCAACGATCTTTGGATCTCTGGTCCCTGTGGTTGTGGTTCAAATACCAGCACGAGCTGCATGATGATCGTTGCCGCAATTAAGGTAAAGAAGCCGAACCATACGGCTTTTTTCGCTTCTCTTTCCCCATACTTCTCGTTCAATAGATCGCTTACCAAATAAATAGAAGCATAAATCGTATTGCCGAGCGTCATAACCAAACCGAACATCTCGATTGTTTTGACCACCTGGATGTTGGCTAGCACGGTAGCCATCCCAATCCACGCGTACAGTCCCATTCTGCCGAACAGTCGGTAGCAGAGCAGGAACAGCCCGAAGTTCACCAGAGCAAAAAGCACTCCGATCCAAAAATTAAACATATGATTTCCTCCTAGTTTTGATAACGCGGGAGTTTACGAACCGCGGCCCGTTTTGAGCATTCAATCATTTTACTTGCATTCGCTTATTTTATCAACCATTCTCGATACATACGCAGCAATCGACATGACGCGTACAAGAGGTACCTGTTACTGATTTGTAGGATTTATGTCGATAGTCTGTAACCAATGCATCCACCCTATCGTACATAATGAGCATATAGCAAGGACAAGCACAAAATACAGTACACGACACTTTTCATCATGATCAGTCAGCAAGACTGGGGAGGAGATTCATCACATGAAACACATGAAACACTTGAACAAACTCGTAACAGGAACGGTACTTACTTCCGTACTTTTCACTGGTGGGTATGCACTGACAGCAGATGCAAGCAACACAACTGCTACAACAAAAGGCTTGCAAGAAATTACGAAAAAAACAGCAGACGTAACGGGTGACAAGACCGCAGACACAGTCGTTCTGTACGGAAAAACAGAGAAAAACAGCCCATACGTGAAGGATCTCACTATCAAAGTAACAGATGGCAAAACGAAGAAATCTTTTAACATCGACGTGAAGGACAACGGCTACGAGCCGAAGCTCTCCGTTCAAGATTTCACTTACGATAAAAAAGACGAGATCATGGTTACTGCAAGCACGGGCGGAAGCGGCGGCTACACAACCAATCACATTTACACCGTTAAGGATGGAAAAGCGAAAGAGCTCAGCCTGCCAGGTCTGGATAAAAACAAAGCAGGTGTAGTAGGAGCGGACTTCGTCGAACTGAAACCAATCGATCTAAACAAAAATGGTCTCTACGTACTGGAAGGTACAGAGCGTCTGACTGGTGATTACAATGCAGATGTTCGCGGCTACCTCAAATCCAAATGGAAGTGGAACCAAAGCAAATGGGAATTGATGAGTGCCAACTTCGAACCAGCTGTAACACCACTCGAAGTCTATCATGATACATTCAAAAGCCAAGACTCTGCCTTTGCCTTTAAAGGTCCAAAATCTTGGAACGGCAACATCCTTGTTGAGGAAAAAACTGGCCCACATGCAGACGAATACTTGCCAGAAGCAAAGAGCGTAACCCGCTTCATCTTCAATGCTGACAAAGCAGAAGATCGTGCAACTGCTGTCGTTATCACCTCATTTGACCTGAATGACTGGAAAAAACTGAACAACCCGGACGAGCCGCCAATCGGTGTTGAAATTGCACGTAACCAAGCAACCAACACGGTTTATGTCGTAAGCTTGCCACAAGACTCTGTATTTGACCCAGCAAGCAAAGAAGGGAAGAAATTTATCCCTCTGATGATGTCTCTGGACCAAGTAAAACAAGCGTTTATGCTGGTAAAACGATAATCACCGCATCTCTCCACGAATAATCCCTTTGCCTCTCTCATAGGCAAAGGGACTTTTTTTGTATTTATGGAGGTTTTCTGACTACAGCTTCGCAAGTCTTTTTTGCTTCTCCTCTTTTTCAGCCGCATCCAGGTACTCAAACAACCCAAGACGATTTCCCCATGGATCGGCGAACGTCCCCCACTTGACTGGTACTTCTTCTCGTTGAAAAATTTCAAACGGTTCGATTTGTAGCTCGTTGACTAGTCTTTCTCTTTCCATCTCGATATCGACCACAGCAAATCGCACGGGACCGCTTCCTTCCGCTGGCGTCCCCTCTGCCAGCTGCAGCCAACACCCAGGCAAGACTTCCCACTCAGCAAATCCTTCATGAGGAACAAAATCCGGCTCTCTTTGCAAGAAGCTCTGGTACCAGGCTTGTCCTTTGGCGAAATCAGAAGTACGCAATTGAAACGTCATCTCATGGATCATGGAAAAGCCTCCCTGAACTACAATTTCTTATTCAAGCGTATATCAAACCACGTGTTTTTCAAATACCGAAGCTGATGGCGCTGAAAAAAAGTCTTTAATTCGCTCTCTGTAGAGCCAAAAACATTAGGCAAAAATTGGTCAAACAAAACTTCAAACTGCCCAAACATTTTCCCTCCAGCTGATATTTGTGCTTGTTTGGGTGTAAGATTTTTAAGAAAACCCAAGTTCACCAATCTACAAAAATATTCATAAACAAGTTCATGAATCATCTTAACACCTTGTCCTTCATGGTTCTGAGTATGCAAATCCATTACGAATTGATGATCGATATACCGTTTTAGAACCGTTTGAAATGGTCTTTCAGGAAACCTATGATCTTTAATTAGGATGTGATTGATAATCAATTTTGGTTTTTGTATTCCTTTACCAAATACTGACTTTCTTTGATATACTTTGTGAATTTCAGTTAAAAACAAATAGCTTTGCCATAGACGATGATCAATCAAGAAAAGCTCATCGCCCGTAATTTTCTGATTAAACAATGGATGGGAGAGATGATCACCAATTCTTGCAATCGCAAAATTTCTTAAAGGATTGATAAGAAAATCTTCTTCTCTGCGAAGTTTTAGTTGTTCAGCATTCCTACGGATAGTTTGAAAAGAAAGCCTTTGTTTTGATGGTGAAAAAACATGTATCATGTTTTCCTGTTTGTGTTCTTGCGCAGGAGAACCATCCTTCATCGTAATCCTGCCATCGGGTAACAGCTTTAGTTTCTGAATTTCACTATAAAACTTGTCCTTGCAGAAAACGATGGTCTTTTTCCCTTTAATGCTCGCTATGTTCATAAAGGTAATGGCCGGATGTGTGACTAATGAATTCAATCGATAGAGCACTCCCTGACGTTTCCAAATTATTTTTTCACATGCATGCAGTCGAAAACGATTAGTCCATCTTGTTTTAAATAGTTCTTCACCAAATATCCATACTTGAGATATATTAGCCTTCTCATATCCTTCTATTCTTTTCCTCAATAAGTTTTCAGAGACAGGCGAACTTTGGTACTCAATACATAGTTTATGTCCATCTGGAAAAATCGTTGTGATATCTGCTCTTTGTTTAATCTCATTGATATAAACTTCCTGATGAGTAACGTTTTGAGGGTATAGATGTTCCATCCAAGTTCTTAGCACCCTCTTTCCCTCCAAATGCTCTGGTGTCTCTGGTTCACCAGAATCACAGTTACTTTTTGCCACATGAGCAAAGTGAGGAGTCACCCATTGCCCTTGACGATAATATACAGGAGCACCACAATGTTGACAGAATATCCTTGTTCCTGACCAAGCTCTAAGCAATTCCTTTGAAAAATTCGCGGGGACAACAAGAAAACCATCCTCATGTATACAGTCCTTCATTTTTCAATCCTCCTCTCCCCTACCCTATCACTCAAAATGAGGACAAAAAAAACCCCAACTGTAGTCAGGGTTCTAAGCTTTATGCAAATATCGGCAGCATGAGATTCAGCAAGAACAATCCCGCGATGACGTACATGAGCGCAGGTACTTCGCGACGTTTGCCCAATGCGAGCTTCATGAGCGGATACGCCACGAATCCAAACGCAATTCCATCTACAATGCTGTAGGACAACGGGATAATCGCGATGATCAAAAAGGCAGGGAAGCCTTCCGAGAAGTCCTTCAGATTGATATTCTGTACATTTTGCAGCATCAGTGCACCAATGATGATGAGCACTGGAGCAATAGCTCCATTCGGAATCATTTTGATGACAGGAAGCAAACCGAGCGAGAGCAGGAACAAGGTCCCTGTTACAAGTGCGGTCAGTCCCGTCCTTCCTCCCGCTGCGATTCCTGCCGCAGTCTCCACCGTCGAAACCGTCGGACTGGTTCCCAAAATGCCAGAGATAGCAGCGGACAACGCATTTGCTTGCAGCGAACGTCTGAACTTCTGCGGCTGTCCAAGCATCGAGGTATGCCCATGAATCAAGCCAATATTTTCAAAGACGATGACCATCGCCAACGAGAAGGTCGCGATCCAAAATGGCAACGCCCAAATGGCTGAAAAGGAAAGACCCGCAAATACGCTTCCGTAATCCGCGAACGAGAACGTTCCTCCCCCTCCTGGTTCGACAATCCCGAACAAAAAGCCAAGTCCTGTACCAACCGTAATTCCGATCAGGAAGTTACCCGGTACATTTCGAACAAACAAAATCAACGTAACAATCAAAGTAATCAGCGTGACGATCACATGCGGGCTGGACAAATCACCCAGCGCGACAAATGTAGACGGATTCATGACGATCAGCCCGCCTTTTTGCAGACCGATGAAGGTCAAGAACAACCCAATCCCTACGGTAATCGCTTCTTTTAGTGAAGCGGGTATCGCATTGGACAATATCGTCGCGGCCTTGGTAAAGGCAATCACAGTAAAGATCAGACCCGAAACAAAAACAGCAGCCAACGCTTGTTGCCAAGTGAGGCCCATCGATTGGCATAATGTGAACGTAAACAGAGCGTTGATCCCCATGCCGGGAACCAGAATAATAGGAGCATTTGCCCAAAAGGCCATAAGAAGTGACCCGATAAATGCCGTCAAAACAGTCGCCAGAATCCCTGCTTCCACCGGTATTCCAGCATCATTTAAAATCGAAGCGTTTACGGCAACAATGTAGACAATGGTGACAAAGCCAATGAATCCGGCGATGAGTTCCCTTTGAAACGTCGTGTCGTAAGCGCGCAAGTGAAATAGCTTTTCCATCCACGTACGCACGGACTTCCCCTTCTTTCCTTTATGTCTATTCCATGAAGTGAAGATTCACAGGAAACATGCTATCATAGCTTCATCAATATGGAAAATATCCATAAAATCTAATTTTCATATCGTTTTCATATGGAACCATTCTCGTAAGGAAAGAAGGCATTGCGTGTGGATATTCGGCAACTGCGTTACTTTATCGCCATAGCAGAGGAAGGTCAGATAACGGGGGCGGCTAAAAGACTGAACATGGCCCAGCCGCCTTTGAGTCAGCAGCTGAAACAAATGGAGGAGGAGCTCGGGACCATGCTCATTGAGCGCTCAGGAAAACAAATGGTCCTGACAGAAGCAGGCGTCACTCTCTATAAACAGGCGCTCAATATCGTTCATCAAATGGAGGAAGCTCTCTCCGAGGTCAAAGAAACAGGCGAAGGCATTCGGGGGACGCTTTCCATCGGTGTCAGTGCACTGTCGGCCTATCGCCTGCCAGAACAAATTCGTGTGTTTCAGGAAAAGTATCCACTCATAACCTATAAAATTTGGAAAGGCGATACACAGCTCCTCAATCAGTGGCTGGAGCGCAGAACCATAGAAGTCGCTATCGTACGCCTTCCCCACTCGTTGAACAACTGCACCATGATTCCGTTGGAGGAAGAGGATTTTGTGCTCATCGTTCCTGCCACCTCCCCCTATGCCGATCGCAAGGAAATCGAAATGCGCGAAATCGCCGAGCTTCCGCTCATCATGCCGAGCACGCCAGGCTTGGGCATTTACGACTTGATTATTAAAGAATTCTCCCGTCTAGGCGTGGAACCGCACGTTATCTGTGAGTGCCCGGACATCTCTCTCATCGTCAGTATGGTCGCCTCCTCGGTCGGTTCCTCCATCGTCCCCATCTCGGCATGGGAAACCCATCAGAGCGAGCAAATTCGCGGGATTCGACTCTCCGGAACTTCCATTTATTCTTCCGCTGCGGTCGTTTGGCAGTCTGGACGCCATCTGTCCAAAGCAGCGAATCGGTTTATCGAGACGTTTTCATCGTAACTCCATTTAGGGCGGTCACATCCGGAATAATCTTGGAAATCCAGCGGGATGATAAGCTATTACCATTTCTTGTAGATTCCCGGGAGGATAAAGATGACTTTCCTGATATCCTTGGTCATTGTATTTGTTATTGTGCTGTTCGGCGCGATTTCTCCTGAGCTGTTCGCCTCTGCGGCTTCCCATGTCCTGAAAGTGACCACGACGAATTTTGGCTGGTTTTATTTAATCGTGACTTTTGGTTTTCTGATCTTTTGCATCTTCCTTGCCTTTAGCAGATACGGACAAATCCCTTTGGGGAGCGATGATGACGAGCCGGAATATTCGCTACCTACCTGGTTTGCCATGTTGTTTTCTGCTGGGATGGGGATTGGACTTGTCTTTTGGGGAGTGGCGGAGCCCGTCTCTCATTACTTCTCTCCGCCAGCAGGTGTGACTGGACAAACGACCGAAGCCGCACAAACCGCTCTGCGCTATGCATTTTTTCACTGGGGGCTGCATCCTTGGGGGATCTACGCTCTCATTGCTCTTGCTCTCGCGTATTTTCAATTTCGCAAAGGAGCGAAGGGCTTGATCTCCTCCACCTTTGGCCCGCTGCTCGGTGAGCGCATACACGGACCGCTCGGAAAAGGAATCGATATTCTGGCTGTCATCGCCACGGCATTCGGTGTCGCAACCTCACTTGGTCTCGGAACTCTGCAAATAAACGGAGGCTTGTCTCACCTTTTTGGATTGCCGTCCAACACCACCGTGCAAATCGTGATCATCTCCATTATTACTGTCCTATTTCTGCTCTCGGCTACGACAGGACTGGATCGGGGAATGAAGTATTTGAGCAATACGAATCTGGTATTGGCCTTGTTGCTCCTCCTGCTGACACTCGTATTGGGACCAACCTCGTTTATTTTTGACGCCTTTACCAGCACGCTGGGCAGTTATTTAAACAATCTCATCTCGATGAGCTTGCGGCTGACCCCTTTTACACAAGGGACCTGGGTAGCCAACTGGACGCTGTTTTACTGGTCATGGTGGATTGCCTGGGCACCGTTCGTCGGTATGTTTATCGCACGCGTCTCCAAAGGTCGCACGATCAAGGAATTCGTCATTTGTGTGATGCTCGTTCCGAGTTTGTTGAGCTTCATTTGGTTTTCGGTGTTCGGCGGGACAGCACTTCACCTGGAAATTTTTGATCAAGCGTCTATAGGGGCAGCGGTTCAAAGTGACATCTCGACTGCGTTGTTCCTCGCATTAGAGCAGTTGCCCATGGGATACATTCTCGCTGTCGTTGCGATTCTGTTGATCATCACGTTTTTTATCACATCGGCGGATTCCGCTATTTTCGTGCTCGGCATGCTGTCATCTGATGGCAATCTGGACCCGTCGAATCGGGTAAAAATCACCTGGGGCGTCCTCCAATCCGCTATCGCGATCGTTCTTTTGTTAAGCGGCGGATTAGAGGGCCTACAGACGGCCTCTATTGTGGCAGCCCTGCCTTTTACCGTCATCATGGTCCTGATGTGCTTCTCTCTCGTCATGGCATTGCAAGAAGAAGACCGGATTGCAAAAAAGAAACGGAAGGATCAGCAGAAGAAGCTAGAGAGGTTGTTAAAGGAATTGTAACAAGTTGTCACAAAAAAAGGGGACGCTATCCATCGCGTCCCCCTTTTTTATTCATTGGATACGATTGACTCAGATGTTACCTCAATCCCGTTTCTGCGAAACAGTGCCGCCGTTAGTCCGACACCCGGCACTTTTTTCCCGGAAAAGCTGCCGTCGTAAACAAAGGAGCTTCCACAGGACGGGCTGTTCTCTTTTAAGATGGCGGATGTGGCTCCAACCGTTTTCGCCAGCTTCAGCGCTTGGTTCGCCCCCATCAAAAATTCCTCGGTGACGTCTCGGCCAGTGTCGTCCATGATGCGTGCTTTACCATCCAGAACATCTTCTCCCGTACCCCCGATGATTTCTGCTGGCGGTCGTGGTGTTGGCAAGCCTCCCAGTTGTTCAGGACAGACGGGAATGACCTTTCCTTCCCGAAGCAACTGCTCCAGCTCTTGATCCAAGCATGACTTCTGATCGTAACGGCATTCACAACCGATCAAACAGGCACTAATCACTTTCATGACAACCGTCCCCCATCTTTTTATCTACAGCTTGCGCAGCTTCACGCTTTGCACCCTATGATCCAGTCCCTTGTCCAAAATCAATTGCGCGCGAACACGCGTCGGCAAAATGTTTTGGCGCAGGTTGGCTCCGTTGATCTCCGTCCAAATACCGGTGGCTACCTCAGTCGCCTCCTCGTCAGACAGACTCGCGTAGCGCTTGAAATACGAGGTTGGATCGGAAAACGCGGTCTGACGCAGCAGCTTGAACCGCTCTACATACCATTGCAGGATGTGCTTCTCTTCCGCGTGCACGTAGATCGTGAAGTCAAAGAAGTCAGAAACAATGACCTCGAAATTACGAGCATCGCTTTCGTCACCTCTAGGCGGTTGCAGCACATTCAAGCCTTCGACAATCAAAATGTCAGGCTGTCTGACAGTCTGCCATTCATCTGGCACGATGTCATACACAAGGTGAGAATAAACGGGTGCTTTCACTTCAGGCAATCCCGATTTTACATCGGATAAAAAATGGATAAAGCGGCGCAAGTCATAGCTCTCCGGGAATCCCTTGCGCTTCATGATTCCTCTGTCTTCTAGAACCTTGTTCGGATACAGGAATCCATCGGTCGTTACCAAATCAACCTTCGGATGATTCGGCCAGCGGGACAACAGCGTCTGCAAAATGCGAGCCGTTGTGCTTTTGCCTACAGCCACACTGCCTGCGATACCGATAATGAATGGAACCTTGCCATCCTGGTTCCCTAAAAAAGTGTGAGTCGCCTGGTACAGCTCCTGCGTGCCCCCAACATACAAATTCAGCAGACGGGACAACGGAAGGTAAATGTCGGAGACTTCGGTCATGGACATTTTCTCGTTCAAGCCCTGCAAAAGGGAAAGCTCGTTATCAGATATAGTTAACGGCGTGGAGGCCCGCAGAGCACTCCACTGCTCGCGATTAAATGTAACATAGGGTGATGCCATGGGAATGTACATCCTTTCCATCATGAAAGTGCTTTCTTTATTTCACACAAAGTTAGTTTACACCAGCATGTCTCTCTTGGGAACAATGGGCTTGTCCCAAATCAGACCAGCTCTGCACTTTGCCTTCGTGAGCACACAAGAAAAAAGCCGATACCTCATGGCATCAGCTTTATCTTGCAAAAGAATTTTCTCGTTATTTTCCCAAGTGAGCTTGCAGCATCCACACATGCTTTTGCAAGCTATCCACGATCCCCAAGAACATATCGCCAGTTGCTTCATCGTCCCCAGCTTCCGCGGCTGTAATGCCTTCTTTGAGCTCTTTGATCAGGAGTGTAAAATCGCTCACGACTGCCTCTACCATCTGATCTGCAGACTCTCCACCTGTCGCTTCCTTAATGGAAGCCTGCTCCATACAGGCCTTCAACGTCGAAACAGGCTTGCCCCCAACCGTTAACAGCCGCTCCGCCAGCTCATCTACATTTTTGGCTGCCTCGTTGTATAGCTCCTCAAATTTTTCATGTAGGGTAAAAAAATTCGGGCCTTTGACAAACCAGTGGTAATGATGCAGCTTCATATACAGCACAGACCAGTTGGCAACCTGTTTATTAAGTACGTCGGTCACGGGCCGACTCATTGTCATACTCATCCGAACGCTCCACCTCTCATGGTATAAATATAGCGTTTGTAGTATGTGGTGAATTGGGCGGTTCTATTCTTTTCATATCCGTTCATTCTTTCTACCCAGCTCATTTCTTGCTTTTTCTAGCGTCTGTAAAATTTCTTCCCGCTCTGAATCCTCGTACCTGTCCACAACATCTTGCAAGCCACATTCAATAACCTGCAAGTATTCGTCATAGGTTATACAAGCTGTTTCTTCGGGATAGCCGGGGAATTCCATGCTCAGGACAACTTGGTCGATCGCACATCGCTCAGGATCATCCAGAGCGTACGTCCTGTATGTCGCAATCATACAAACATCATCAAAAATGACGCCTTCTCTTGTAAAGATGATAGTTATGCTTTTCAATATTCGCCGTTTATTGATGAAAACGCCTCTGATGAACCGCTGATTCCAGTCGTAATTAATCATTTTTCATACATGTTACGTACTTTTTTAATCCGCAGGGTTAACTCTGCTTTTTCATCTAGCGAAAGCTGCTCATTTAATTGATCAGGTTGAAACTGTTGTATCTCACTTTTAAGTAAATGAAACCGTTCATAATTCGTTATGTTTTTACTGATTAAAAACTCAGCTATAGTTGTTTGGACATTCATATTTTCTCCACGTGTATTTTTGCAGTCCCTTTGAAATCTTTCTTGTGCAGCAAGAATAATGATATCACCGTCATGGCTTGTTTCTTGCGTGAATACATTCAGAAATTTAATTACCTCGTCCTTCATTTCAGAATAGTACCATCTAACTAGCGGATGAGCATCGACAGGTTTGTGTTCTATATTTTGCAAAACATGGTCCCTACGCCTCATCAGATCTGTCAATTGCTCGGTTGTTAACACCTGTTGCAGTTCGAACATATTCAACTGATTTAATGCTTCTACAGTGTGCTTTTTGAGGTTAATGAAAATCTTTGCTGGCAATAGAGATAGTTCACCGAAAGCGACATTAACAACAATCTTCTCCATTTCCCCCATGTTTTCCACATTTTCGTATACATCCCATGTTCTAGCGAGGCATTCGGACAGACTCATGTTCCTTGCTCTGTACGCTAAATAATCTTTATTAATTTCATCAAAGAGCTCTTGGTATTCCCACTCCAAGCTTTCTTCCACTTTACTTTCCCCCTTGCTCTAAACATTCAAGCTTAGTTCCGCGTAGCTATAACGAACGAGGGGAAGATACTCTTCCAAATATTCCGTTTTATCTCCTGACTCTATCAGCTAACTAGCCATGTATTTTCAAAAGAAAATCCTCTAATACTCCCCTAGTCGCAACGCCAGCTCTTGGAAGCAATTCATTTACACGAACGAGCACAGCAGGATTGTCACGTATCATTTGTTTCCCTTCCAGAGTCGTATAGCTTCTCAACGTATCTACACAGATCACGAAAAGTTCCTCATCATCCGTATCCAGTAACGAAAGTAGAATATTCAGTTCATGCTCGTTGCAAGAACTATCCATACAGTACGCAAGTTTTCGCTGCCATTCTAACGGTTTCATCAGCACATGACTGGACAGGTCTTCCCAATCCTTTTGGCTGAACTTCGTTAGCATGTCATACACTATCGTGCAGCCATCGTCATACCAATAATCAACGGTATTTTGGCAGCCTGTTATGAAAACATCTAATTCTTTGTACATGCTGATCACCTCCATTCAATATTCAAGTTTTTTCTCATGTCTTCCAAATACACTTACAGTAGATGACCGTAAAAATACTTTTGACCCTTCTCCCATTTTCTGTTTGCAAGACCTTTCACATAGCTTACATAATCTCTATAATTATCGGCCGTGATTACGGTGTGGTAGTCCCCAGGTACTTTTTCACCTGACCAAGTCGACAATAAAGATGGAATAAGTTTCATTTGGAGCTGTTGTTCGTGATTGGCAGCGATAAATACCCTTTGCATGAGTATTTTTGTCAGATCCCCAGGAAAGGCCAAATTCTGTAGATAGTAATACTTCCCCGCATCGCAATCTTCCATGAGATCTATGTAATACTCGCCAATCTCCTCTACTGTCGCATGATCACCCAGGTGTTCTTTGAAATTGATAAAGCAGTCAATCGAATCTCTGATTATTACCGAAGTGTCACGAATGGAGTCCCACTCTTCCAGCAAGGCCATCAGATAGGGAATGACTTCAAGAGAAAGTGTCGTAATAGCCTCAGACGCAAAGGTATCCACTGCCGCTTTGTTTCCTTCTCCAAGAAAAAGAAGATGATTGGGATCCCGCAAATCTTCGTGTGTTGAAATGGAACAAAACACTCTAATACAAAGGTTTAATAGAGCCTCGTCATTCGTGTGATTCATGAGCTGAATAAGTAGTCGTTTTTGCGTAAAATCCCCCAATTTGAATAGTTCAATCAGATGAAATAAAGCTTCGTGCTCTGTGGTTGCACGTAACAGATTTTCTTTGATAGCAGCTGGGCTGGAGGATGATAGTTGCCCAAACCAAATGTTGTTTGAAATGCTGGTGCTTTGTTCCATTCGCTATTCACCGTCCTCATTCCATTCTTGTGAGTTTTATAATGTACGCTGCTGTGTGGATATCATCCTGCACCATCCACTCCTCAACCCCTTTTACATCTGCAAATCGTGCTCAAATTTGCTCCTCGAAACGAGACTCGTCGTAAATCTGTTCCTGATAAGTGGAAAGGGATAAGAAAATCTTCAGAAGTGTGAAATGGGTGATAACTAGGACCTAGAATGAAATCTGTGTCTTTTTCATGTAAAAAAACCACAAATTACTCATTTCCCTTTTTCCTGTCAGTCATAAGCTATTTCGAGATTGACAAAAGGAGGATTACTATGGCGAATAAAGCGAAAGCGAAGGTTAGCCCCCAATTCAAAAGGCTCTGTAACCGATTTGGAAAAATATTAGGGGGTGAGTCGGAAATTGATAGTGGGCCTGTTTGTTTTGTCATGCGGCTTACAAATCTTCGAGAAACCATCTTAGGAAGACGTACGCTTTCCCCTTTAGTTCGAGCTCAAATGTTTTCGTTTGAATCCCTTGATAAGTCAGGTCGTGCCCTTTGTTTGGGCGAGACTGCCGTTCACCAAAATCAAGTGAACCGCTTGATGTCGAATCTCCGCAAACGTGGGATAAAAGTGACGGCACTTCACAACCACTGGCTAAAAGAAAATCCGCGCTTAATGTATATGCATTGGGAAGCGATAGAGAATCCTATCGTATTCGCCAGGAAAACCAAAGAGTCCATCGCATTCCTGGGTTAACATGGTGGAGCCATGAAGTTTTCATTTCATCATAATCGAAAGGATGACGAATATGGGCAAAGTAAAGGCAAAAGCAAAGGCAAGTCCCCAATTTAGAAGACTGTGTAACCGATTTTCTGCCATTTTAGGTGGAACAGAGCATGAAATTACAAGAGGTCCCGTTTGTTTCGTCTCCAGAAATAGAGTATTCAATGCATCCATATTAGGCAGAAAAACCACATCCCCATTGGTCCGCTATCAATTGTTCTCATTCGAATCCTTGAACAGTTCAGGACGTGCACTATGTCTAGGGGAAACGGCTCTCTTCCAAAACCAAGTAAACCGTTTGCTGTCAAACCTTCGCAAAAACGGGATAAAGGTAACAGCAGTCCATAATCACTGGCTCTTTGACAACCCGCGTCTTATGTATATTCATTGGGAGTCGATTGATAATCCCATTGCATTCGCCAGAAAAGTGAAGCGTTCTATCGCTTTTTTGGGTTAATCGAACCAATAACAGAAAACAGCGGCCATCAAAGACGTGGTACTATCAGATTTTCTTTTCCGGTCTTAGGTAGCCGCTGTTTCATTTATTAAGGCAATTTTTTCGGTGTTGGACTCGGCAAACTTTCAAACGCATACCCATTAATCCCGGCAAAATCCATCTTTTTACGCAAATCACTGACAAACTGCGTAAAATAGAGACCACGATCCATGCTGCCAGCATATTTTCTCAAGTCGTAATCGTAGGATAATGAATCGTATATGGGCTGTAAATCATCAACGAGCACCTTTTTCATATCCGCTTTTTTAATAGAAGGATCGATACTGCATTCGTTCACGAGCGCCTGTAAAGTTTCCTTGAGGGCACCAGTGTCATAGGACGGGTGAGAGAGTAAAAATTTCAAATCGTACAAGTCTTTAAACCTAGGCCTGACAATCGTTTGATGCAGCTTCCAAGCAACCTGGATGGACAGGGGTACCGTGTACGGAACAAGAAAGCTTTCCCCAAAGGCTGGTTGGTACTCTAGCGGAACCGGGGCTGCATCCATTTCCAGGTTAAACGAAATATCCAGATTAAGCTCGTTATAGTCATTCTCTTCCCTTGTTTGACCTTTGAAATAATAGGCAATATCCGTATTGATCGTCGGAAAATCATCTGCCATTGCGTAGTCGATATATCTCCAAAATGCATTCTTTCGAAAGCTTCTAAACACGACGCCGTCGTTCAGATCCATTTCGGTTACTTGAATCATCCATTGTGTAAATACTTCATGGGCATGTTCGACGTCCCTGATCTTCCCCGCATACAATAGGTCGATATCATCCGCGTCCCGAATCTCTCGGTTGTCCAAATATTGTCTGGTTAGAAGGCTGCCTTTTAATACAAAGGGCATATTCACTAGTGCAATTCTTCTCAACAGTGCTTCCAAAACAACGAGCTCTCTCGCCTCATATTCCAACTCTGCTACGTCATCATACGTAATCATCATGATCCTCCATCTAAAAATTAGGAAATCCAGCCACTGTCCAGTTCTTCGCGGCTGTCATAAATACAAAGTTCATATTGTTCTTTGATTAGCCCGATCTGATTCGCTTGCAAAATGGTATGTATCTTTTCTACCCGATCGTAAAACTGTTTCGGGCTCTCATATTCTCGTACGGTAATAAATCTCACTTTTCCATTCGCATTCAAAGAGTTTCTCGAGATATGTCCGCCATGGCCCACACATAAATTTCGTAATGCGGCGACATCATCGACCTGTACTTTGCCATGCCATTCGAAGTAAGGCTTCGAGTTTTTTAGGATGGGCGTGTGAAAGTACGTTTCTTCCTTTGGAGAAATCTCTACTTTCTTTCGGACGATGGTAAAACCGTTGTTTTGAAACGTAGCTGCCATCTTTTCCATCTCTTTATTCGCTTCATGAAAATCTGGTCGTTTGATTACTCCTGTGATCATTGGCTGATGAATGTAATTTCCCTGATCCAAAACGATCATGACCGGTTTCACTTGTTGCGATTGGCAGAGATCGATAAAAGCTTCCTTTTCATCAAATTGGAGATCGTTGAAGGTAACATGAAACTCAAATTCCATTGCTTCACTCCCTGACTTTCCTTGTATTCCACAATCAATTTATTTCCTTTTCTTCCTATTTGTATCGACATATCTTTTCTATTTCTTAACCGTTTCGTTTAAATAAAAAAGTAGAGGTACGTTGAAAATCATTTCTCAACATATCTCTACTTTGTATGAGTGCTAGTTGCTAACCATTTAGCTTGGTGGTTGCTGAAAAGTCCAGAGAGTGTACTTTTATTGACCAATGCCCCAAGATTTCATCGAGTATTAAAGCCTAAGTCCTGACCTTTGAGCCTAAAGAGCTTTGCTACGTAAGTTTTGAAATCTGAGCTCTCATCTTTGAGCTTTCATCCTCATATTACCAAATAATTTGCAGGATGGCCTAGTTAACCCACTAGGCAAGGGACTCTCGTTTATCAGCTATTCAAATGATTAGCAAATTACACTGTTAATCCACAAGATGAATTTTGGTAATCGTATTGGATTCGCTTAAAATAAAATCGACTTCACACTCAAATTCGTCAATTTCTTTACTAAGCGTATCCATTTTCTCTTTCAATTTCAATGGGTCTACGAGCTTCGCTTCATTCTGCTCTTTAAACGGTTTGGAGATCGCGTCCATTTCTGTATCCTTCACCTTGGAGTCTTTGCCAAAGTTCGCTTCGAGCAGCTTTTCTAATCGCAGCTGTACTTCTTCATTTTTCTCTTCAACCTGCGTGACAGCGTGGTTGTAATCTCTTCTCATTTTCTCCAGCAGTGATTTCTCATATTGAATGGAGGTTTTTCGCTCGATTGCTTCTGCCACTGTCATTCTCTTGCCGCTAATCGTTACCATCGTCTTTGCATTGGACTCGACGATCAGTGACTTAATTTTTTGTCTTCTTTTTATTAGATCAACAACGGATTGGTAGTTTCGCTCTGTCGTTTCCACATACAGTTCTGTTGACGTATAACCAGTTACTGGCTTAGGTCCAATTGCGGAAGACATGAAAGTCGTTTCATTAATTCCTTTTTGGATTCTTTTATCGAGTAATTTTAATTCTGAGAGTCCTCTTGTAATAGACATTTCCATCGTGTCATTCCTCCTCGTGGAGTTTTGATAGAAGAATTGTTTGTATATGGTGGATACATTTGGTAGTTTACTATACAACTTTTTGAAAATGCCTGTCAAATTTTAGCCCTATTTCATAACCCAGTTTCATAGTCTTCTACCAAATGAGACCAATAGCTTTCCACATCCTTCATTGGTGCAGGATCGATTTGTTCAAACAACCTACGCAACTCACACACGTATTTATAGGAAGGATATTCACCTTGTTATCTCATTTTCATTGCCACTTCATTTTTTATTAAATGGAACAAGAAAAATGTTCTCAAGTTTTTATTCAGCATTATTATCATGGCTTATACCCAGAGTGACTAATTCATTGTAATCATAGGCTTGTAATTCAGGTCATAATAATCGCGGATCTCTCGAATATCAAAGTCCATGCTCTTACTTCTCCTATTTTCAAAGGCTCATTCCTCCCTATCGTCAGGTTGAAATGAGCCTTTGAAAGTTTACCGCGCTATTAACAGTATCAAAGCTGCAAGTATAATCGATACAGCATTCGGGCAGCTTCCCCGCGAGTGACAGCCTCCCCAGCTCTAATCTGTTTATCAGCAGGAACATCGATTAAGCGCTGCTTCACAGCCAAAGCCATCGTTGGTCTCGCCCAATCAGCAATCGTATGTTGGTCTATGAATTGACTCAAGTAGTCCCCCGGATTCGAAGGATAATAATAATTGTTCTTTTCATGTAATGATCTGGCGCCGATTGCAGCCATTTCTTCACGGGATATGGTATGGTCCGGCCTAAACGTGCCATCCGGATAACCTTTGACGATATCCTTCTTTTCGGATGACGCGATAAATGGAACATGCCATTGCGGCGGGTTCACGTCTGAAAAGCTCTCCGTCGCTGTTTCGTCCAAAGCGTAAAAAGCTCTTACCAGCATCGCCGTGAACTCTGCACGGGTAAGTGGTGAATCAGGCTCAAAGTTGCCATTTTCATTTCCGGTTATGATTCCTTTCGACCCCAAAAACTGTACGGCTTGCTGTAACTCAGGGTCCCGATTGTCAACATCGGGGAACGTTTTGGTATTATCGTCCACGAAATACGTTCCAGAACGGTTTATTTCGGCTTCCATGCCGTTATTGTACGGATTGAATTTTCCACCGATAGGCTGCGTGCTTTTCCCGTTCGAATAGAACACGCTATTATTTGTCGCGTCTGCCTGATTTACAGGCAGAATGAGTCGGATGTTGCTTGATACGTTCGAAAGCTCCTGCCCTTGTTCATCTAAAAATTGTACGTGATATCCGCCGTTATTGTTTTCGACCAGGCGAATAACGATAACCGGGAGCGACTGGAACAGGCGATTTACGGTCGCAAGGTTAAACGTCAGTTTCGCATCCCCTGCATGAACGGTAAGATAGTCGACATCCTTACGATTCGTGAAGCTATCCTTATACAGTTTGACTGTAAAACCTTTTTGTTCAGGTAACGACAAAATATCTCCATTCACGACTAACTCTCTAGCAAGAGCGATGTTGTTTTCCGAAAGTGTCTGCTTCACCGCAGTCTTAGCCTTACGCGCATTGTCAGCTACGCGGTCAATCAAGTCAGAAGTAATGACGAGTTGGCCGTCAACAAGCTCCGGCTCTTCGCTGCTTGCGGCTGTGATAACAAGCTCTCCAGCTTGGGTCAGTCCCTCCACAATAAACGGATGCTGTCTGTCAGCGACAGGAACTGATTGGACAGCAGTGAAATACGACTCGGACAGCCTATTACTGTCGACGACGTACAACAAAAAGGAAGCAGTCACGTCCGGAGAACCAGCTCTGCTTGCAGTTGCCCGCACAATGGTCTGCCCGGGTTTCTTCGCTTTTACGACCTGTGTGCCATTCACATTCGATAAGGTTCCTATGCTCGGATCGTCAATGGTGTACGTCATTTTTGTCCCGGGAAGCAAATTATTTACCGCAATGAACTGTTTGTCACCAGGTTGCAGCATCGTGATATACGGATAGATTCTCATTTCCGGCGTAGTTCGTATCACAGGCTGGGCTGTTGTTCCAGGTTGATTGCCCGTTGGTTTGTCTGCTCGCCTAGGGCGTTCGGCTGTTGGTTTGTCTGCTTTCTCTGGGCGATTACGAGCTACCCTTTCATCCGTGAAAACAACTAGCTTCGGCAAGGCAATCGAATCTGCCCAAGCCCACAACGTCTGATCCTTTTTTCCTACATAGTAATACCTTTTGGGTGGGGAAAAGTCGCTATGGTGTATAGAAGTGATGCCTGTAAGCTCTGGGAAAACTTTATTGTTATCCACTGACCAAAGCTGGTCGTCCTCTCGGAGGGCATAAGCTTCGTCGATATTCCGATCTCGAATGGAATCCAATTGGACCATCGTTCGCGCGTCTTTTGCTGCATGCAAATACAAGGGATACTTATTCGTGTCAGCGGTGGACCAAGACAAGACTGTGCCATCTTTCATATAGGCATAGCTGGTAGAAATACCCGGCTCTATCTTGACGATATCAGCAAATCCATTCATCTGCTCTGGAATTGTGTTTTTCGAGCGGTTATTCGACAGATACGAATTTGCCTTCCATCTCCAAACCGTACCGTCCTTTTTCACAGCGAATACGATGCCGTTCGCCATTTTAATGGATACGACATCATTTAGCAGCTTTGTTCGGACTTGAACGGGTGAGACACCCTTCATGGTACCTATCTCACTTCCCAAACTCCAAACGGAACCGTCTGATTTTAATACGAACAAGACTTTGTAGAGATTGTTATAATGCGCCACTAGTGACGTTACATTTTTCAAATCTTTGATTTGCTTCGGGGCACTAGCCGTACTCGTTTCAAGATTGGTGCCGGGGGCGGCGTCCCAATACCACACCGTTCCGTCTTTTTTTAGGGCCACGTAGTTAACAATAAAGTTACCCCGAGCCGACTTGCTTTTGACTGTCATCTCCTTCACATTCTGCAAGCCTGGAATTTGCACCTTTTTGGCTTGATAGAATGGATCTGAAGAGCTAAGAGGATGTCCATAGATGTACCAAGTCCATACGGTTCCATCTTTTTTCGACAGTAGCACATTATCGTCAAGGATGTGGTAATCCTCTCCGACACGTGTATAATGCTGTTCGTAACCGACTCTTGTGTCATTCCCATTGGCTTGAACCAGATTGGATTGGGCCGTCAGGATTAACACAAGGCTTAACAATGCTGCCATCAATCGTTTCATTGTTGTCCTCCACCAAAAATCGCTTCGATAGTCTCGTTGCTCTGTCTCTCTGATTACCATAATTTGCACCGAACTTCATCTTAACAGAACAAGAAATATTTACAAGAAACGAGCTAATTTTAGAAAGAATGCATTGGTCCTCCGAATATCAGGACCGGTGTTCTGTGAAAATATAGTTATAGACTGAAAAATAAAGTAATAGACTGATTAGCTAACTATACTCATCAAGGTAGTCACCTGGGGGGCTGCTCCTGGTTATCATTCTGGATCGATGCGCCGCCAGCGCGCGGAACTCGACGGGCCCCTCTGCAACCATGATCGTGAAGATCTCCGCCAATCTACTACTTTATTTTTCTTTTCATCTTCCCACTTCGCGCTCAAAAGCCTCTAGTCTAAAATCTATTTTTGAGTCTAGTACTTCACTTCCACTATCATTCTGAATTAGTATATAATAGATTTGAATATAACCAAAAAAAGTATGTTTTGTAACAAAAGGGTTGGCGAACTAGTTAAATAGATCCAATATTGAATCTCAAATTGTAAATGGTAATTTAAAACTAGAGAAGACCTCACACGAATCTATAGCTAGGGCCAATAAGTTACTTGCCTCAGAGTTCAACTCTATCGCTAAAGCTGCTGTTTCTTATCCAACTCCCTATAGATTGAATGATTATACAGCTTCAGACAGATTTAAGTAGCAACTAAAATTGCAAAAAATAAAGGCTTACCTGATCCACGTAAAATTGGTGTAGCTGCTGCTGGCGAATTTGGTATTCTTTGGCGCCTATTGATCCAGAACTTTTGTATTTTTATATCAAATATTCCTTTAGAGAATTAGGGCCAGGTAAATTTGATATGAATGGGAACTTTATAGGAGATTATGAGATTAAAAAAGATATAGGAGTAACTAAAAACTCCGATTATTCAGAAGGTAACGAGAAAATCTTCAGGTTCTAAGGTGGGATTTTTAAGTGCTTGGATATTTTATTACTTTTGTAGCTAATTTTGTCGTAGCTTGCTTTTTTTATGATGGATCTGACTTTATTAAACCTCTAATTCATTCCATCATTATCGTGATTTTAATTTTTCTAGTTGACTTAATACCAAAAAATAAAAAAAACAATCAAAAAAACCATTAGAAAATTGATTTGCCCCCTATCAAGCAGACAGTGGAAAAACAAAAAAATCTGACACCACCTATTCTCTTTAGTTGATGTTCTTTTTTATTGTTCTGTGAAAATATAGTTACAGACTAGAAAATAAAGTCTTAGACAGAAAAATAAAGTAACAGACTGATTAGCTAACTATACGGATCAAGATAGCCACCTGTGGGGCTGCTCCTAGTTGTCATTCCAGATCAATGCGCCGCCGACGCGCGGAGCTCCACGGGCCCCTCTGCAACCATGATCGTGGAGAACGCCACCAGTCTACTACTATATTTTTGGGAATAACTGAAAAAACAAAAAGCCAGGGACTACTCTCCCTGGCTATCCTATGTTACAGAAGTCCTTCCTTTTGCCCTTTTTGTACCGCGTCATCCCGATTCCGCACTCCGAGCTTGTCATACAGAGCAGACGCATAGTTACGCACGGTCCCGTCAGACAAATACAGCTTGGAAGCGATCGTTTTATAACGCATGCCTTGGGAAAGCATCTGCAAAATCTCCTGCTCGCGCTTCGTTAAACCATAAACATTCTCGTCTTTTTCGCTTATTTTCGGTGCAACAAGCAAATCTTCCTGTTGGTTTACTGGCTGTTCATCCAGCATTTTATGAAACAGGTCCTGTGCAATCATCGTACCGCCGCGATGAACGAGGCGAATCGTTTCCGCAAGCTCGCGTGATTCAATCGATTTCAAGAGATAGCCGTCTGCACCACTGCGCATGATTTCCTTGGCTTTTTCCGTATCCTGAAACGTAGATAGGACAAGGACACGTATACCGGGCCATTTTTCCTTGATTCGTTTAGTCGCAGTGATCCCGTCCATATTCGGCATTTCCAAGTCCATCAGCACTAGGTCTAGTTCTAGCTCCTCGCACAGCTCCACAGCCTGCGCCCCATCCTCGGCCGTCCCGACTACCCGCAGGTCCCGCTGTCCCTCGAGTATGGTGCGTAAGCTATCCCGAATAAACGAGTGATCATCGACGATAAACAAACGAATGATTTCATCGGTGCTCTCTATCAGCCTCGGCACCAAACAAGTAATGAGCGTTCCTTCTCCCCGCTCTGAGTATACGGATACTCTTCCTTGCAATTGAGCGGCCCTCTCTTTCATGGTCGTGATCCCGAAGCCATCCTTCCAATTCTCCACCCCGTGACCGTTATCCTGTACTTCCAGCCTCGTCTGTTGCTGCTCAAAATGCAAGGAAACGACGATGTCCGTAGCCTGCCCATGGCGGACCGCATTGGTCAAAGATTCCTGCAAGCAGCGAAACAAGGTCATTTTCACTTGCTTACCAACAGGATACTCTTCTCCGATCGCACGAAACCGCACATTCACCTTTGCATGTGTCTGAAACTCCTCCGCAAGCTGCCTCAGCGAATGAACCAAGGGAAGCGTCTCTTGCGGTGACCCCATCTGATGCAAGTACCCTCTCACTTCCTTCATGCCGTTTCGCGCAAGCTTCAAGAGAGAGTCGAGCTTTTGCGTCCCTTCCTGCGACACCACATCTGGACGCAAGGTTTCCAGCCCCATGATGATCGAGACATAGGAATGCCCCATCGTATCATGCAGATCCTTGGAAAGCCGGTCCCGCTCCTCCAGCAGCGTCACTCTCTCGATTTGGGTGAGGTACTGCTTCAGCACACTGTTTTGCTTGCGAATCATTTCATTTTGCCGATGATTGACGATGAGCAAATGAAAGGCAAACCCCATCACATAAGCAAGCAAAACTTGCGGAAAAATCTCGAGCACATCTATTTCCCGAGAAAAAAACATAATCAACAGTGGGATGAAAACAATCGTAATGGGAGCCGACCAGCGATACGATTTCTCCGCACTATTGGCGGCAATCAAAAAAGCTGGCATCAAAAAAGTATGGAACGCCGCTGGAAACATAGACGTGAGATAAATCGATAATCCACCAAACATGAACATTTCTGCAATCAGATAGTAACGATAGTTCAGGAGCAAACAAATCCATGGAACGGAAAAAACCATGATTTCCCACAAAATGACAATCCATAAGGGCAGAGTAAGAGAATCTCCAAATTGTACAGTCGTAACGGTGATTGAAAGGCAAATGAGCAGACGTAAAAAAAGCATCACCCAGTCATACCAGCCCCATTGTCTTACGATATCTAACAAACCATCATCCCCTAATTGCTTTGAACATCAAGCGCGTGTATCCTCCAATTAATTGTACCAGTCCGTTCCCAATCATGGAGCACCCGATCATGAGTATGAATCCCACACTCATGATTTGCAATGCCTTCATCTCTGAATCCACTACGCTCCCGAAAAAATGTAGCTCCACAAAAGGATAGAGCAACGGTATGAACACAAAACATACGGGTACAATGTAGATGAGCACTCCGACCACCAGGCAAATACAGCCTATGACAAATTTCTTCATCAGCCAATAAACGGATATCCAGTTTCTCATATCCATTAATTCCGCCTTTGCCTGCTTCCATTGATTTCCCTCTGCTCTTTGTCTCGTTGCCAAAGGTTCTATCGAAATATCGGTATAAATCTTCGTCTGAACACGTTCATACTGGACAAAGGTTTGGGTTGTACGCAACACATTGGTGAGCAATGGAATTCCCACTACTGTAAATGACAAGGCCAAGCCGAGCACGATACTGACCATGTAAAAACACAAATAAAATACCCCCGAGACAAATGTAAACAGCAAAAAGATAACATTTTGAACGTTACGCATGATCGCTCTTTTCATCTAAGCTAATTCTCTCCTATCTATACCTTTTCCGACACGATGCTGACGGTCTGCCCTTACCGTAATCCGCTGCGCGTCATATAAACCAGTGCCAAAATGTCATATGACAGGCTACGTCATGTCATTTCATCAAAATCATTTTGTAAGTCGGAAAAGTGATGACAGGAAGTAACTACCGAGTATGACGCGAGCTTTACCATACTGTGCTCAAGCGCTCACTCTACGATTCGATGCCTGCAAAATTGACCTGCATGGCAATGTAAAGGAATATCTCGATGAACGTTAAGCATCTGTTTCCTCTTTTTGGGATAAAGGAGGGACTTATTGTATACCCTACTCCTTTGAGGGAGGTGACTGGTCGTGGAAAATAGCGATAAACACAGGGGACAAGCTGAGCAAAAAGATTCAAGTGACTTGAATGAGAAGGAAATCGAGCTTCAGCATCAATTTCAAATGTTCCCTACCCCGGATAAAAAACGTGCTTCAAAAGAGATTACCGTGCTGAAAGATTAATAACTACTCTCCCCACTGTATGGCTGTCGAGAAACTCGGCAGCCTTTCTTCGTATAGAAAAAAATCGGCTTATAGGAGAGGAATTTTCGCCAGTGTCTTTTTCTCTCCGCAGCTCAAGTAATTTTTGACAGTTACTTCTTACTTTCTCCACTTATTTACTCAACACTACCTTAATTCGAATAGACAGATCTGCCTTTTCATCTTCTCTGCAATTGTAGTTTTAACAACAATATTTTCACTAGACGTATTCTTACATTCCCTTTCGAAACACTCCAATATTTTATCTACAAGCTCACTTACATTTTTTATGTCATTATTAATTACCCCAAAATAGTTCCTTACTGCAGACAAGTGCTTCAGCATCACTCATCTTCTCGCTTTTAAAGTCAAAATAACTTTCATAAAACGCGCCAAATAGAGCTTTATAATTTCGTTTCATAAATCTATCTCCTTAACAATGACTAAATTCACGGAAGCAAACTACGTGAATAACGATTTAGTGACTATTTATCAATTTCATTCAAATTTCTATCACTTATATCTTCTGGTGAGTTCGTTATGGCGTCTACATACCAATCTGCAAGCGGAATCATCTCTGATCCAGCAATAATATTGTTATCCATAAGGATGACTTTCCCACCCCTTTCAAATAATTTAATCATAGGCTCATAAAGATTATAATACTTTCGAGCTTTTCGTACTTTCTGATCTACTAACGCTGATAGTTCTAAGTAATTTATACAAACTGACTTGATTAATTCACTTTCAATTGATTGAATAGCTGGACATCCTTCTTCTATCTCTAATGTATATGAATACCCCAGCGCTTCTACAGCATTAACAAACGGACTACCGATGCTTAAATATAAAAATCGTTCAAAATATGCCGCCCTTCTTAAAAATTCATTTAATAAGATTAAATGGGATTTCTTTTCTGGTTGTTCAAGCATAAAATTGATAGACGTAATTCTAGTTTGAGCATACTCTAGGTAGCTTGTAATAATCAGTCCGTCCTCATTTTCCCACTTTATCTCCATGTCTTGTTCTAAATCCAATTGATCTAAATGTTGCTCACTTATATCATTGTGTTCCATAATTACCTTGTCACGATAAGTAGGAAGATGGAAGGTAGCCTCACCAACAATCATTGAATTTTGACGAATAGTAAAGCTCCCTCCTCTTTCTAATAATTGTATCAACGGTTCATACAAATCCTTATGTTCTAACGCAACTGATATCCCTTTATCTATTAAAGCTGACCATTCAAGATAGTATCGACACATATATTTAATAGTACCATTATGAATTTCTTCAAGTTTGGGACACCATTGAAGGACATCTATGTCTAACTCTCTATCCATTACATCAGATGCAGAAATAAACGGATACCTTAAAGTCTTTAAAGTAATTGAATATTCATGAATAACACGCGTAGCCCTTCTAAGGAATTCTTGCACTAGTAAATGATGAGATGCGTAATCCTGGTTACGAATATTATCAAAATCAATCGATGAGATTCTTTCTGCGGCACTTATTAAGTAATCGTTTTGCATTATTCTTACTTCCTCCACTCTCGCGTCATACTTTGCTTGTGCCAAAGTAATTAATCACAGTGTTTTTCCTACTTCCTGTACTGTTTTGCTATTTTCCTTTCATCCTTTGTTTTGGGCATAAAAAAGGCTCATTCCTCCTTATCGTTCAAGTTGGATAAGCCTTTGAAATTACTCTAAGTGTATTTGTCAAGTTGTTTAGTGTTCGGTTTGTTGGTTGTATTGTACGATCTTGAAGTTGGGCTTGTAAATGGGTTTAAACATCACCACATCTCTTCATATTCTTCAACTTTAGTAGACCAATACCCTTCGCTATTTTTCATTGCTTCGGGATCAATTTTTTCAAACTTAATCCTTACCTCTTCTCCATACGTATTACATTCTTCTACTTCTTTCAAATTATACTTTTTAGCTTCTTGAAAAAAAATCAGATGGAACAAGAAAAAGGTTTTTAAATCACGATTCAGAAAACCTACACCATTTTCTGATTCTTTTACTACCTTTCCACTACCTAAATGCACATAAATTTCGTTGCTCGTATAATCATGTGGTCTAAAAATACCTACTTGAATGTATTTTTCATCGGAAAATACACAAGTTTTAAATTCTTCTAGGCCAAAAAAAGTGAAACCTAGAAAATTGTACGGAACACCTATCTGACTCATAAAAAGGGCATCACTCTCTATAAAACCTTGCTTAATAAGATTGTCATAGTTGTATAACCGGAAATCATCGTAATATTTCTTAATATTCTCTATGTTATATTCCATAGTCGCTTCCTCACTAATTAATCCAAATAGTTGTTTTAGTGCCTGCTTAAGTTTTTTTCCTTCTATTCCGTGATTTTTAATCTCCGTATTCAAAACTATATGTCACTTCCAGGCATGTAAAAAAAGCCTATCCCTACCCATATTCAAGTTGGAAAGAGCTTTTGAAAGTTTACCAAGTGATTGAATTGTTCAGTGTTTGGTTTATTGGTTGTATTGCACCATCTTGTTGTTAGGAAAGTAAATGGGCCCTCTGTTGCTCCATTAACCACTTTTTGATATCATCAGCGTCCAACCTTATTGGTTTTTCTTCAGTTCCAACAAAAATATGTTTAGCAGACACTTCATCAATCCCGTTTATTTCTTCAAAACTAGTTCCATAGAGGAGTGCCCCATCGAGTAGAGCGTTTGTTAAATCAACATTAGAAAACTTTGCGTAGCTTAGATTTGCTCTTCGAAATGATGCTCTCCTAAAGTCAGATTCAGAAAAGTTAGCAAAGCTAAGATCTGCATCTTCAAAAGACGATTTTATACCCACACAATTTCTTATATTTGTATGTTTTAGGGACGCGTAATCAAATACTGTTTTACTTAGTATACATTCCGAGAAATTCGCTTCTTCGAATGATGTACGTAAAAAATAGCAATCACTCATATCATTATTCGTCAGAAACGAATCATTCATATTTGACTCTACAATCTCTGA
The DNA here is from genome assembly GCF_005217615.1 of Brevibacillus antibioticus. Lineage (NCBI taxonomy): Bacteria > Bacillati > Bacillota > Bacilli > Caryophanales > Paenibacillaceae > Brevibacillus > Brevibacillus antibioticus. The sequence goes on from NZ_SZNK01000001.1 coordinate 3,515,859, forward strand.
ACAACTTAGATTCATCCTTGCAAGATTTAGTTGTTTTATTACTTTCTTCACAATTTCTAATTTCTCTCCAATAGTACCATCTGATTCTGCCCATTTATGATGTTTTAAAAACATACTATTATCCATGTAATACTTCCTTTCGGATATTTTATGGCTACCACAGCCATTTATCACTTGAACCTAACTCTTTTACTGCTTCACGTACTTCTATAACCCTTTGGTGGAGATTTTGAATACCATCCTTTAAAGTCCCACTTTACACCTTGTTGCATCAATAAATTCTGCACCTGCTGGATTGGTATCACTAACAATAGGACCAGGTAAGTCCCCTCTCGAATAGTAATCTGGCACAGTTTCTCTAATTTTGTCTAAGTCAGCTTTTGTCGTTCCCTATGTTGTACTCTTGCACTTAGGCATAAAAAAGATGATAGCTTTTACCAACTATCACCATGATCAAAATTGTGTTTTACGTCATTTATAATAATTATTTTAATCTAATATATACGTAATTGGCTTTTGTTCAATTTTTTCTAATATCAAGTTTTTTCGAGCATTAAGATCATTAAATTGTTCTAAAGTCAATTTTCCCTCTAATTGCTGCATATTCAAATCATACATTTCTTTTAACAGAAACTCTTTGGATTTATGAAATACCTCCGAGTGTGTTAATAATATCTCTCCATATGCAATAATTATTATAGATTTTTCAAAGACTCCCAGATTCATCGTGGTTTCAAATTCACTAAGCGCCCTAGATAACGCTTTAGTACTACTCATATTCATTTGTAAAGCGTCTTGGTATAATTCATTTATTGCTTCAAACAATTCCTCGTACTCCCAATACAAAAAAAAACCTCCATTTATTTTTTTAATAATAGGTTACCACTGTTTTATTCAAAATCCGGAACTCTTGGATTTCCGTGTGCACCTTTAGGATAACCGGTAAACTGTTGTAATTCTTCGCTCCAAGAATCTAATCTTCTATAAGGCAAAGGCTCCTTTTCTTCATACAGCGCAACCTTCGCCTGAGCTCTCACATAAGGTACAAAATATGACTCCTTCCTGCCACATTGTAAACCCAGTCTATATTTTTGTATGGAATATTGGTTGAATGATGGTTTTACTCGGCACAACCATTATCTAGCGCATCCAAGGTTTCATCACTAATATCTAGTGGTTCCTGTTCATCCCATGCAACATCTGCAATTATAATAAAGCTACCATTTATATTTATATATCCTTCCCTTTTAAAGAAAAAGCCACCTCGTTCATATAGCTTAATTGCTGGCTCAAACAACTCCTTGTTAGCCAGAGCAATTGGATTTTTTTCATCAATAAGAGCGCATAATTCAAGGTAACTCGTAACGAGAGCTCTATGGTAAGAATTATTTATTTCATTCACTATTTCGATCATTTCAATGTTTTCTTGTGGCGCAGTGATCGAATTTGAAATCATAATGAAAGGAGGTACACAAGTACCTGGATAATCTCGTAAAAATTTCCTCGCTCTTCTTAAGTACTCTCGACACAAATAACTTTGTGACATAGTTTCCTTTTCTCCAAGACAGCCCCAATCTATTACGGAAAGACGTTTAATCGCCTGATTTAAATATCCCAAATTCATTCTCCTCTTTCTTTTTCTATTTGGTTTTCTATCTTACCTTGTTCTTTATATAGATTGAGGATTAGCTACGTCGTGTGCTCCTCGAGGTTAAGAATCAAAGGATTTCCAGTTAGTATTATATGTTGTGGCGCTGTTGGTTGTATGGAACGATGGATACACAAAATTTTCGAAGGTATCTTTTGTATCAAACTTTTGGAATCATTGCATTTTCAAATTAATACCCTTTTTCTTTGCACCGATCTGAAAATTGCATAATAAATTCATTTAACTTCTCGGGATAGTCTGAATAATCAATCACTGTACCACACTCACCTTTTTTACTTATCGAATATGCACAATCCCACAAACGAAACCCGTCATCAGGTCCTTCTATTTCTTTATTCCTAAAGAAAAACCAACAGCACTCGGCCTCTAAATAATCCTCTCTTAATAACTTAATGTGCTCGCCTTTTCTGTAATTATTTAGTCTTTGAAATGCTAATTGTTCAGCGAGTTCCTTTGCTTCTTCAAAAGTTATTTTTGCAATATATTCTTCCATCCAGAAATCTCCTTTTTTTATTCTAGAATGGCTTGCCTAATTTACATGTAGAATCTTTCCTTGATGAATTATAACAGGAGCAGTAAACCCATCACCTTCTTCAATAACCATTTTAGTTACATCCGCCACAGAAGATGGCTTATGGAATCCCCAAGGTGAAGATTGAAGTAAATCACTATGAGCACCATACTGTGTCATTTTTTCCGCTACAGCCCCTACATCAATCCACCCGAGCATGGTTAGCATTAGCACAAGAAGTACAATTAATATTTACTCTAGGACCTGCACCTTCGACATAATGTGGGTTTACTCCTTTAAGCTCAGGAAACACATCGTCGATTGATTTGGTAGAAGTATATACATGATCATATGCACTACCCTCACCATTTCCCGTCCCCTCAGTATCCAAGCTTCTTAGCCACTTGTATGACTATTTTTTAGCATGAAGCGGAGGATAAAAAAGAAACCACAACACGGCAGTTAGCTCGCATTGTGGCGTTACATTGTAGTAAAGAGATACATATACATTATTTTGAGTTGCTTGTATAAAATAAATTACATATCTAGAAACGCCCCCACGGCTTACCACCGCTACCCCCAATTAAACTTTCCCATGCTTCTTTTGCATTATCACCTAATTTCCCTGTACTGCAGTACACTTTTCCACTTTCTGATACAAATAGTACAAGATTGTCACTATCAATAAAACCCACGGGCACTAAATTTTCTTGAGCATATTTCTCTTCTGCTTTGAAAGCTCCCTGGCTTCTGAACTTCACACCTGTATTGTGGGTCTCATCGTTTATAGTATCTTCTATTACTAGATTACCAAACTCTGCTAAAAATTTTTTCACTTCTGGATAAATGATAAAACCTAATTTTTCTAAATTCTCTTCAATTTCTTTAGTGTCTATATTTCTTCCCTCATACCAACCAGAATTCCTTAAAATTTTCATAGTTTCATTACTCATACTCACTTTTTTTCCTCCTACTCCATGGATTGCATAAAATCCTCAAATGTAATTGAACAATTTTGAACCTTGAAGTATTGCATCTCTTACCGCCCAAACTTCAGCACAATTTTCTACTAGCCACTTCGATTGCATACTTGGTTCATCAGTTAAAGGGTTATCAATATTTACCTTTGGCTTTAGCCTTATCCTTAGTTTACTTTCCTGTCACAGGATCAAATCCTCCTAGATGTTCTGTCCTTCGTTTATTCCATCTTTCCAACTTACCATGTTGCGAATCCTACCGCCAATTAAACTCATCATTATCAGACCAAGATTTTCTTTTTAATTTTTCTTTGGAATTGTACTCGTCTGTTCTTTGCTGTTTAAGTTTGAAATACCCCACATAAGCATCATTATCCTAGACAAATCATCATTCCGAACCCAATAAAACCTAGATTGACCCGTATGAGCGTCTCTGAGAACAACAACTCTTCCGCCAAACACGTTCCCCATCTGCTTAAGGAGCTTATCAACCTCTTTTTGTAATTCCTCGATCATTTTTGGAAAACTCTTAGCCTGTGTCTTTAGCTTTCCATCCTTTAGTGATTAGCTACTGTTCCGGTTGTTATCTGCGCCATCAAGTAGTATACCCGTCCCATTTACATCGGCTCGTTTTCCACGTTGGGCATCGACAGTAGCTACGAATTTCATCCATAAGCTGCTCGTATACAACTCGTGCCTAAACAATAGACCTCATTTACTTTTCTACTCCCTTTGCTAGTTGCTGGTTCTTCAACTCTTCTGCCACTACCTGTTCACGTTTTGCCATTCGTTTCGTCCTATTTTGATTTTGAGCATGCAAAAAAAGCTCATTCCTACTCATGGTTCAAGTGGGAAAGAGCTTTTGAAAGTTTATCAAGTGTTGGAGTTGTTTAATAATCAGAACAAATCCATAAATTAATCAACATGTCCATTGTCAAGCGCATCCAAGGTTTCATCACTTATATCAAGTGGTTCCCTTTTAACTCGATTTGCAAGCGAAAGAAAATCAGTAGCACCAGCTACATTCAAATGACCTGCCCTTATAAAGAAATGGCCACCTCTTTCATATAGCTTTATTGCTGGCTCAAACAAATCTTTATTATCAATAGCAATTTGATTTCCTTCATCAATGAGTGCGTTTAACTCTAAATAACTGGTAGCAATCTCTCTAACATAACTATTGCCAATCTCCTTTAGTATTTGTAATTCATCAACACTCACTTGTGACTTAGTTATCGAATTTGAAATGATAATAAAAGGATACCTACAAGACCCAGGATAATCTTGGGAAAATATTGATGCTCTTCTTAAGTATTCTTTACTCAAATGAACATGTGATCTTGCTTGCTTGTTTCCTATACAACTCCAATCTATTGCAGAAATACGCTTAATTGCCTGATTAAAATTTTCCATCAATTATTTCGCTCCATCTTCTCTATTTTTATTGCCCAAAAACTTTTTTTCGAATAATAGTCATATGCTCCAGGGAGTTCAAATGAAGGTTGATCAGAAGCTACATCATGTGCACCAGGAGGGTCTGAACCACAATCATCACTATCTTTTTGATACGAACCAGGATTTTTATATGGGTAGCCTTGTGTTGTTTCATAGCCCTAATTTCTTCTATTGTCATACCAGTATTTTTTGCAACCTGCTCAATATCAGTCATATCAGTCATACCAACACTTCTACTATCATCATAATCCTTTAATGCAGCTTTATATTCTTTTTCTTGAAATTCATCTATAAATGTGGGTTTATAATCATCTACACGCTTGTATTCATTCCAATCAACCTTTTTAAGGGTAGGTATTGATTCAGGAACATTACCCGTCCCCTCATTACCATTATCACTACGACGATGATTCCCTCCACCACCGCCATTACCACCAACCAAATCATCATGCCGAACAAAATAATACCTATATTGACCCGAGTAAGCCTCTCTAAAAACAGCAACTCCACCAAGCATGTTCCCCATCTGCTTAAGAAGCTTATCAACCTCTTTTTGTAAATCAGTAAACAACTCTGTGAAGCTCTTAGCCTGCGTCTTTAGCTTCCCACCCCTTAGGGATGAGCTACTTGTTCCGATTGTTATCTGCGCCATCGAGAAGTAATCCCGTCCTATTCCCATCATCTCGTTTTCCACGTTGGGCATGTCCATCTGGCTCTAAGTCAATTACCTTTTTGGCTCCCTGCTTATAGGCAGACGCAGCCCCACGGCTGAGTAGCAGCTCGGCAATAACTAAATCTTGCTTGCCTCTATTTCGGCCTTTTTCGTAGCTTTCTTCAATCGACCTGGTCCACCTGCCGCCTTGTGTGTCTTCCAACATGTATTGCCCATCTTTTACAAAGCGTTCTATGAAATCGCTATAGACTCCTTTTGCACCTGACCAAGCCGCTTCTAATGCATCCGTTCCCATTTCTCTCGCCGATTTAATCCCCGTGAGTACATCTCCCGCGTAATTCAAGGCACTGGTAGTACGATCCACGCCCCCCTTTGCCATGATATTTCGCTCGGTAAGTGATCCTACCTCTTTACCACTTACCCCTTCATAAATTTCTTCGGAGTTGCCGAGCATTATTGCGGTAAAAGCCATATCTGCCGTATCGACCACAGCACTCCAAAACGCAGACAAATTATCCTCCCCAGAATTACTTCATCTTTGACTTGGTCTGGCAGGGGACAAAATATGCTTACCCCCGCTGGTAAAAGAAAAAGGCTTATTCCTCCTCAGTGTTCAAGTTGGAATAAGCCTTTAAATGCTTATCAAGTGCTTTTGTCAAGTTTTTTAGTGTTTGGTTTGTTGGTTGTATATTACGACCTTGCTATTGGGGAAATGTGAGGCTATAAGTCTTCTTGCTTCAAACTCAAAATATATTCAAGTCTACCTTTCCAAGTATCATCTGTTTGAATGATTTTATAATCAACCTTTTCTATACGTTCTTTGTACAAATTGATATCTTGAGAAAGTTGCTTCACATCATCTGTTTTAATATAATCTTCAAATTCTAAATTCGTTAAAAAAGTATCTAATTTTAGTAATAGAAAGTCAGCAATTTCATTCTTTTTCAGACTTTCTAAGGCCAGACATACAAAAAATGCCGTTTTACTGAAATTTCCTTCGTTTAATAACCACCAGTCCTCCTCTAGAATTCTTGAAGAAGCCTGGGCAGAATTGTAATTGTTATTACCAATGTATTCTTCAAATCCAAATTCGACAGAATCTTTAATTTCTTCGTAGGTACTCATAACACACATCCCTTTATCTCATGCTATTAGTATAAACGTTCAATTTTATATTAGGGAATTTACGTCTAAACCCAAATATCAAATTTGTACAACTTTGGCACACGTCAAAATGTGAAAACAAATCAATTTCACCCTTTATAGTAGGAAGCAATATCCTCTAAAATTTTTTGGCTTCAGTATCTTGGTATCTTGGAAAGCCGTCCTCTACATATGTTTCAAATACTCTATCGTTTTTTAGATGTGTAAAATTATCAAGATCTGCAAATAAATCATCCAATGTATCAATTTGACTATGAGAAATATAGCCTTTCTCGATTCCAGAAATATCAACTTTAGCGGAGGCTAAATTACCTGTTTCTAATCTTCTTAGTTTTTGCTCTAAAATTCTTCTCTGTTTACTTGAAAGATTTTTGAAAGAATCAGATTTTCTTATTTCATCTGCTTTTTGCTTTATTTGATCTCTTATGTTTTTAGTTCTATTGTAAAGATCATCAATTATTCTCTCAGGCTTATTAACATTACCTGTCCCCTCATTACCATTATTACTGCGACTATGATTCCCTTCACCACCGCCTCCATTACCAGGCAAATCATTATTCCGAACCCAATAAACATTAAGTTGACCCGTAGCAGCGTTTCTGAAGACAACAACTCTTCCATCAAACATCTTACCCATCTGCTTGAGAAACTCTTCAATTTTATCTTTTAATTTAATCATCGACTCTGCAAAACTCTTAGCCGCCGTCTTTAGCTTTCCATCCTTAAGAATGACGTGCATTACTTCATTGATACTAGAATTAGGTAAAAGGATACCTTTCCCATTTCCCTCATGGTCACCAGACTTTTTCTTACCATCCAGCTTATCGGCCGTTTTCACTGTCCGCATGACGGCTGTACCTGTTCCGGCACTTAGAAAGTTTGCCGCTACCTCTGCTACCACCATGTCTTTCTTAAACGCATTCTGGCCCTTCGCATAGCTTTGTTCTTCTGATCTGGTCCACAGACCGCCGTTAAACAAGTTTTCTTGTTTGTATTGCTCGTCCTTCGCGAATGGATCGATATAGTCATCGTAAAGCCCTTGTCCCAGCTTCCCCAAATCTGAAAAGATTTCTTGCGTGTTCTCGTCGCCCACAAGTCCTGTCAGCAGCAAGTCTCCGGCATCTACGGCGGTATTCCACAAGCCTAACAAGGTATCTCCGAGAGCATCTAACTTCCCTTTCGCATCAGCTACTTGGTTGTTGAAGGCTCTGCGGGTCATGATGGCAGACACATCTTCCCTATTCAAATTCGAATTAACTTTACAAAATAACGATGGATGAAAAAGAAACCACAATACGGGCTGTCAGCTCGGATTGTGGCGTATGTTTAAACAATGTTGTTGACAGACTCTTGGCCGACATTCTACTATTCCTGAAAAAGCCCAGCCATCCTATTTTCATCTTCTAAAACAATAACCTATAGGTTTTATCTTCAACTATTAATTTATTACTAACAGTAATGTTAATATCATCAAACTTTGCCTCAATGTTGGCTTTCAATTCATTCAGATCTGGTATTTCGTCGACAAATAAATAAAGGTTATTGATTTTTAAACACTCAATGTCAATATCCATTTCTATTTTAGATATATCTTGATCTTTACGTTCAATGTTTTCGACTCTACAAATAATTTTATCTCCATTATCCATACCTGCTTTACCTTTACCAAACCGTCTTTCAAACTCCTCTTTCTCTTTTCGAGCAGTTTCTAATCCATAACGAGATATTAAATATCCTTGTACTATTTCATATTTAACACTAAAAAGTGAAGAAAGCTCGTAGTAGTTTGGCAGCCCTTCTTTGAAAATATGAACCAATTCACATATAAGGTCAGTAACGTTACTCTCCTTTATGAATCTCCCTAATTGACCTCTCTCGTCGTTCCCAAACCAGTCAAATTCATTTGAATCTGTGTCTACAATCACTCCAACGAAGTAGGGTTTAGCATATAGGAACTTTCTTTCCTCACTTTTACTTGTATACATTAAAACTACCTCCCATCAATTCAGCGGATTCTTTCATCCATGCCATATCTAGCGCCGCTTGATTTCTTTGCCTTAATAATTCTGCGTACTCTGGTTTAGTACGTACATTTTGTTTTGCTTTATTCAGAATTAATTGTGTATCCATAGTATCCCAATTCCATCCATTTGATCCCCGTTTTATACTAAGTGTTGCTCCATTCGGTAATGCAGCTCTTTTTTCTTCCATCTCAAAACCTCTTACTGTCTCCAAATCTCCCCAACTAAATACACCATTATTCGAATGGTTATGTTTATGGATTCCGTACAGTTTTACCTTTGAACCGAGCTCGGGCATGAAGTACAAAATCATCTGCATATAAAAACAGGTCAATCATGGTGGTATCTGACCATAATCGACCTGTTTGATGTATCGGAATAGCACTTTTTAGGGTATAAAACTAAAACATTGATGTGCGTACAAATTAAATGAAAAAGTCTTTATACGAATACAACTTGAATTAAGGCTACTTAGATTCAACTGCCCTACTCATTCGGCACTGGGTGGGGTATTTTTTGAATAGTCGCCACTTATATAAATGTATTGGATAAAAAAGAACCCACAACACGACGATTAGCTCGCATCGTGGCGTTGTGGGTTGTATTTCAAAACGAAACGAATACACATATTTTTGACAGACCTTTTTAGATTAATATTATTCAATATTTTTCAAGCAGTTCAATAATACTTTCTTGTTTACAGTGTTTTGCCAAAGTAATCGCATCCATATTTTTCATAAATTCATTTGTATATTTTATATTAGCATCTATTCCATTTTCCAATAATAATTTAGATGCTTCATAATTGCCTTTACGAATTGCCGTAAACAGAGGATTTAGCTTAGGCGTACTCACATCAATCGTTATTTTTTGGGATAACAACAATCTTATAATCTCATTCTCAGATTCTACAACAGCATTATTCAATTCAATTCCATTGAACTTGTTGATATCAGCCCCATATTGAATTAATTCATTTACCAATTCAACATTTCTTGATTTAATAGCAACATTTAATAGCGACCCATCTCTAGTTATTATATTACAACAATCAGAGTAATCACGAATTAGTTTCCTATCATTATTTAAGATACCGTTTCTTAGCTTCTCTGAAGTAAGAATTGTATCATCAGATTCGCCCCATAAACATTCAACATTGTAACGTTTTACATATTCTTGATACGCATTCGACCCTGGCTTGGGTCCATCGATTACAGCCTGAATAAATTCTTCAGGAGGGCAATAGTTATGTTCTATCACATAATGGATAATCATATTCGTAGATGCATATTTATTTTCACCCTTTTCACTGAGAACCCGAATTTCTGATAGGCCGATTGAAGCTGTCTCAGTGGAAATCAATTTATTTTCATTACACAAACTACATTTCATATTCCCTCTGATGTCGTTAAAAGTTTTCATTGTGTATAAACTTAAGTTTTCAATAAATTCATTCGTTACTGTTCCCGTAATGTAATCATTATCTCCGCTTATCCATCCAATGTTTTGTGCATTTTCAAAGTGGTGAAACGAATAATAAGTCAAATCTCTAAAATATTCATGCATAAATAACTCTCCTTTCTATAAAACTAATTCTAATCAATTAAGCCCAGAGCTTTTCATATAGACTTGGATCTCTCACTGTAACACCATACACAAATTACGGTTCCTTTACTTGTAAACGCTAATCAAAAAGTTGACCATTTTTGGGGCAGACCCTCATCTCCGAGTTGACCACCTACGATGCTTCATTTCACACAAAGTAGCATTTTATTTCCTGCACCAATGCTCGTCAAGGATAAAGGGTAAACCCCTTGCTACGCAAGTCCTTGACGATCCTCGGCTCAGAAAAAACATTTGCAATTAGGTGTGAACATGATGATGTGTGTTTAGTCTTCCAGGTGGGTAACTTTATGTTGAGCAAAGTAATCAACATTTTGGCGAGCGTTCACACTCTGCTTGGACATGAGCAATCAAACCCAATGTTTCCTCTACTTTTAGTCCTTGTTTCGCCATTTTCCTTTTCCTCCTTTGATTTTGAACATGCAAAAAAAGCTCATTCCTACTTATAAAACAAGTTGGAAAGAGCTTTGAAAGTTTATCAAGTGTTTGTAAAATTGTTTAGTTTGCTGGATATATTGTGTCAAGATGTAGACTCGATCTATTTTTCTGTATTTTACGTTGTAGTTATATGTGTCGGTTAAAAAATGGGTTTATTCGGCACTAGGTAGCCTGTATACCCAAGCATTCAAATCGCAACATCCTGATACCCTACTTCAATCACCTCTTCATTCAACAAACGGAGTCCCAGGCCATTTTCCTGATCCCATGTACAATTAAAAAGTATTCCAATATCTCGGCCTTCTCTAATATCTCCATATGGAACAACAATTCCATCCAAAGTAATCATCTCAAGAAGTTGGTCAGTTGTTTCAACTAAGGGATAATTCTCATTAAATGCAATATCATAACCGAGTTCATGTCGCTTTTGTTGGTAATAGTCTAAAATTGGTTGTAAGAAGCTTTGTTGCAATTGCTCCCAATCTTGCATTAAAGAGTGATATGCCGTATATTGTTCTTCATCAAACTCGCCATCTTCTTCACCATCAATCATCAATGCGATCTCAGTTTCTTTTCCCCAAAAATGAATATGGGTATCCTTAGACCAACTATATTTATACTCAAGTTCACCAAAAATCGGATCGTTTTTTGTCATTTTATTATCCCCTATTTTTGTTTATTGGGAAATCCTCCAGGTTCAAATGCCCCTGCATTAATCTCCCCATAGACTCTGCAAAACTTTTAGGCGCCGTCTTTAGCTTTCCATCCTTAAGAATGACGTGCATTACTTCATCGATACTGGAATTAGGCAAAAGGACACCTTTCCCATTTCCCTCATGGTCACCAGACTTTTTCTTACCATCCGGCCCATCCAGCTTATCGGCCGTTTTCACTGTCCGCATGACGGCTGTACCTGTTCCGGCACTTAAAAAGTATGCCGCTACCTATGCTACCACCATGTCTTTCTAATACGCATTCTGTCCCTTCACATAGCTTTGTTCTTCTGATCTGGTCGACAGACCGCCGTTAAACAAGTTTTCTTGTTTGTATTACTCTTCCTTCGCAAATGGATCGATATAGTCGTCGTAAAGCCCTTGTCCCAGCTTCCCCAAATCTGAAAAGATTTCTTCCGGTCCCTTCTTGCCCGTAACCGTATCTCCCACATAATTGAGCGTATTGTTTACTCCTTGCTCGATACCTTTCACGATGCCATTGCGTTCTCTCAGGGTGCCAACTTCTTCGCCGCTTATAAATTCATATAAATCTTGCGTGTTCTTCTCCCGCAAGTCCTGTCAGCAGCATGTCTCCGGCATCTACGGCGGTATTCCACAAACCTAACAAGGTATCTCCAAAGGCATCTATCTTCCCTTTCGCCTCAGCAATCTGGTTGTTGAAGGCTCTGCGGGCCATGACGGCAGCCAAACCGTTTTCCTGAACGTCCTTTTCAAACGCACTTAATATCGTCGGAAACGCCTGACGTACGATCGCATCCAGCTTGATTTCCTCACTGCTGGATTTGTTTTCCTCCAACAATTCTATCTTATCCGACGCCGTTTTCACGGACAAGCTCTGCATCCCGGACAAAGACACGGCTGCCCCTTTCAAGGTCAGGGCACCACTCGCACTGATATTCACATTCGAGGTACTTTTCAGACTGACGCCTACATCCTTGTTCCTCGCGAGATGTAAAGCATCCCTTCCTTGGCTGTCATCGGCATCTTCAAGTTCCCACTGGTGCCGTACAGAACTGTCTGGTTATACTGCACAAGCTGCCTGCAATGGACACTTCGTGCTCTAACCTGAAAATCGATACGTCCTGATCACTGTAACTCTACCGCCTGTTGACGTAATTCCCTTACTTGCTTACAGTAACCACGAATTTCATCCACAAGCTGTTCGTATGCTGCGCTAGCCTAGGCAATAGACCTCACTTCTTTTTCTACTTCCTGTGCTAGTTGCTGGTTCTTCAACTCTTTTGCCACTACCTGTTCACGTTTTGCCATTCGTTTCATCCTCCTTTGAATTTGGGCATGCAAAAAAAGCTCATTCCTACTCATAAGACAAGTTGGAAAGAGCTTAGAAAGTTTAACAAGTGTTTGAATTGTTTTGTGTTTGGTTTGTTGGTTGTATTGTACGATCTCGTTGTTGGGGTTGTAAAGTAAGTTACACAATATTTCTGGCACATCCTTCGTACGGTTTCATAATCCAGTTTCATAGTTTTCTATTAGATGTGACCAGTATCCATCAAGATCCTTCATTGCTACGGGATCAATTTGTTCATACAACTTCCGTAGCTCTCGTGCATATTTTTGTTCATTATATTCACTTTCTTGTTTCATCTTCATTGCTAATTCATTCCATATTAATTCAAACAAAAAAAATGTTCTCAAGTTTTTATTTAGCATATAAATTGGTGGCTTATGATGGGATGAATTAATAAAAAGTCCATCACTACCTTTTTTTAAGTAAAGTGCATTCGGGTCAAGTATACCGTAACATGAATAATGACCAATATTAATAAATTCTACACCTTCAATTAATGTTTTTTTAAAAGTATCCCTTCCATAGAATACAAAATCATCATAATTCTCTGGCACTCCAATAGATACCATAAAGTCAGCATCATCATGACTTATACCAAGTCTCACCAATTCGTTGTAATCATAGTCTCGTAATTCAGAATCATAATACTCTCGAATTTCACAAATATCAAAATCCAAATCCATACTCTCACTCCTCCTTTAACTTTTCAAGTATTTTAGCTAATTCAGCATTTCCACGATTTTTTGAATCGGGATCCCCATACTCATTTACTGTCGGTTACTTCAGCATCAGGAAATTTTGTGGCAAGTAGATCTTTACAATTATGACCACCAAGAATACAAGGTTCCTTATATACACGATGAACAACATACGTCTGTCCATTTTTTTCCGAGAAAATTTTGTCCTCATATAGAACCGTTTCGGAATGCACATTTTTGTCCTTTACTTTTCCACTCGGCCTTACTTCTGTTCTCTTTGTACTTTCAAAAACTATCAAAGTACGAACGCCATCTCCTTCAATCTCTGCCACTACGAGATTCCTTAAGTCAAACGCTTTATTTTCAATTCGATACTTTTTCGCCATTGCGCTTAAATCTGTTTCACCATACCCAACTTGTATCGGAGGTTCGGGCATAGAACAATTGATATGAGATATGTATCCAGTATCCTTCATCTCTGATTTGGACATAATATTTGAAACCTCTATCACTTAGACTCGATTCTCTTTATTCGTATAATGAAATTAAATATTCAGAAAGAGTATCGCTGACTTTCTTAAACTCCGTTAGATTAAGACTTTCATCGTAAAAATATACTGAAGGATTATCACCCTCATCCAAATTGAAAAACCAAAACATATATCCTTGGTGCATCATAAACACAAACTGATTATCTGTGAGTTTTTTTGAGAAACTATTTTCCTCTAAAAGTTCTACAGCCCATTCTTTTAACTCTAATATATACTTCATAGTATAATCTGTACCAGTCAAAAACTCTGCACCATTCCCAAACTTACTCATAAAATCTAAATAATTCGAGGGCAGCGTTTTTGTTGGAGAAAAATGTTTTAATTTTGTTAGCTCATCTTCACTACAAGGCTTCATTGGGTATGATTTTTTTTCTAATGTTAATAAGAATTCCTTTAAATCACCCTTATTTGAAATATCCATGTTAAGCCTCCTCCATATCAGGATTATTTTTGAACCTTTCTCTCAGATATTCTATCATCTTTTGCTCTGTATCTTGCAACCTTCCTTTATTATCTGACCCACTATATTTATAGTGATTTTCAGGTGGTCTAGGATAGTTATCCTTATGATTTGGATGATTTGGATCATATCCACTCATTGATTTAAGATTTATTGATTCACCATCTATTTCCCCCTTAGTTAATGCGACATTTTTAGTTTTTCCTGCGTTAAACCTCTTCCTCACTTCATCTATCAATTTCTTATCTTCTTTGGTCGCTTTCCTAAAAACTCTGTTGATAGAACCAGCTTTTCCCGTCCCTACGACGATGATTCCCTCCACCACCGCCTCTATTACCAGGCAAATCATCATGCCGCATCCAATAAACCATAGGTTGGCCTGTAACAGCATCTCTGAGAACGACAACTCTTCCATTAAACACACCATTCATCTGCTTTAGGAACTTATCAACTTTTTCTTGTAACCCAATCATCGATTCTGCAAAACTCTTAGCCGCCGTCTTTAGCTTTCCATCCTTAAGAATGACGTGCATTGCCTCATCGATACTGGAATTAGGCAAAAGGACACCTTTCCCATTTCCCTCATGGTCACCAGACTTTTTCTTGCCATTCGGCCCATCCAGTTTATCGGCCATTTTCACTGTCCGTGTAACGGCTGTACCCGTACCAGCACTAAGAGCGCTTACCGCTACCTCTGCAACCACCATGTCTTTCTTAAACTCATTCTGGCCCTTCTCATAGCTTTGTTCTTCTGATCTGGTCCACAGACCGCCTTTAAGCAAGTTATCCTGATCGTATTGGGCGTCTTTCACGAATGGGTCGATATAGTCATCGTATAGCCCTTGTCCAACCGACTTTGCATCGGATTTGATTTGTTCCTACGATTTATTGCCGAGGAGAGAAGGTCGCTCTTCCCCAGTCACCCCTTCGTAAATTGCGTCTACCAGATACGATGTTGGTAACGCAGTCGACGCAATATCTCCGGCATCTACTACCACATTCCACGAGCCTAACAAGGTATCTCTGAGACCATCTAACTTTCCTTTTGCCTCAGCCAATTGGTTATTGAGGGCTCTTTTCGCCATGATAGCGGCCACACTGCTTCCCTGCAATTCCTTTTCAAACGCACTTGGCATGTGATCAAACTCGTTTCGCTTTGACGCATCCAGCTTAATCTCCTCACTGCTGGATTTTATTTTCCTCCAACAGCTCTATCGTATCCGACGACGTTTTCACGTTCAAACTCTGCGTCCCGGACAAAGACACGGTTGCCCCTTTCAAGGTCAAGGCACCACTCGCACTGATATTCACATTCGAGGTACTTTTCAGACTGACGCCTACATCCTTGTTCATTGAGATGTAGAGCATCCCTTCCTTGGCCGTCATCGTCAGCTCTTTATCCCCTAGCGTAAACTCTTTCCCCTGCGGATTCCCAAATATCTTCACACCGGGGTCCTGCAATTTGCCGCTCCTGCTTTTCGGCAGCGGCTCCTTTGGGTGAATGGCGCACGGAGTCCATGACCATGCCGTCGTCTTCATCGGCGCTTGGGAAGTACAGCTTTACCTTTGAGCCGAGTTCTTGGCATGAGGTGCAAAATCATCTACATATAAAAACAGGTCAATCATGGTGGTATCTGACCATAATCGACCTGTTTAATGTATCCGAATAGCACTTTTTAGGGTATAAAACTAAAACATTGATGTGCGTACAAAGAAAATGAAAAAGTCTTTATACGAATACAACTTGAGTTAAGTCGACTTAGACTCATCTGCCCTACTCATTCGGCACTGGGTGGGGTCTACTCATCAACAAACCGCACTAGAATAAAAGACCACAATACGGGTGGCTATCTCGTATTGTGGCATTATTGGTTATATTGTACGATCTCGATTTTGGGGCTGCAAATGGGTTTACATAAAACTTTTGACAGACCCAATCATTAAACTATATCTCCAACCTGATAGTCTAGACCTAACCCATAAAAAGGAAATTCAATTGTTCCACTCAACTTCTTATCGTCCACAGTTATTACATTATTTTTTCGCAACAATATCGGCTTATCATTCAACTCTAGAATGCACTCCCCGTCCGTATCATTAAGCAATTTTCCAATGAACACCATTAGCTCATACGCCCAATTAGTATAGGAAGCTATGATATCAATGTAACAACTAAACTTTAATTCAATATCATAATCCTCGCTTGCAAACATCGCACCATGCCCACCCTCACTAATGGATAGCGTAAATCCATCACTAGAGACCGTAAATTTATCATCAGTTTCTGTTATCTCAACATCTTGGAATAGTCTGCTTAATGAAATCTTTAATTCACTGAATTCAGAGTACCCTCCAAAATAAAAATTACAAAACATGATTTTTTTCTCCTTATCTAAGGTTTTAATCTCGTTATCTGTCCATCTTTAATAATAATCAGCTCATCCAAGGTTGTAATTTCATACTTATTGAATTGTTGGTACAATTCATCCATCGAACCCGGGACAAGAATTTTCTCATCCCCAAATTGTTTACCCGTCTACCCAACTAATTGGGTTTAGACTTGGTATTGTAGTAGGGAAGAATATCCCTCGACATTAGCCGAAACTGATGCATAATACGTTCGAGTAGGTCTTGACGCAAATCATTCACAATAGAATGGTAGTTCGCAAGTAGAGAACGTTTGATGAGTCAGTCCCATCGTTATCTCGAATAACCCTCATCAAGCGATCCATATACGGCACATAGAAATCAGCATCCCTGACAATTGAGAGGATGACACTCGTAACAGCTTCTTGAAACCTGTCTATCTCGCTCATGAAATAGAGAGAAGGACTGGCAATTTCCATAACAGCTTCGTAGTTCTTTTTAGCGTAAAGATACTGCACATACTCATGGATTTCCTCCGACAGAAGACCTTTATACGTGTATTACATGGGTTAAGTATGCAATTGGTTGATTGATGGGTTCATTCGGCACTGGGTGGGTCTAGTACATCAGCCGCCGCCATCTATATCTAAGAAAGAAAATGACCACAACACGGGCGGATAGCTGGTATTGTGGTATGTTCGTTGTATTTTACAATTTTATTTTAGAGTTAAAGCATAAAATACTGACACGTCAATCATTTTCGATATCAGCACTATCTAAAAATTCGTCTGAAATATCAGTTGGTGGTAACTTTGAATACCGTTCACGCCAATTATCTATAGGAAATGCACCATATTCATATTCCAAATATATTCCCTGGTCAATTCTTAGATTTCCCCCCCTTTCAAAATACTTAATTAAAGGTTCGTAAACGTTTGGATAATCATCAGTAATTATCTTTCCTTGCTCAACTAGGATGACCCATTCCAAGAAGCGCTGACAAATTGTCTTACATAATATATTGGGTTTACCTGGCTCAGGAAAAATACTAGTAATAACATCCTCTAAATCCAGATCAACACCTAATTCAATATCTAACACTCTCGCAGGGCTAAAAAATGGTCCCGATTTAAATGAATAAGACTCTAAAAATAATGTTCCCCTTCTAAAGTACTCACCAATCAAAAGCCCGCTAGATTTCTTTTTTACTTTTGAGTTTCCCCATGTAATTTTTGATATACGAGTTATAGCCTGTTCCATTAAATCAGTCATACAATTCACCCCGTTTTAGATTGTAAAACTTAGCAACATTTTCTTCATAGCCTGGAAATGTTCCAAAAGCAGGTTGATCAGGTGCCAAGTCGTGAGCACCCGGTGGATCCCCTGTAAATTTCGTACCATCCCACGAGTTCGGATGACGATAACTATGCTTACCACTGTCCATAAGTCTTTTTTCAACCAATTCATGTCTCGCTAACTGCTTAAACCATTTTTTTCCTTCCCCATTTAATTCTCCTTCCTGTGCCTTTGCAAACGCGTATACAACTTCTGAGTCGGGCGTGAGTCTTGAATAATAATAATAGAGCCCTTGTTGATCATAATGACATAGCTCATATTCATTTAAAAACAAATGGGATTTTAAACGTTCGGCTTTCTTTATACTAAGGCCTGTGTTTTTAGCAAAAACCTCAATATTATCCAATCCACTTGCTCTTATTAATTCTGCCTTTTTTGCTGCTGCTATATCAATTTTCAACTGATCTTCAACAGGAGGCTTTCCATATCTTTTTGGAGGTTTACCCGTCCCCTCATTACCATTATCACTATGACGATGATTCCATCCACCACCGTCTCGTTTTCCACGTTGGGCATCCCCATCTGGACTGGTCAATTTACTGTTTAGCTGCCTGCTTATAGGCAGACCATGCTCCTCGGCTGGCTCAGGAAACAAATAAAGTTAATCCTCAGCATACACAAAAGGCTCATTCCTCCCCTCATTCGAGTTGGAATAAGCCTTTAAAAGTTTAAGTTTTTTAGTGTTTGGTTTGTTGTTGTATTGTATGATCTTATAATTGTAAAGTAAACCCTAAGGTAATCAATTATTCGTAAACAATAAATACCCTATTTCCATTAGTAATTGCTTGCTCTAAGAATGTAACAATATCACTTGCAAGTGCTGGAAGAGTAGCTATTATGTTTTTTGATACTTTAACTCTATCTTCTGTCAATTTCGTAGCATCGAATGATTTAAATAACTGTATTGCTTCCTTAATGTTTTTTATTTCCCAAGGACTTTCCTCATACCACCCCTCGTAAATAGAATATTCATACAGAATCCCACTTTGATCTGTAACTTGCTCAAACATACAATCTAACAAAGTTTCAAAATATCCATTCCACAGTCGTAACTCGTACCTATCATTTAGGTTTTCGTATATGAGTGTTAGTTCAGGCTCTCCTTCAAATCCAACGTAATATGAACTGTTTATCATTTCTGAACTCATAATATTACTCCTTCCAATGTCCTTGATCCAAAATTCTCACTTGTTCAGGGGTAGCCGTTCCAGCTTTTCTAGCATCTATTGCATTAAACCATTTATATCCTTCTACCCACTCATTCTCTCCAATCTTATAAAATGTCTGTGGTTGTTGCCCACCATTACCAGGAACCTTCCTCTGAATAACCCAAGTATTCCCCTGATCAATTGGAGCACCCGGGGTTCTAGTATGCCACCTAACTTCATACTTATATGTCCCATCATTCCAAGTATAGGTTATTTGTTCATAACCAGCATTCATTGATTTAGCCTTCATATTTGCATTCTCTGGAATTTCAATCGGTGCTCTTTGGGCATAATGCTTTGCTATAGTTAATTGTTCTTCAGCACTCATCTCAGAGAACTTTTTACTAGCTTCACCCGTCCCCTCAGTATCCCTTAGCACTCGTTCTCTTTCTTCTTTTTCCTTTCTTTCTCTTTCTTCTTTTTCCTTTTTTTCTTTTTCTTCACGATCCTTCTTTTCCGGCTCTTCCTCCTCTTTTCTACGACGATGATTTCTTCCACCGCCGCCTCCATTTCCATTCCCGTGACTGTCCCGCTTTTCGATAAAAATTACTGGCCAACTAATTCCACCACTGTCAATTGGATTAGTCCACATCACTCCAACTCGTATTTCTATTTCACCTTTCATCAGTTTATGAATTTCTTTAATTATCTCTTTTAATTCAATCATCGACTCTGCAAAACTCTTAGCCGCCGTCTTTAGCTTTCCATCCTTAAGAATGACGTGCATTACTTCATTGATACTAGAATTAGGCAAAAGGACACCTTTCCCATTTCCCTCATGGTCACCAGACTTTTTCTTACCATCCGGCCCATCCAGCACATCCAGCACATCCGGCCCATCCGGCCCATCCAGCTTATCGGCCGTTTTCACTGTCCGCATGACGGCTGTACCTGTTCCGGCACTAAGAAAGTTTGCCGCTACCTCTGCTACCACCATGTCTTTCTTAAACTCATTCTGGCCCTTCGCATAGCTCTGGTCTTCCGATCTGGTCCACAGACCACCGTTAAACAAGTTTTCTTGCTTGTATTGGGCTTCCTTCGCGAATGGATCGAGATACTCGTTGTAAAGACCTTCTCCAAGCTTCCCTATATCTGAAAGGATTTCATCGCCCGACTTCTTGCCCGTAACCGTATCTCCCACATAATTGAGCGTGTTGTTTACGCCTTGCTCGATACCTTTCACAATGCCATTGCGTTCTCTTAGTGTGCCTACTTCTTCGCCGCTTACAAATTCATATAAATCTTGCGTGTTTTCTTCTCCCGCTAGACCTGTCAGCAGCATGTCTCCGGCATCTACTGCAGTATTCCACAAGCCTAACAAGGTATCTCCGAAAGCATCTAACTTCCCTTTCGCCTCAGCCACTTGGTTATTGAGGGCTCTTTTCGCCATGATAGCGGCCACACTGCTTCCCTGCAATTCCTTTTCAAACGCACTTGGCATGTGATCAAACTCTGTACGCTTAGACGCCTCCAGCTTAATCTCCTCACTGCTGGATTTGTTTTCCTCCAACAGCTCGATCGTATCCGACGCCGTTTTCACGGACAAGCTCTGCGTCCCGGACAAAGACACCGCTGCCCCTGTCAAGGTCAGAGCACCACTCGCACTGATATTCACATTCGAGGTGCTTTTCAGACTGACGCCAACATCCTTGTTCATCGAGATGTAGAGCATCCCTTCCTGGGCCGTCATCGTCAGCTCTTTATCCCCGAGCGTAAACTCTTTCCCCTGCGGATTCCCAAATGTCTTCACACCGGGGTCCTGCATTTGCCGCTCCTGCTTCTCGGCAGCGGCTCCTTTGGGCGCATGGCGCACGGAGTTCATGACCATGCCGTCGTCTTCATCGGCGCTTGGGAAGTACAGCTTTACCTTCGAACCGAGCTCGGGCATGAGGTACAAAATTTGGTTGCCTTCCGCTGCATACGGGAACCACTGGGCCTTGCTTGGCTCTTGCTTTTTGTCCATGTTCAGGTGGAGCTTGACCTGATTGCGTCCGATTTGAATCACTTTTCCGTCGATCGCCGCACCGATGATGGCCTTGTTGTACAGCTTCGTTTGCTTGACGGCTTCTGGCACAGCGCAGACGTAGCTCCATCTCAGGAGTCCCTGCTCCAGCTTTCCAGTCACTTTTGTAATGACAAACGTTTGCCCTTCCCGTTGTACCTCATCCCCGATTTGCAGCAGGTCGTCGTAATCGAAGGCGTACGTTGTGTACTGGTACTCACTGACGGATGAAGAGCCGTTTGCGGCTTTTTTCATGTATGGTGCGATAGCCCGGTTGACCTCGTATGGCGATTCCTCTTCCAGCTTGATTTGCTTGCGTCCCTCGGGCATGCCGATCCACAAGCGTACCTTATGCGCACTCAAATCTGGGACGAGGACGGCTCCGACATGGGACGCGATTCGTTTTAAAAAGGTCCAGTCTGTCTCCTCGTACTGCATGATGTATTTGCCCTGCTGGCGGTCGTCGAAGGCTTGATCGATGACATCTCCACCGTGATAGATGGACATGATTTCGTCTACGACATCCCGGTACAACCGATTTACCTGTTGAAACGAACGTGTTTTTACGCTCATGTCCAACGCATAGGTATGCGACACGGCTTTTATTGTGACGTAGTGAATGTCCCGTACGACCTTGATCTCCACATGATCCAGCCGCCCCATGAAAATCGGCTGTTTTTGCCCGCCTTCCACCTTGTACAGCTCGATGGGATCGTGAGTGCCAGCACGATTGATGATCTCGTCCTCTTTGTCTTCCGGAACAATTCCTGTGATTGTGAGCTTGGCATGCGTGCCTGTTTGATGAACGAACTCCAGTTGATCCAGCCGGATCGATCCATATGGCCAGACGACTTTTATATCCTGATAGGTCATGACGCCGCTTGTACGCTGCATGTTCTCTCCCCTCCTTCTCTAGCAAGCGCGGAGCGTCAATCCTGACCGTCTTTTTCAATCGTAATGATGCCTGAACGATTGCAAACGAGCTGTGACCTGCTCAGCAAGGCATGCTCGTTGTCGATGAGCACATCTTGTTTTCCATCTGTCCATTTCGAGAACGTCTGTGGTACACACAAATCTCCTCCTGCCGCTTTGCAAAACCCAAAGCATCCAATATTCACGCCGGGGACGTGATCGGCGACATTCATAACAGGCTTGTCAAGGCTGTACACACCATGGCACCAGGGTAAATTCAAAATGCCGGGGTCGGTTCCCTGACTGCACTTGAGGGTCGCTCCCCGCACAACATATGAGTACTCAGGACTGAACATCCCCATTGCAAGTGCTTGAAGTAACGCTAGCATCATTAGACCTATCTCCCCTTCCAAAAAAATCCTCCACAAGCAACTTCCATATATCGACTTATTTTTACATTCCATCTAATAATCGGGATAAATTGGAAATTGCTTTATGGGTCAAACGTCCTGTTTCCTTATTTTTCTAAGTAACCCAAAAAGGCTCCCACCAACGCTACAAGAGCTGGGGAAGCCTTTTTGAATTCAAACATATTCACGCTATATCGTTACACTCTCTTCGATCACCAGCTCACCGTTTGTTGCATCAAGACTAGCCTCTACGCCCAGAGGGAGAGCGATGTTGCACGCGCCATGTCCGATCTGAATGTTCCAGATGGTCGGCTTTCCGTACGGTACGACGATATTTTGAAACACATCCCAGACAGAGAAGCCTTCGCGCTTTTTCGGCTCACAATCGGTCCATGTCCCGATGACGACGCCCGCACAATCATCAAACAAGCCACCCTGGGCAAGCTGTGTCAGCATGCGGTCAATCCGGTACGGCTCTTCGTCGATATCTTCGAGGAACAACAGCTTGCCTCTCGTATCGAGCTGGTAAGGCGTCCCCATCATCGCGGAGACGAGGGCGAGATTCCCGCCGACTACGGGTCCAGCTGCATATCCTTCGACGAGACAGACAATTTCTTCCCCCGGCGGATTAATGATCGCTCCCAATGGCTCTGGACGAGTCATAGCGCGCAGTAAATATTGCTTGGACCAGTCATCCAGTCCATGTGCGATATCTGAGGTTGCCATCGGTCCGTGAAGGGTAGCCAGATTCGCACGCTGTCCGAAAACGGTATGCAGCGCCGTAATGTCGCTGTAGCCGATAAACAGCTTTGGGTTTTGGGCGATGAGGTCATAATCGAGCAAAGGCAGGATTTGTGGGGAACCGTAACCGCCGCGCATGCACATAATCCCGTCCACTTCCTCGTCGACGAACATGGCATTCAGCTCAGCCGCCCGTTGCTCAGGAGTTCCCGCCAAATACCCGCCGTACGATTCTCGGCACGTATCCGATATTTTCACCTTGTATCCCAAACCTTGCAGCTCTACCATTGCTTTGTTCAGCACTTCTTCTGTAGCAGGACTAGAGGTTGCTACTACTCCGATTGTATCGCCCGCTCGCAATGCTTTCCCTTTGTTCATCTGTCCAGTCTCCTCCTCCGGGTTCTCTCCCCATTATCGTACATCTGTGTCAAATGGTGCATAGCCATTTTCGCAGCTTGCGGCTTGCAGACGGCTGGCTGATTCCGAGCGCTTCCGCTACTTTTGTTGTCGTTTTATGCTGTTCATACGCCCGGTGGACGAGCTGACGCTCCACCTCGTCCATTGCATCCTGCATCGCTATCACTCGATCGACCTTGATCCCTTTGTGCTCCCTGTACTCTTGATTATGAATATAACGCGGAATTTGCGCGGGCGTAATGAGGACATCGTGAGACGTGACGACGAGCCGTTCTACCACATTTTCCAACTCCCGCACATTGCCAGGCCAATCGTATTCACTGAGGATGCGATAGCAGGTGTCTGCGAGCTGTCTCTCCAAGCAGTACTTTTGCGAAAAGACATTCAGAAAATAATGAACGAGCACGGGTATTTCTTCCTGCCGTTCGCGCAGCGGCGGAATCTCCAACGGGACGACGTGAATGCGATAGTACAAATCCTCGCGAAACTTGCCTTCCTTGACCATTTGCCGCAGGTTTTTATTCGTGGCCGTGATCAGCTTTACATCGACTTTTCGCGAGACAGAGCTTCCTACGGGCGTAATCGTTTTTTCTTGCAACACATTCAACAGCTTCACTTGCAAGGAGAGGGACATTTCCCCGATCTCGTCCAAAAACAGCGTGCCTCCGTTTGCCTTTTCAATCAAGCCTGCCTTGCCATCTTTGTCCGCTCCTGTAAAAGCACCCTTTTCATACCCAAACAGCTCTGACTCCAGCAATGTCTCGGGAATGGCTCCACAGTTGATGTGTACGAATGGCTTGTCCACTCTCGGACTGCACTCGTGGATGTATTTGGCTAGCACGCCTTTTCCGACGCCTGATTCTCCTAGCAAGATCATGGATGATTCTACCTGCGACAGTTTTTTGGCCATCATGGCGACCTGCTCCATGGACTGACTGCGGTAGATCAAGCTCGTCTCTCCTTTTTTTCTGTTGTTCTCCTTGGTCATTTCACTCTGCAAGACCGTCCCGATGTACTTGACTTCATGTAATTCCTGCTGTAGTTGCTCCTGGCTAGTGATATCAATGAAAGTATGGATGACTCCGCTAAATTTTCCTTCCTGATCCCAAATCGGTTTGCCTTCCACAAAAAGCTTGCGATTTTTGCGGGTAGTTTGAATCGTGTGTACCTTTTTCTTGTCACGAATGACCCGCATCGTAATCGTTGGCGCAAAATAGCCGAGGTGATGAAACTCCTCGATCGGCTTGCCCATCATCTCCGCTGGATCAATTCCGAAAAATTCCTCATATCTTCCCGAGCCATACAAAGTCCTGCCTTCTGCGTCTGTTACGTGCACGATATCAAACAGTGAGCCTATCAGGGCTTCATAATCGATCATGGCGTTCCCTACCTCCCGTGCCCCGCATCTTGTGGAGTGACACGTACATAACGATTCGTCGGTCTGCCTACCCCACCATAGCTGACATCCATTCTGACACTCCCGCTCTTCTCCAGATAGTCCAAATACCGTCTGGCCGTCACTCTCGCAATCCCTACGCGTTCGGCCACGGCATCTGCCGAGAGAGGCTGACTCTCTTTCTCGATCTGGCGCATGATTTGCTCCATGGTGACAGCGTGTAGTCCCTTCGGCAGCACTACCCTGCCTGGAGTGACATCCGCTTGTTCTTTTTCCGGGCTTTTACGGAATAATAGCTGGTCGACCTCGTCCTGGGATGCCGTTCCCTCCCAATCAATCTGTCGGCGAAACTCTCGATAGTTTTCCAACGACTGCTTGATCCGTTCAAACTGAAACGGCTTGATAATATAGTCCATCGCCCCATTGCGCAGCATCGATTGGATCGTGGTCTTGTCCTTTGCAGCTGTCACGACGATGACGTCCACAGCATGTTTGGCGGCGCGCAACTCCATCAACGCCTTCACCCCGTCCTGGATCGGCATGAAAATATCAATGATTACCAAGTCAGGTGTGAGCTTATTCACTAGCTTGAGTCCATCCACCCCGTTGGCTACAATTCCGACCACGACAAAGCCCGGGACGCGCTCAATGAACTGCTTGTTGATTTCCTGAACCATCGGATCGTCTTCCATAATCAGTACGCGAATGTGATCGTGATCCTTCTTCATGACTCTCCACCTCCCACATCGGAAACGTAATGAGAAAGCTGGCCCCTTCTCCTCGTGCCGAATGGCAAACCAGCTCACCTCCCCCTTTATTGACCAATTGATGCACCAGATGCAGACCGAGTCCACGGTGCGCACGTTCTTTTGTCGAATATCCCCGTTCCAGCATGCGTCGGCGCATCTCTTCGTCCATACCGATTCCGTTGTCCTCCACCAGAATGGAGCAAATCTCTTCGTCTTGCTCGATACTGATCATGATTTCCTTATCCCCGCGTTCGATGCACTCCAGTGAATCAAAGGCATTCTCGATCAGATTCCCCAAAATGAGCACGAAATTATGATGATCCATGTAAGCCGGAAACCGTTCCAGATGACTCCTGCGATCAATGACAACACGGATGCCCAGCTCTCTTCCACGACTTACTTTACCGATCAAGAGTCCTGATAAATTCTCATCCATGATCCGCGTCGTTAAAAAGGAGGTGAGCTCCTCCTGCTGCTCGTTGACCTCGAACAAATACGTGAGTGCCTTTTCATGCTGATGGAGCTGGAGCAAGCCTGCGATGGTATGCAAATGATTCATGTGCTCGTGATTTTGTACCCGCAGCGCACCGACGAATTCTTTTACACCCGTCAGCTCCTCCGCCATTCTCGCCACTTCTGTTCTGTCCTGAAAAATCGCAATGGCGCCGACGATCTTTTCCTCGACCTTGATCAGAAAACGGTTGGACCAGAGCAGCGTATTGCCTACGTGAATTTCCGTGTTGGTAAAATTCTGGCGAAGCTCCAACACTTCTGGTAATCTGGTGTCGTGCAGGACAGACCGTATGTGCTTGCCCAGTACTTCTCCTTCTATGCCAAAAATTTGCTTCGCCCTGTCGTTAAAGATCGTGATTCGCTCCCGATTATCGATGGCGATAACTCCCTCATGCATGGCATGGAAGGTTGCGGTTCTCTCTACCAGGATGCGCGCGATTTCGTCTGGCTCCAGGTCGAGCATCTGCTTTTTCATGTGACGGGCCAACTGATAAGAGCCCCACACCCCGAACAATAAGGAGAAGAAAAAGGTCAGCGCGATATTGTTCCGTTCGCTGTACAAGATCCCCCAAACGTCAGGCATGACACGTCCGACCAAGACAACACCCACCTGCTGATGCTGGTCATCCATGATCGGCACGTAGGCACGTAGAGCCGTTCCCATCTCTCCTTTGACTTTTTGAAAATAGGAGTGCTCGGCATAGGCCTCATCTACCGCGGGGTCCATAAACACCGTACCAACCCGCTCATCTAGCGGGTCTGAGTAACGGACACGCTCCCTATTCAACACGACGATATACGTCACATCATTGACGACGCGCAGGCTGTTTGCTGTCGGTTGGATGACCTTCCACCCGTCCGGCTCCTGAATGCTTTTTTGTACATTGGGAATCGTCGCAACCGTGCGCGCTGTGGTCATCAGCCGTTGTCCCAGTTGGGTTTCCGTAATCCGAATAATCCCTCCGGCCATGATTAAGCTTCCGATGATCAAGGAAAAAAGAACGATTCCGACGGAGAGTAGCATAATCTTCCATTTAATTGTTAAGCGTTCGAACAGGTCCGTTCTTTCCTTTCCATTGGGTTTGCAACTCGTATTCATTTAACATAAGCAGGTGTATGAAGATGAAATCATTGGTAACCAGTACATTCATTGTCCTGCTCGGACTTGTGAGCGCTGTCATTATAGGCTTTGGACCGGATCTCCTGATGGAAAACAGAGGATACGACGAAGAACAGATAGGACTGTCCAACCAAATTATTATCAAGTTCAGCCACGTGATCGCGGAAAATACGCCAAAGGGACTAAGCATCGAACGTTTTTCCCAGTTGGTGAAGGAAAAGACCAAAGGACGTGTAGAGGTACAGGTCTTTCCCAACAGTATCCTTCACACCGAGAAAACCGAGATGGCTGCCTTGCAAAACGGCGAGATCCAGATGATTGCACCTGCATTCTCCTATCTCTCTACCAGCATTCCCGAGTGGGCTGTCCTTGACCTGCCCTATCTGTTTCGATCGCAAGAGGATGTCGAAACTGTATTCAATGGAGAAATCGGCCAAATACTATTTGATAAGATAGAAGATTCTGACATGAAAGGGCTCGCCTTCTGGGGAAGCGGCTTTAAGCAAGTGACAGCCAATCGCCCGTTGATCATGCCTTCCGATTTTGTTGGCCAACGCTTGCGCATCATTCCAGGCAACGTGATCAAAGCTCAGTTTCGCACGCTCCAAGCAATCCCTGTAGGCTCTTCCTTCAATGAATTATACAGCATGCTGGCGGCCGGAAAAGTAGACGGCGAAGAAAATACGATCTCCAATGTGTACACCAAACGACTCTACCAAGTACAAAAGCATATGACGATCAGCAATCACAGCTATTTGGGCTATGCCGTCATCATTAATAAAACGTTTTGGAACAATCTCCCCGCCGATATTCAGCAGGCCATATCAGAAGCCATGCAGGAGGCGACAGCTTACAATAATCAATTGGCTGTCTCGATGAATGACAAACAGCTGCGCTTGCTCCAAGAAAATGGGGGAATGCACATCCACTTACAGACAGCAGATGAGCGCGCGGCCTGGATCGCGGCATTACAGCCTGTCTACGATCAATTCGCTCCAAGTATCGGAGAACCTTTGATGCAGAAAATCAGAGAGCTCCACCAACGCCGGTGAAGCTCTCAAGCAATCTCCTCGCTCTGCTCCTTGCGCATGGGCAAAATGAGCGTAAAAACTGATCCCTCTGACGTGCTCTTTGCGAGGAGGAGATCTCCGCCAAGTGCCTTCGCCATCATGCGAGAATAGGACAGCCCTAAACCGAGTCCACGTACTTTGTCTTTTTTATTGCTTCCCCGGAAAAAACGCTCAAACACAAGAGGCTGTTCCTTTGCGGGTATTCCTGGCCCATCGTCTTTGACGTCGATTCGTAAATCTGTGCCCGTTTTGTAGAGAGTGAGCTCTATGCTCCCCTTCTCACCAACAGCTTGTTTCGCGTTGTTCAAAAGGTTAATCAGGATTTGCTGCACACGGCCCGGATCGACATAGATCATCATCTGCTTTTCCAGAACCTCAACGGTAAATGTGACGTGACCGAGGTCATGGACAATCTGCCATTGTGAGGCGATCTCCCGGATCAGCTTGTTCACGTTTTGCTCTTCCTGACAAACGGTGATCGCTCCTACGGCAAATGAATTGAAGTCTAGCAAATCCTCTACCATTTTTTGCAGGCGCTTCGTTTCCTTCAAGCAGATTTCCAAAAACTCCTTCTGCTCCTCACCGGAAACCACCTCGTCGTTAATTGCCTGGATTAATCCGCTAATCGTCGTAACAGGGGTTTTCAGCTCGTGTGTCACCCCAGCCAAAAGCTCTGTTCGCATGCTTTCCAGCTGCCGAAGACGGTCGGCCATTTCCGCAAACGTATGCACCAGCTCGTGAATTTCCTTTTCCTTGATCGTTTTATTGATTAAGACGTCGTAGTTTCCTTCCACGATCTGTCGTGCAGACATCACCACATTTTGAATCGGGTCAGAAAGCTTCCGTGCATGAAAATAAATAACCGCCCAGCCAAGCACACCCAAACTCCCCAGCATGATGACCAAGTATTGGATTTCTTCTTTCCCTACCTTGATATCTGTTTCAGGGAAAAGCAAGATCACCTTGCCAATGATTCGGTCATTAAACTCCAAATTTTTCCTGATTACATACAAGATCTCACCTGACGGATGCCTCACTTTATCCTGCTTATCTGCTTGCTCCAACAACTCCGGTGCTGCCTGCTGCAAAGGAGGCGGAAGTTTAGTTGGCCGACTGTATACGACCTTTCCTTTTACATCTTCAACGAACAAAATCAAGTTGCGATCAACACCCATAAACTTGCGCCGATTATCCAATACCTGATGAAGCTTTTCTCCCACCAAAATATTTCCAACATCATCGACGACTCGATCAGCCACTTCCTCTGCAAACAGTCGCGTGACCTCGATCTGCTTTTCAATCGCAGCATACTTGATCCAATAGGCAGAAACAGCCCCAATGATGAGCAATCCGATCACGAGGGTGAGTAGATAGCGCGTGGTCCAATAGCGCAGCAACGATACGGGCTCATTGTTTTTAATAAACACAGAATTGATACCCAACCCCTCTTTGGGTCTTGATTTCGCCTTCCTGAACTGGCCAATTCTCCAATGTCTTTCTGACCCGCTTGATCGCTAGGTCTACAGCACGATCACTCCCATCATAGTCCATTCCCCATACTTGTTCGATCAATTGCTCACGGGTAAAGGTCTGATTCGGATTTTGTGCCAGAAAAAGCAACAGGGACAAATCGCGCGGGTGAAACGTCAGTTCGAGACCGTGCAGCGTCACGTGGTGGGACTGAAAGTTTATTTTTAAGCTTCCAAATAGTCGGGTTTCCTGATCTTTCACCAAAATAACGGAGCGGCGCAGTACCGCATTGACTCGTGCAACTACTTCATCCGCGACAAAAGGCTTCGTTATGTAGTCGTCTGCCCCTTGATTGAGTCCTTTGAGCTTTTGGTCTGTCTGACCGAGCGCCGTCATGATAATGACCGGACAGGAGCTCTTTTCGCGAATGTACTGGAGGATCTCCCAGCCGTTGCGTTCAGGGAGCATGACATCCAACAGAACCAGATCCGGCTTTTTTTCGTCAAAAAGCTCCATCGCCTCGATTCCGTCGTTCGCTTGCCAAACCTCATACTCTGCCTTTTGCAAGTAAGCCTTCAGCACGCGCGCTATCACCAGTTCATCTTCTACCACCAAAATGCTTTTCATATCTTCCCTACCTGATTTACAGACATATGATCATTCCTATTCGAGAATTCTCGCACGGTCTATCTAATCGTCTACGTACTTCTATTCTATCAGTTTACAACCTTGTATTAAAATTTGGCTTTGATGTTTTTGGAAAATGGGAAAAAAGCCTTGCATCCTGTGAAAAGGAGCAAGACTTTTTTTGTGAGAAACGTCCCCACTTTCGTTCATTTTACACGTCAAAGTTGATGTCTTCGTCGCTAGCATCGCCTTCGAACTCATAAATCGTATCGTCAGAATCGCTGTCGATGATTTCACCTTTAATGTCGGCATCTTCGAAATCCTTGTCGTCCCAGATATCTTTGATAATATCCTCAACGAGTGCCTCTACATCGCCATCGTCGTCCAGATCATCGAATTCATCTTGGTATTTATCCAGATTGATCTTGATTTTTACATCAATATCATCCTCATCGCCCTTCAGGGAGATACTCCATTTGAGGTCTTTGTAGTCATCGTAATCAGAATTCAGATCATCTTCCAGATCATCCAAGGCATCCTGAATATCATCCTTTTTATTGCTACTGCTATTGTTTTTCTTGTTGTTTTTCAAATCATAGATCTCTTTGTTCAGGCTATCGATGGTGTTTTGCAGACTTCTGATTTGAGCATCACGTGCAGCCAACTCGTTTGCGTGTTGGGAGTTAGGCATGTCTTTTACCGTAATGGTGTACTTCGCGCCATCCCATGCTACATCCTTGTTGAATACGCCAGCCATCATGCGAAGTGGAATGTACGTGGTTCCATTTACGATGAATGGTTCGATTGTTGTTGGAACAGCTGCACCGTTATAGATAACTTTAATGTTGTTGTACTTAGCTTGTAGATTCTTCGTTCCAGTCGCTGCTTGAGAGCTCGTCGGAATAAGTGTGGTAGTCAGAATCAACGCTGAGGCGATCGCCAGATATTGCTTCTTGAACATAGAAAATCCTCCATTCTCCCGGTTGTCTGTTTCCTTCGTGTCACTATGTACATTACTTACTTTACCTATCGTTCGTGTCGAGAGTATGTCAACAATTGAATTTTTCCTTTCCAAATTGAGGGGATTTCCATGACCAAAAGGACCAAAACAACCAATATGACCGTATCATTTTCAATTTTTCACACCATTTATACAATGCAAAAGAGAGGAATAAAGCGCTTTCATTTTTTGGAGGAGGAGTGGATTCGATGCGGATCAACTTTAAAAATCTGACCGTACAAGTCGTTATTGCCATCATTCTCGGTATCTTAGTTGGTCATTTTGCACCCAAATTCGGCGCAGAGCTGAAGGTGTTGGCCGATATTTTTGTCAAACTGATCAAAATGGTCATTCCACCGATTGTCTTCTTCACCATAGTAAATGGAATCGCCAGTATGGGAGACATGAAAAAGGTCGGTAAGATCGGCGGCAAAGCACTGCTCTATTTTGAAATCGTTACCACAATCGCATTGGCGATCGGACTGTTGGTTGTCAACCTGATCAAGCCCGGGGTAGGCTTTGACAAAACGGGACTGACCAGTGGGGACGTCTCTAAGTACACGGAGGCTGCTGCTCAGAGTAACAATGGCTTTATTCATTTTATTACGGGGATCATCCCGGAAAACGTCGTCGGGGCTATGGCAAATGGCGAGCTGTTGCCGATTCTGTTCTTCGCTGTCCTGTTTGGCCTCTCACTCGCTGCCATGGGGCAAGCGTCCCAACCTGTCATCAAGCTGTTTGACAAGCTGACACACGGATTTTTTGGTGTCGTCAACATGATCATGAAGGTTTCTCCAATTGCTGCATTTGGTGCAATGGCGTACACGATTGGCAAATTCGGCATTGGTTCGTTGACCAGACTGGGCCTTTTAATGACGGCTGTCTACATCACGATGTTTTTGTTCATTATTCTCATATTGGGCGGGATCGCTCGCTACCACAAATTCAGCATCTTCTCATTTATCAAATACATTCGGGAGGAAATCCTGCTCGTGCTTGGCACCTCCTCCTCAGAGTCCGCTCTCCCGAGAATGATAGATCGGCTGGGGAAGTACGGCTGCTCCAAATCCGTTGTCGGTCTGGTCGTACCAACGGGCTACTCGTTTAACCTGGATGGTACCTCGATCTATTTATCTATGGCTGCCATTTTTATCGCCCAGGCATATGGCATCGAGCTCAGCTTCTGGGAACAGGCCACCCTTTTAGGAATCCTGATGATTACGTCAAAAGGGGCTGCCGGTGTCACAGGTTCTGGCTTCATTACACTCGCCGCTACCTTGGCAGCCTTCCCTATCATTCCAGTCGAAGGCATTGCCCTTTTGCTCGGCGTTGATCGATTCATGTCAGAAGCTCGTGCCATCACGAATCTGATCGGAAATGGCGTAGCTGCCGTGGTCATCGCCAAGCATGAAAATGAGTTCCATCCGGGACGCGTCCAGCAAACAGATGAAACTGCCATCGAGTCAGACAACGAGTCAGAACCAAAACCGCTCATGGCCTAGTCCCTATAAAAAAGAGGTTCTCCTATTGCAAGAGAACCTCTTTTTGCTTTAGTCATTTGGCCATGTCTTACGAAGCTCACCCTCAAATTGGCGCAGGTGATTAATTCGCTTCTGTGCTGCCTGATACTCCTTTTGCCAGCCCTCTTTTTCGCGCTCTCTGATCAGCTCTGCCTTTTTCTCCAACTCCCTTACCTCATTGCGCAATGCGATCACGATGTCCAATAGCTCATCCATATCCATGGACCGCATGTCTTGAATAAAGACCCATTCAGCTTCTGTTAATCGATACTGTTTGTTCGCCATGTTTCATCATCCTTAAAATAACCTCTATCGAAGCCCACTCATGGAGGAGTGACCGCGTTTTAGAGGAAAGTTGATATTCCTGCACACTTATAAGTGTGTCAATTTTAGATAAAAACGTTTCATTTTAGAGAAAAATGACGTCATTTCGTGTATAATAGTTGTTGTAGGTATGAATGTCGACAATAATCCGCATAACAGGGGGGATTATTACTAAAATATCACCGGAATGGATATCATTCCAAATAATTATTGACGACTTGTTGCTCACTGGGAAAAGAGAGCCGCTATCTATGCCAATACAGTGTTTTGCGCGAAGGAGGATCTTGCATGTTCTCTATTAGAGAATCCGATTTACCAGGAATCGGTAGGAAGTACCAGGTCGAAACCAGAAGTGGCGACAAGCTGGTTATCGTCATTCACGATGACGGCCGTCGGGAAATGTATCACTTTGACCGAGATGATATGGACGAAACCATCTCCATGGTTACCCTTGACGATGATGAGGCGAGACAAATTGCTGCCATCGTAGGCGGCTTGACGTACAAACCATCTGCACTGGAAACAGTCGAGGTTGCCTTAGACAAACTCATGATTGAGTGGTACAAAATTGAGCCCAACGCTCCTGCCATTGGCAAGACGATTGGGGAACTCAACATTCGTCAAGAAACAGGCGCTACCATCATCGCTGTTATCGAAAAAGACCATAAACAAACGATTAATCCCGGCCCCGAGTATGTCCTTTGTACAGGATCTACATTGGTCGTTGCAGGTGAACGGAAGCAGGTGAAGGCTCTCAAGACTAATCTCAGCAACGGAGGTGAGTGATATTGGAGCACATCGTTTTTGAAGTCGGTCTTGCCCTCGCACTCATAGCAATTGCGGGGTTCCTCTCTATGAAGTTAAAATTCTCCATCGTACCCTTCTACATTCTCATCGGGATGATTGTGGGTCCACACGCTCCCGATATTGGATTGTTTGATCTCCGCTTTATTGAAAGCGCCCCGCTCATCGAATTTATGGGTAGAATCGGCGTACTCTTCCTGTTGTTTTACCTCGGACTGGAATTTTCAGTAGGTCGACTGATCAAGGCTGGTCGATCTATTGCCGTTGGAGGTACCATTTACATTGTCATCAACTTTACCCTCGGCCTCATATTTGGTTGGGCCGCTGGATTTCCACTCAAAGAAGTTTTGATTATCGCAGGTATTACCACTATTTCCTCCAGCGCC
This sequence comes from Brevibacillus antibioticus, assembly GCF_005217615.1. Lineage (NCBI taxonomy): Bacteria > Bacillati > Bacillota > Bacilli > Caryophanales > Paenibacillaceae > Brevibacillus > Brevibacillus antibioticus. Next base: position 3,550,534 of record NZ_SZNK01000001.1, read on the forward strand.
ATTGTGGCAAAAGTACTGGTGGATCTCAAACGTACAGCAAATCGCGAAACAGAGATGATCTTGGGGATCATCATGTTCGAAGACATATTCTTGGCCGTCTATATCTCGATCGTGTCCGGCTTGGTGTTAAGTGGTGCAACTTCTCTTGCTGGCGTACTCTCATCTGCATTGATTGCACTCGGCTACATGCTTCTCCTCATTATCGTAGGCCGCAAGCTCGTTCCTTTCCTGAATCGAGCATTGAACATCAAATCAAACGAAGTGTTTATGATTACAGTGTTTGCCGCTCTATTTCTGATTGCGGGTTTTTCCGAAACGATCCATGTTGCCGAAGCCATCGGAGCATTACTCGTAGGTCTCGTCCTGGCAGAAACACAACACATGAAGCGCATCGAGCATCTTATCCTGCCGTTCCGTGACTTCTTCGGAGCCATGTTCTTCTTCAGCTTCGGCTTGACAATTGATCCATTGTCATTAGGTGGAGCCGTATGGTTGTCCATTGGTGCAGTTGCCCTCACCCTTTTCGGAAACATCGTGGCCGGACTTTTGGCTGGACGAAGTGCCGGATTGCCTCCCAAGGCTTCTACCAATATTGGACTGACCATCGTATCTCGCGGTGAGTTCTCCATCATCATGGCTAATCTCGGAAAAGCGGGCGCACTCATGGAAATTTTGCAGCCTTTTGCAGCTCTTTACGTTTTGATTCTCGCCATTCTAGGTCCATTGCTGACCAAGGAATCCAAGCATATTTACAAATTGCTCAATGCTGTGTTTCGTCTGGATCGAAAGACACCTGCCAAAGAACCAGCAAACAAAGCAGACGCTGGATAATCAGAGAGGCATGACTACCGACAGCAGATATGCCTGCTGTCGGTTTTCTATTTGATCGCAGACAACATGTTCTCCATGATTTCTTCATTCATCGGGCCAATGTATTTATTCTGGACCACGCCGTTCGAATCAATGATGTAGCTGGTCGGAATCGAAATGGCTTTGTATACATTCGCCACTTCTTTATCGGGATCGAGCAAGATCGGGAAGGTAATGCCATACAACTTCACAAAATCCGCCACCACTTCCGGGCTCGTTTCTGTATCAGTCAAATTGACCCCGAGAATAACGACGCCATTTTCCTTGTTCTCTTCATAGTACCGCTGCATGTCCGGCATTTCTGCGCGGCAAGGAGGACACCACGTCGCCCACAGATTGAGAATGACTTTTTTCCCGCGAAAATCGGACAGCTTGACCGTACTGCCACCTATCTGCTGTAGTTCAAAGTCCGGAGCGGTATTTCCTTTTTCCATTCCAATCTGCCCGTTGCCTTGCTCGCCAGATGAAGCGATGGGCTCCTGCCTGTTCAAGATTTCCGCGTCAAAAATGCCCCAGCCCAAAAGCCCCAAGAGTACAACAATCGCCCAAGCATTATAATATCTCTTCATCGGTCGTTCCCCCTATCGCCTTCACGCGCTTGGACAATAAAAGCAGCAAGAGAGCGAATGCATAGTACATGAGCTGATCTTGGGAGAGTCCTGCGAAAACAGATTCTCGATTTGGAACAAAAAAGTGCACATAGACTTGGCTAATGGCAAACCACATCACGGGTGCAAGCCATACCGCAAGATAAATGAGTCCTTCCTTTGCCCGATGCAGCCACCAAAGAAAAAAGGCGCATATCGCGACCTGCTGTACGTGGTACCACATGCCGCTCTGTTCTAACATGACCGTGAGCAGTTGGTAAACGCCAGTTGCAGCAAGAAATCCTGTCCCTATTCCCAAGGCGACGAAAGGAACAGGAATCGCTTTTTTACGTACCGTCTTGGTGAGGTAGATGACAACTGCCACGACTGCCAGCATCGCTCCGTTTTCTCCCCCGGAAAAATAAAGAATGGATGAGGGATTCTCCACCGCTTTCGAAAAATAAAACAGGACGTAGCTGAACTTCCAAACGAGAAATCCTAGCCCCAGTGCATTACTCAACAGCTCAATAACGGCTGCTTTCATTTTTCGGTTATGAGTAAGCTGAGCGGATATAGCCACAAAGCCGAGTGAAAGCGAAACAATGACCGCCAGCATGCTCATCTTCAACAAAAAGGGGCCTATTTGAAAAGCATCTGACATTTTCGTTTCCTCCTGTATGAAAATGGCTTACTCTAGGGAAGACAAGACAATTATCACCATATCAGGAAATGGGGAATAAAGGAATGCTCACGAATATTTTTACTTTGCAGGAGCGCTATGCCCTTGCTTTTTCTACGCGAACGGAGCATCCACAAGTGCGCGTATATCGCGATGAATCGGTCCCGGACATGTATAGCCATAATTATACAGAGATTATGTCGATTCCTACGCAAGACTGGTTACGAGCTTACATTGAGCAAGAGCTTCAGTGTGCCAAAGAGCAGCAGCTCGGCCACTTGAAGCTGGAGTTGCACCCGACTCTACCTTTTTCAGAAGAGTTCGTGTCTTTTGCCACCCAGCTTGGGTTTGAAGTAAATACGATGCTTTACATGCTTGCTTCGCTGGATGCTGCCGATAAACTGGCGCCGAATCCACAATGCTCCGTTTTACGAGGGGATTCAACTGACGTCATGGACGCAGGCATACGCTGCCTTACTGCAAATGATTCCGTCATGATCAATCCTGATTTTGCTGTCCGAAAAGCGAACCGGAAAAAAGAGATTTATGAAAACGGCGAGATCATACCGTATGTATGCTTTGTCGATCAGGAGCCGGTCGGTGCATGTGAATGGCATCTTTACAAGGAGCTCGTTCGTATGGAGGAATTTTTTATACTGGATGCCTGGCAACGTAGGGGATTCGGCACGGAAATCATTCGCGTCATGATGCAGGATGCCAAAAAGCTCGGGGCCACCCATATGTACTTGACGACCTATGCAGATGACACGCCGCAAGAAATGTACAGCAAGCTCGGCTTTCAAGAGGTCGGGAAGCATTTGGAAATGATCTGGCTAAAAAGCTAAAAAAGCTCCCACCAAGTAGCTTAGTGAGAGCCATCCCTATTTTCAACGTTGATCTAGTCTTTTGTTAAGCAGCGCTTCGGCCTCCTGATCTCTTCGGTCGGTTTCGCCGTTTTTGGTCCAATGTAAAAATCGGTCGTCCAAAAGCTCTGCCAAGATTGCCCGTTTGTCCGCTTCGCTCACCGAAAGCGAGAGTACTTGTCTTCTCATGCTGCCGAGAAACAGCGTGTAGTCCTCGTATTCCGGTCCCACCCATTCTTCGAGCTGGCGGCGCATTTTCTTCGCCAGACCCGGGTTGTTCCCACCCGTAGAGATCGCAATCTGCAAGTCTCCACGTGCAACGACGGATGGAACGGTAAACGAACAAAGCTCTGGTCGATCAACGATATTGATCCACTGATGCGGACGGCACGCTTCATAAACAGCCAGATTGACAGCGGGATCACTCGTCGCCGCGATGATGAGCACTGCCTCCTCTACGTCCTGTGGGGTAAAGGGGCGCAGTGCAATCATCAGCTTCTTAGCATGTGCCCATTCATGGATAGTTGTCGTACAGGAGGGAGTCACAACGGTGACATCCGCACCAGCAGCAAGCAGACTGTCGATTTTCCGCTCGGCTACCTGCCCGCCACCGACCACCAAGCAACGCTTGTTTTGTAGATTGACCATCATGGCATAGTGCGTCACCAGCGTTCCCTCCTCTCGGCCTCCTATTGTTACCCTTGTTCCATTCCAAGCGTAGCATCAAACCAGTTGATTTTCTCACGCATCTTCACGACATCACCAACCAGAATGATAGCTGGATTCGTGATGTGACTGTTTTGGGCCAAACGTTCCTCAATATCAGCCAAGGTACCCGTTACTACTGCTTGCTGCGGGAGTGTTCCCCAAGAGATGACGGCTACTGGCGTGTGTGGATCGCGTCCGTGCTTGATTAATTGGGTGCGGATCAACGGCAGGTTGGCGACTCCCATGTAAAAAGCAACCGTGTCGATGCCATTCGCGAGAGCACTCCATTTTTCTACGGCCAGCTCCGGTTTGTCTTCACGCAAATGTCCCGTCACGACAGCGAATGACGAGCCGTGATCGCGGTGTGTCACCGGAATACCCGCATACGCCGAGGCTGCAATTCCAGCCGTTACTCCCGGGACGATTTCAAAGGCAATTCCTCGCTCAGCCAAATGCTGCGCTTCTTCTCCTGCACGACCAAACACGCAAGGATCGCCGCCTTTTAACCGAACGACGACTTTTCCTTCCAGCGCCTTTTCCGCCAACAGCTCGTTAATCGATTCCTGCCTCATCGTGTGATGATCCGGCAGTTTGCCGCAGTAGATACGTTCTGCCGTCTGTGGCGCGTACTCCAGCAGGGCTGGATTTGCCAGCCGATCATACACAACCACCTCTGCCTTTTGCAGGCATTCCATTCCTTTTACAGTAATCAGCTTTGGATCGCCAGGGCCAGCTCCTACGAGATAAACTTTTCCCGCGCCGCTCATCGGTCACTTACTCCTGCCGATGCAAATGTCGCCATCTCACGAACCATTCGTGTCGCTGCTTCCACGATCGGAAACGCCAATGTTGCTCCGCTTCCTTCGCCCAGTCGCAAATTCAGGCTGAGCAATGGCTCCTTGCCTAATGCTTGCAGGACAAAATCATGACCCGGCTCCTCAGAACGGTGACCCGCGATCAAGTAATCTGCAACGAGTGGCTCCATGCGAACAGCAAGCAAAGCCGCTACCGTAGCAATAAAGCCGTCCAAGAGCACAGGGACACGGCGAGAAGCTGCTCCCATGATCGCCCCAGCCATTGCCCCGATTTCCAATCCGCCGACTTTTGCCAAAACGTCCAACGGATTGGTTGCATCCGGGCGATGCAAGGCGAGTGCTTCACGAACAACTGTCTTTTTACGCTGCCAGCCCGCGTCATCCAGCCCTGTTCCTCGTCCGACGATTTGCTCAGGATCAGCTCCGGTTAAGGCTGACAGGATCGCACTGCTGGCTGTCGTGTTGCCAATCCCTACTTCACCGACGATCAGGACTTTGGCGCCTTCTCCGATAATCGCTTCTGCCATTTCAAGGCCAACTGCGATGGAGCGCTGCGCTTCATCTGCGGTCATCGCTGCTTCTTTCAGCATATTGCCCGAGCCTGCTCTGACTCGCTTGTTGTAAACAGCCGGCGCTTCGACCTCGACCGCTACACCGACATCTACGATTTTTTGGATGGCTCCGATTTGTCTGGCGAAGACGTTGACTCCAGCTCCGCCATGAACCATATTCAGCACCATTTGCGCTGTCACTTCCTGCGGATAGGCAGAGACACCTTCTCGTGCCACACCGTGATCGGCCGCAAAAACAAGCACGCCCGGCGGTGTCACAACAGGCATTGTCTCCCCTGTCATCCCAGCCAGCTCAATAGCCAATTGCTCCAAGCGACCAAGGCTGCCAAGCGGCTTGGTCAACTGATCCACATGCTGTCTCGTTTGCTCACTTGCTTCCTGATTTCGTGGCTCAATCGCCGGATAAATGACTGCCATTATATTTGCACCTCTTTTTCTTGAAAAACCTTCATGTACTCTTCGATCGTATCCAACTTCACATGGCGGCGAACCGTATCCGCCAACAGATCGTACCCCTGCTCTCGTAGAGCGACAAAGGATGGGCGATCCGTGATGGGTGGGAGACCTTTTTTCTCACGGATGGTATTCAGCAACAGCGTGCGGAAGTGGTCATTGTGGAACAGGCCATGAAAATACGTGCCGATCAACTGCCGCTCCTCCTGACAATAGCCCTCCGTACGCCCCTCCATCTGGATAAAAGGAAAATCATAGCTCGAATAAGCAGATTGCCCCATGTGAATCTCGTAGCCTTCCACCGTCAGCTTTTCCTTCGCAAATACTGCTTCGCCACGGGACAAAACGGTCGTCTTCTTCTGCTCCATCGTCGTGATCATCGGGATGAGACCTAGCCCATCAAGCTGCTGCAACAAAGACTCGACCCCAGCCGGATCATGAATAGAATCTCCCAGCATTTGATAGCCGCCGCACAAACCGACGATATACGTCTTCCCTTTATGATGAAGGTCTTGGACCGCCGCGGCAAGACCTGTATCTCGTAAGAATTGCAAATCCTCTAGTGTATTCTTGCTGCCCGGCAAGACAATCAGGTCTGGTTCACCCAGCTCTTCCAAACGTGTCACAAAACGCATCCGGCAATCCGGCTCTACAAAAAACGGGTCCACGTCAGTGAAGTTGGAAATTCGCGGGTAGCGCAAAACCGCAATGTCAATCTCACGCGGTGTCTCACGCTGACCTTGATAACGGTGCAAAATCAGCGAATCCTCCGCATCGATCCACAAGTCTGGAATAAATGGCACGACACCAAGGACAGGCTTGCCCGTATATTCTTCGAACCAGTCGAGTCCCGGCTGCAAAAGCGTCAGGTCTCCACGAAAACGATTGATGATGACGCCGATCACGCGGTCCCGATCTTCGGGCTCGAGCAGTTGGAGAGTACCGACCAAGCTGGCAAACACACCCCCACGCTCGATGTCTGCCACCAAAATGACGGGCGCGTTCGTGAGACGAGCGACTCGCATATTGACGAGCTCGCGGTCATTCAGATTGACCTCTGCCGGACTGCCAGCCCCTTCAATGACGATCCGCTCATAGGAGCTGGCGAGTCGTTGATACGCTTCTTCAATGACCCGCAAGCCCTCGTCATAAAATTCCGTTCGATAGGCAAAAGCTTTCATGTTGCCATATGGCTCGCCGTTGACGACAATTTGCGATTCGGAATCTCGCGTCGGCTTGATCAAAATGGGGTTCATGTCAGTCGTCGCCAGAATTCCCGCTGCTTCTGCCTGAACGCCCTGTGCCCGGCCGATTTCTTTTCCATCCAGCGTCACGTAGGAATTCAGGGCCATATTTTGCGATTTGAACGGAGCTGTCTTGTAGCCATCTTGGGCAAAAATCCGGCACAGCGCTGTAGCAATCGCACTTTTTCCTGCATCCGAGCTAGTACCTTGTACCATCAACGGGAGGGTTTTAGGCACGAGCGGACACCTCCGCGCAACGTTTCAGCCAACGCTCAACCAGTTCGGGATTGGAGCCGAAATGCAAGTGAGTATAGCCCGCAACCAGATTATCTTGGGCATAGCCCTCCGGCTTCGTACCGCGAAGTCCTTTTGTCTCATAGGCTGCTGGTAGCTCTTGATCCGAAGCATACGTAGAGTAATGGAATTCATGCCCTTTTGCCTGTTCTTCGGTGCCAAGCAAGAAATTGCCTGCCTTGCCGCGCACTTCCCGATAGCCGAGCGCTGCGAGCTTTTTCTGCATGGTCACCTTTCCTGGGATGAGCCCCACCATCGGATAGCTGTCGCCCTCGGTCGTCACGATTGCCTCTGTCAAAAACATGTAGCCGCCGCACTCAGCCAAGGTAGGCAAGCCTTTTATGATCGCAGATCGGATCGATTGCTTCACCGCTTCATTTTGAGATAGCTCTGCCGCAAATTCCTCCGGGAAGCCTCCCCCAATGTACAAGCCAGCCGCGTCCTCAGGCACTCCCTCTCCGGCCAGCGGAGAAAAGAACGCGAGCTTCGCGCCATAGGCTTCAAGCAACTCCAAATTTTCCGGATAGTAAAAATGAAAAGCAGGGTCCTTCGCTACAGCAATGGTGACATCGGCAGATGCTTTTCGTGGAGCAAACAGCGTAGGTTTTGCTTGCAGCGGCTCTGCCTTTGCCAAGTCCCAAATTTGCTCCAAATCGACTGTCTCCGCAATCAGATCAGCCAGCTTTTCAAACAGCGGTGTCAGCTCTCCACGCTCAACAGATGGCACCAATCCGAGATGACGTTCCGGTATTTCCAGCTCGTTTTCCCGTTTCAGGTAGCCCACGACTGGAATCCCGCACTCCTGCTCGATCGCTGCCTTCACGATTTTGTAGTGCCCTTCACTGCCGACCTTGTTCGCGATGACACCGACGATGCTCGCCTGTGGATTGAGCAGTTGAAAGCCTTTGACAATCGCAGCCGCACTGCGCGCCATGCTCTGACAATTGACCACCAACAGAACCGGAGAGCCAGTCAGGATGCTGATTTCGGCCGTGCTGCCTTTATCGCTGGTCGCTTCCTTGCCATCGTACATGCCCATAACGCCCTCGATAATCGAGATGTCTGCACCCTCGCTACCGCGGACAAAAATCTCCTTCACGATCTCATGCTCCAGCATAAAGCTGTCCAGATTACGCGAAGCTCTCCCCGTTACAGCCGTATGATACGTCGGATCGATGTAGTCAGGTCCGCACTTGAAGCCCTGTACGATATGCCCTTTTCTTTTCAGAGCAGCCATCAGTCCGATAGTAACGGTAGTCTTACCCGCTCCACTGCCTGTTCCGGCAATCACAATACGGCGGCTATCCGTCATGCGCGATCCTCCTCATGATAGGGCATCAATCCGACCGAAATGGTGGTGTTACCCGACTTCTTCTTGGTCAAAACGAGTTCGTCTGCGCCAGCGTACAGCTTCGCGGCAGGCTCGCTCACTCCGTATGCTCCAGTAAACTTGAAGACGGTATCAGATGGATCGCTGATTTCTACCTGATTCAACTCCTCAGGCGAATACCAGACGAACGGCCAGCCGTATTTTTCGCAAACGGCGATCAGACCCTCTTCATCCTTTTTCAGCTCAATGGTCGCCAGTGCTTTTACACTTTTGATCGAAAATTGCAGTTCATCCAGCGTTTCCTTGATAACTGCCTCGATCTCCTCTGCGGAGGTTCCCCGGTTGCAGCCCATCCCGAGTACGATGACCTTCGGACGATAAAGGACGCCGTTGTCCAAAATCGATTGTTCCTCCGGTGTGAGCAAGCGATGAGAAACGACGAGAGCAGCTTGCAGCTGATCGGCTTGTGCCTCAGCGATTGTCGCGTATTCCTTGATCGACGGCGGCATCGGCGTGTCATGCATCCACCAGTCGCGTTCACCGGATTCATTGATGACTGCTACGCGCTCCTCATTGACGACAGAAGCACTGACAGGGGTCAGCTTTTCAGCGGAATCCCATTCCCACCCAAAACGTCTACCGAATAGATCGACTGGAATTGTCTTCTGTACGTCAGATGCTGTCGTGATAATCGGACGAGCACCCATGACTGCCGCTACCTCGCGAGCCAACTCATTGGCACCGCCCAAATGACCGGACAGCACACTGATGACATTCTCCCCACGATCATCGACGACGACCACACCCGGGTCTTTCTTTTTGTCTTCGAGCAAAGGTGCGATCATCCGAATAACCGCACCTAGTGAAATAATGATGATTAACCCTTTATAAGCAGGCCAGAGAGCTGGAAACAACATCCGCACGCTGTTTGAAAACAGCTGGATGCCGCGCGCTTCCTCATCTCCCCGCTCGAACTTGCTCATGTAGTACAGGTCTGTTCCAGGAAATTTTTGCGCCAAATCACGCGCCATTTCCACCCCGTGCTTTGTGATCGCAACAATGGCATAGTCTCCGCGCTGTTCGATAACAGGGATTTCTCCCTCGATCAGTTCGATGATCTTCATTATTCCTTCACACCTTTTCTGAACCCGTGCGTAAAGGTTTTGTCGTACAGTTTGGAGCGGTACTGCTCGCTCTTGTCGTGGATGTTCGGGTCCAATGCCCAGCCAGCCAAAATCATTGCGTGTTTGCGAATACCGTTTTTACCCATATCTTCGTCCAAGTTTTTCAGCGTCGTGCGAACGATCAATTGATCCGGCCAGCTCGCACGTTGTACGACTGCTACAGGTGTGTCCTCGCTCCAGCCAGCTTCGATTAGCTCGCGGACTACTTTTTTCGTCAAAGTCGCGCTAAGGTACAGAGCCAGTGTGCAATGATGCTCAGCGAGTGCACGCAGCTTTTCTCTTTCAGGCACTGGCGTGCGGCCTTCTGCACGAGTGAGGATAATCGTCTGTGTCAGATCAGGAATTGTCAACTCGGCTCCTACTGCTGCCGCTGCCGCAAATACTGAGCTCACACCCGGTACGATTTCTACCTCGATACCTTTTTCCTTTAACAGTGCGATCTGCTCCATGATCGCGCCATAAATCGATGGATCGCCCGTATGCAGGCGAACGACTGTTTTTCCACTGCTAATCCGGTCTACCAACTGTTCTACCATTTCTTCCAATGCCATACCCGAGCTTTGCAATACCTCTGCATCGGGATTGCCCATTGCTACCAAGTCCTCGTTCACGAGAGAGTCAGTATACATAATGACGTCTGCCTTTTGCAGCAGCTTCAAGCCTTTTACCGTAATCAGATCGGGGTCGCCGGGACCCGCTCCCACTATGTACAGTTTCATTACTTTTTCACCACCATCAATGTAAGATAGCTAAGCTCTGCCCGCTCCAGTTCACGCATATCGGTCCAAACCATTTCCTCGGAGGAAGTGACCTTGGTCGCTACTGCTGCCTTTTCAGCCAGTCCCATTTCTTTCAGCAAGCCAATGATCATTGGCAGTACCTTTGCTACCTTCAGGAACACGACGGTATCATGGTTCTCAAGCGCTTTGCGCATGGCTTCCTTGTCTTCTGTTGCCGGGATGATGCCGATCTGCTCGTCGCCATCCGCCAGCGGCAGATTGAAGCGGGAAGCTGCTCCCAGAAACGAAGAGACGCCTGGTACGGTCACGATTGGCACTTCCGGGTGCTCCTCATGCATGACGCGCATCATGTGGATGAACGTGCTGTAAAACATCGGATCGCCTTCCGTTACAAAAGCGACATCCTTGCCTTCAGACAGACGCTCCCAGACGATCTCCACCGTGTTGGTCCACTCGCGCTCCAAAATTTCTTTGTCCCGCGTCATCGGGAATACGAGTCCGAGCATTTCCTTGTCTGGGGACTGCACATACAGCTCTGCGATTTGATGCGCGTAGCTTTTGCTGCCCATCCGTTTTTTCGGATACGCAACCACTGGTGCTTGCTGTAATAGACGAAATGCCTTGACGGTAATCAATTCAGGGTCGCCGGGACCTACTCCTAGTCCGTACAATGTTCCGATCTTAGTCACTTGCTGTCTCCTCCTTGTTCTTCTGCCTGCTTGGCCCAGGCTGTAATGATGTAGATCGGATTCAATGCTTCAAAACGCGTTAGGGACAAAATCGGCTTGCTGCGCGATAGCTGCGCCAGTGTCACCGATGTCTCGAATCCTTCTTGCGCGAATGCTTGTGTCGCTTCGTACAATGTCTCAATGGTCGCTGCATTCACCACGATCCGACCATTCGGGCGCAGTCGTGTGCAGCAGATATTCAACAGCTCGCGCAATTCTCCGCCACTACCGCCGATGAATACAGCGTCCGGGTCTGGGAATTGATCGAGGCCATGTGGGGCGCGTGCATTGACGACTGTCAAATCCGTGCGAAACTTCGCCATGTTCTGGCGGCAGTTTTCCAGATCGTCCACGTTCTTCTCAACGCCGTACACTTCACCCTCACGCGCAATTCGTCCCGCTTCAATGGCGACAGAGCCTGTGCAGGTGCCGATGTCCCAGACGATGCTTTTGGCATGCAATTGCAACTGTGCAATGCTTAAAATGCGCACTTCTTTTTTCGTAATGAGTCCCTTGTCCGGCTTGCGCTGGGAGAATTCCTCGTCTGCAATTCCGAACGGCCACACTGGGCTTGGACGGCGTTTTTTCAAAATCATGACATTCAGATCAGAGAAGACCCCATCTGCCATTTCTTCAAGGGAGTACCAACCTGTCCGCTCTTCGGCGCTGCCGAGATTCTCCGCCACAAACGCATCGTACTCGGTCATATGGAACGAAAGGAGGTACTTAGCGATCGCTGCTGGCGAGTTTTCCCGATCCGTCAGCAATGCGACCTTATCCTTCCCGTCGATACGCTGTGCCAGACCTTTGATACTGCGTCCGTGCACACTTGCCAATGTCGCATCCTGCCATGCTTCGCCCATTTTGGCAAAAGCGAGCTGGATGGAGCTGAGGTGCGGATAAATCTCCACGTTCAGCTTTTTGGAAAGCAAGCCACCAATCCCATAAAAGAGCGGGTCACCTGACGCCAGAATGACCGTTTTGCGCGTCTCAGTGCGAAGCTCTTCTACCATCGCAGTCAGTCCGCCTTTCAGCACCCGCTTCTCTCCCGCATACTCCGGGAAAAAGCTGAGGTGCCGCTCTCCTCCAACCAACAGTTCACTTTCCTCTATCCAAGTCCGGTACAACGGCAGCAGGCTCTGCTGTCCATCATCCCCGATTCCAATTACTTTCATCGCCTGTGTCATTGATCGTCACCCTTCCCAACAGGGACCCTTTCATTGTGATGATGATGGTTTCGACCTCGATACCGCCGCCCACTTCCTTTAATGCAGCGCGACAGCAATTTTCGCACATGATCTCGAAAAAGGCGGGTGTGTCCACCATCATATCGCCTACCTGCGAAGCAGTGTTGGCTCCCAAAATTTCGTCAATACGCTCCTGCGAAGCTCCTGCATCTGCCGCCATTTGGGCGAGGAAGCCGAAATCGACGGGTGCGCTTTTGGAATGAACCATCATGACGCCCTGCGCTACCTTGGAAAACTTGCCCATCATCCCGACCAAGGTCACTTTGCGCATCTTCTGGTTTTTACACTGCTTGAGGGAAAAGCCGACGAAATCGCCCATCTCCACGAATGCTTCTTCCGACAGCTCTGGATAAGTAGCGACCCCGTAGGATTCACTCTTTCCGCCCGTCGACAACACAATATGATCGCAGCCGGCTTCCTTGGCGACATTGACTGCTTGTGCCACGCTTGCCTTGTAGGCAGAAGTGGAAAACGGCACCACGATTCCACGCGTCCCCAAAATGGAGATGCCGCCGAGTATGCCGAGTCGTCCATTCAATGTTTTTTTGGCGATTTCCTCGCCCGCTGGCACGGAGATAACGATTTTGATCCCGCGCTGTGTCCCGTACTCATCCAGAACAGCCTGCGCGGTTTCCCTGATCATTTTGCGCGGGACGGGATTGATCGCTGCCTCGCCAATCGGAACGGGCAAACCTGGCTTGGTCACCCGTCCCACACCGAGTCCGCCATCCAAAATAATGCCGGGCTCATCCGACCATTCCACAGTAGAGAGGATAAGAGCACCGTGTGTCGCGTCAGGGTCGTCTCCCCCATCCTTGATGGTGCCTACTGTCGCCCTCTCCAATGAAAATTCACAGCTCTCCATCTGAAAGGTGACATCCTCGCCGATTGGCAGGCGAATCGTCGCCTGGCTTTGCTCTTCCTGAGTAATCAGCGCGATCAAAGCAGCCTTGGTCGTCGCCGTTGCACATGATCCAGTCGTATATCCGTGGCGGAGGGGTTTTGCCTCTTTTTCGTCCGTTGCTGCTTTGGCTGCCATCTGCTTAGCCCAACCGTTCCGCCATAATCGAAATGGCATTCAAAGCTGCTACCGTTACTGGGCTTCCGCCTTTACGTCCCATGTTTGTGATGAATGGGATATCGAGCTTCGCCAACTCTTCCTTGGATTCTGCCGCGGATACGAAACCAACTGGCATCCCGATCACCAGACCTGGCTTTGCTTCGCCTTCCTTCACCATACGGATCAGCTCCAGGAGTGCAGTAGGTGCGTTTCCGATGCAAAAGATTCCGCCATCTGCTTCCTTGATCGCTTTGCGCATGGAAATGATCGCACGAGTCGTGTTCAGACGCTTCGCCTCTTCCATCACATCGCGATCAGAGATGTATACCTTTACTTCTCCACCGAATTTTTCAATGCGGTTTTTGCTGATGCCGACTTGTACCATCTGAACATCTGCTACGACGATTTTGCCGCTGCGGATCGCTTCGATTCCCGATTTTACTGCGTCCGGGTGGAATACGAGGCTGCGTCCGAGATCAAAGTCTGCAGATGCGTGAATGACGCGTTGTACTACCGGATATTGCTCTTCCGTAAAAGAATGCTCGCCCAGCTCATCTGTAATGATTTGAAAGCTCAATTCCTCAATCTCTTGCGGTTGTACAGTCATCGGTTTAAATTCTGTTTTGAAATCCATAGTTAGTTTCCTCCAGTCACTCGTTTGAGTTCGCCCAGCACGCTGGCGTAATCCGAAAACTTCGTTCCATAATCGATCTTCGGTCGACCGATGACGATTGTTTCAATGCCCATTTCCAGTGCCGCTTCCACCTTTTCGTCAAAAGCGCCTACCTTGCCGCTCTCCTTGGTGATCATCAGCGTAACACCATAATGATCGTAGAGCGCTTTGTTCAGCTCCTTGGAAAAAGGGCCTTGCATCGCGACGATGTTTTTTTGCTCGACACCGAGCTCTTCGCATTTTTGCATATTGTCAAGACGGGGGAGCATTCGGGCGACCACCGTAGTATCAGGCAGGCCCAACAGACGATCCGTGAACGTTTTCAGCGTCTTGCTTCCTGTCGTCAGCATGATGACGCCACGCTTTTCAGCCGCCAGCTCAGCCGCCTGGACATAGTCTTCTACTACAATCAGCTTCTCGCTGCCCGGTGAGGAGAGGCTTTCCCGCTCGTAGCGAATGTAGGGGACTCCCGCGCCCTGTGCTCCTGCCATGGCGTTTTTGGAGGCTTCCTCTGCGAAGGGGTGACTCGCGTCGACTACGCATTGGACGGCTCTGTCTTGGATCAGCTGCTGGATATCGGCGGCGGTCAGGCGTCCGACCTGAACGGGCACGTCCGCCTCCTCCAAACTTTTCGCAGCATTGTCAGTGACGACCGTCGTCAACAGCTCGTAGCCCTCGTCTTTAATTTGCAAAGCCAACTCGCGCGCGTCGCTCGTTCCAGCCAGTACCAGAATCATGCTGTCTCCCTCCTACTTGGTAACGTGATCGTGCTTGTGATCATGCTTGTGGTCATGATCGTGGTCGTGGTCGTGATCATGGTCGTGATCATGGTCGTGATGATGATGGTGGTGACCATGGTGGTGGTGATGTCCATGCTCGTCATCATGGTGGTGATGGTGATGATCGATGTGCTCCATCGCTGCCAGCCTGTACTGACAGGTATCGCAATTCAGCTTCACTTCACCCTGCAACGCTTCCACCACACGATCCTTGAGCACTTCTTTCAATAACGGATGGAAGCCAAAATACTCGGCCATTTCGAACTGGGCTTCTGGATATTGCTCACGGAACTTCTCCAGCTGGTCGCTCATCCGTTTAATCAACACACCCGTGAACAGGAAGTACGGCAAGAGAACGATGCGTTTCGCACCCAGCTTCAGGCAACGCTCAACGCCCTCGTCGTACAGTGGATACGTTACGCCCATAAAGGCAGTCTCTACCCACTTCGCTTTGTAGCGCTCCCAGAACAGTCGGGACATTTTGTAAATATCGCTATTGGCATCTGCATCGCTGCTGCCGCGTCCGATTACGAGTACAGCCAGATCATCATGGTCTTCCCCGGAGGCAAAGCCTGCCTCCTCCATGCGAGCACTCAAAATATTGATGACCTCGTCGTGGATGCCGATCGGGCGTCCGTAGATGAACTGAACGTGTGGATGCAGCTCCTTCGCCTCGTCGATGGCTGCTGGAATATGAATTTTCGCATGTCCGGCAGAGAACAGGATGATCGGAATCACCGCCACGCGGGTTGCACCCCGTGCCACGCATGTATTCAAGCCTTGCAGCATGTCAGGACGGGCAAACTCCAGAAAGCACGTCTCGATAATCGGTACATCCAAGTCCGGTGTTAGCGTCGCCACAAACTGGCGAATCTCTTCATTGCCTTCCGGATCTTTGCTTCCATGACCTACAAATAATACTGCGTCCATTTTATGTCCCCCTCGTTTTTAGTGGTGTTCTTGCATTAATCTCCGCATGCAGCATTCTCGATTTCAGCTTTGGCTGGCTCGTACCATGCAAAGCCCTCCAGCTCACCTACACGTTGGAAAAACTTGTGGAACCGCTCGTTCGGAAATGCTTCTTTTTTGAATCGGTCCACGATTCGCTCCACGAGTGGAACAATCTCTTCTTTTCCGATGCCTTCTGCTACTGGAATACCGGAGTGTGCATTGCGTCCCACCGTTTTTGCACCCAGGAATAAATCGAACGCTCCTTTGCGGAATACGATCCCGATATCCTCTTGAACCGCGCCATAGCACGCCATCCCGCAGCCGTTGAAGCCGATCTTTAGTTCCTTCGGCATTTCTTTTCCACCCAACTTTTGGTGCAGCTCGTCGGCATAAGGGATGCTGTCTTTTTTCTCGCCGTCGCAGAAATCACACGCTTTTACCTGCAAAACGTCTCCGATCGGGCTGAGAATCAATCCAAGCTCTCGTAAGCGGCTAGTGATGCTGTCAGGATTGGCAGTCGGCACGCGTAAAATCATTTGGTGGTGTGGAGTGTATTCGATCTCGCCTTTTTCTCCAGCCACTTCGGCAATCGTCATCATTTGCAGCGGCGTGATTTTTTTGTTGGCGACACCCGGACTTACCGCGCATTCAAAAATCATCTCTGGTGTAAAGGTAGACACCGGGCGATTGACCTGTCCTACAGCTGGCTTGGTTTCAATGCCTTTCGCCGCATTGATAGCCGTCAACGCTTCCATGGCCCATGCAAAAGGAGCTTTTGGTGCGGCTTCTTCTGTTACAGGCGGTGCTTCCAGTACTGCCGTGCTTGTTGCTACACGATTTGCTGGTTCTGTAGCAGGTACTCTATCCTCGGTAACGGCTACTGGTCTTTCTGTGTTCGGTGTTGCTGGTGTTGACGGAGCTGACGCGAGGCTCTCCTCGGAGGCCTCGAGCGACCAAGGCTCATTTTCTACACGCAGACGCTGATGCGGCTTCAGTGGCTGCTCATCGGCAGACAGCGTGTACTTGCGCTGGTAACCGCGTGGCGTAATCATTTTGCCGTCGTATACAAACGTCGATGTATTTCCGATAATCACGGTGGTCAACATGCCGATATCATGCTCTAGCATTTGCGCCAAAGTCGTCACGACAACCGTTTCACGTTCCCGATAAGCACTTTTCACGATACCGACTGGCGTATCTGGTGAGCGGTACTGCAAAAGAATGCGTTGCGCTTCAACAATCTGGCGGGTACGTCGTCCGCTGCGCGGGTTGTACAACGCGATGACAAAGTCAGCCATCCCTGCGGCGTCAATCCGTTTGGCAATCAGTTCCCACGGCGTCAAGTGATCACTCAGACTAATTGTGCATGCGTCGTGCATGATAGGCGCACCGAGGATTGCCCCACAGGAATTGATCGCCGAGATGCCCGGTACGATTTCGATTGGTACGCCAGTGGCTTCTGTCCATCCTTTTTCTACCAACACCTCGTATACGAGACCTGCCATCCCGTAAACACCTGAGTCTCCACTGGAAATGACCGCTACCTTTTTGCCTTCCTCTTCCGCCTGACGAACGGCTTCCCGTGCACGCGTCACTTCTTCCGTCATCCCTGTGCTGACGATTTGCTGATTCGTCAAAAGTCCGCGGATCAAATCTACGTAGGTGGAATAGCCGATAATGACATCGGCCTCCTGCAGGGCTTCCCGCGCCCGCTTAGTGATATGCTCAAAACTTCCTGGACCAAATCCGATCACAAACAACTTGCCGCTCATAAGGCCCCTCCCCTTTTCGCTTCCTGTTTATATTAAAATCGATATCATCACACTAACGAGCAGACATAAGAGCGAAACGAGATACATCAAACGAATCGTCGCGACAATATCACTTGCCTGCAAAGGTCGTTTCGCATCTCCCATTTTTGCCCGATTCGATGCAACACCTTGGTAATAATTCAGTCCCCCGAGCTGCACGCCTAATGCACCAGCGACTCCAGCTTCCGGCAAACCGCTGTTTGGACTCGGATGCAAGTGCGCATCTCTTCTGATCTTTGCCCAGCACTGCTTCCAATCTAATCGCTGTAGCCAGCTTGCCGCGACGAGCAACAAAGCCGTCAAACGGGCAGGTATGTAGTTCAGTACATCGTCAAAGCGGGCAGACGCCCAGCCGAGATTCAGATACTTCTCGTTTTTATAGCCAACCATGGAATCGAGGGTGTTGGCGGCACGGTACGCCATTGCCAACGGTGCTCCCCCAATCGCTGCGAAAATCAGCGGAGAGACAATCGCATCGACGATGTTTTCCGCCACGGTTTCTACCGCTCCCCGACATACCTCCGGTTCATCTAGCCGCTCTGTATCGCGTCCGACTACCATGGACAAGGAGCGTCTCGCCGCTTCCATTTCTCCAGCCACAAGATGACGGGCAATCTCCATCCCGGCATCGGCCAAGCCTTTTGTCGCAATCGTCGTGGAAATCAACCAGGCACCCAAGACCCAGGCAAGCACCGGATGGATGAACGTCGCTCCCCATAAAAGCAGCCAAACGACAGCGTAGCTGCCTCCAACGATCACGAGCGGGAACAGGGCTCCTGCCAGCTTCAAATGCGCCTCCTCTTTGACGAGAAAACGTATGACCCGCTCCAAACGTGCAATCCACCAGCCCATGATGATCACGGGATGCGGCAGGCTCCGGGGGTCTCCTACCACCCGATCAATCAAGTAGGCCGCGCATAATATCCATACTTCTGTCATGTTGTCCCTCTCTTACTCTCTAGCGGTTGTAGCATCCAGCTCTGCCCTTCCACGCCCAAGCATTCCGCTACCAGAGCCTTCCCATGCTTAACGCCATCGACCTGCCAATATCGATCAGGATTGTTTTGGAGCCACACGGCCTGGAACCAGCGGATTACACCACCATGTGTGACGATGACGACTGTATCGGATGCCTCCTCCTTGCTCGCTCTCTGCAACAAAGAACGTAGCCAACGATCCACGCGCATCCCCAGCTCTTCCAGACTCTCCCCATGTGGAGGCCGATTTCGAAAAGGATCGTCGTACCACCTTGTGGCTCGCACAGGGTCCGACAGCATCAGCTCGTCGTAGGTCATCAGCTCCCACTCGCCAAAAGACAGCTCTCGGAGTGCTGGCTCCGAAATAACCGATAGCCCCCAAGCAGCTGCGAGTGGTTCGGCAGTCTGCATGCATCTGAGCAGGTCGCTCGAGTAAATCGCAGCGGGTCGCCCGATGAGCACTGGTAATTCCTTGGCCAAATCACTCGCGTGCAGATACCCGCGCTCATTCAAAGGAACGTCGCTATGCCCCAAATATCGCTGCTCACGATTGCTGTCTGTCTCCCCGTGACGTATCCAAATCAGCTTCATAACCACCAGCTCCCGACTAACACCAAGAGAACGACCGCTTCACCGCTTTCAATAACAGCCCCGTAACAGTCTCCATTTAAACCACCCAGTTTTTTTGCAACCGAGCGTGAAAACCATAGAGCGAACAATAGCGACAGGAAAATAGCTGTCATGACCTGCAAGCCTCCAAGATACCATCCTGCGACAAACATGATGATGTAGCTCACGATGATAGAGGATACGGAAAGCCCGGCACTGATGCCTTTTCCGATTCCTTTGTCCGCCGAAAGATACGGCCAGAGCTTGATCGACAAAAGCACATGGGTCCGCGCTGCTACTGGCGCTACGATCAAAAAGCTGCCCCATCCCGGATGTGCGAGCTCTGCGACTCCACCCGCCTTGATCAGCAACAGCATAATCGCAGCAAGCACGCCCATCGCACCTACGCGGCTGTCCTTCATAATCGTAAGGATTTGCTCTCTCGGTCTGCTGCTGCCAAGACCGTCCGCGAGATCCATCCACCCATCCATATGAAGACCACCAGTCACGTATACCCATGCGACCAGCGTCAAAATAGCGGCGATCCATGGACTAAACAACACCAGTCCTGCCTGATGCACACCCCATAACAATAAACCGATGATCAAACCAACTGCGGGATACCAGTTGACGCTTTTTCTCCACGCCTCCTCGGAAGGACGAAGCCACGGAACCGGAATACGCGTAAAAAACGAGATCGCGTGTAAAAATGCATTCATCCCTTGATCCTCCACGGTATCCCCGACAAAACAGCATAGACGGCGTCCGCTTGTCGCGCACTTCTCTGATTGACGTCGCCCAGCACATCCGCGAACCATCTGCCCAAACGACTCAAGGCTACACCGCCCAATCCGACCTCGCTTGTGACAGCAATGACTTTTTGCGGGGAATTGTGAACGAGGGACAGCCATGCCTCTGCCTCCTGCAGCAGGGCTTGCGTATGCGAAGCACTTCTCCATTCCGACTCATCCACGCTCATCAATCGATTACTCACCCAGGTGGACAGACAATCTATCAACACCACACCATACTGCTCACTTAATGCGTGGTAATCGGTTAATCGCTCTCCTACCTCCACACAGCCCCATTCCAGCGGACGACGTGCCTGATGCAACTCGATTCTCTGCTTCATTTCATCATCCCAAGCCTTGCCTGTCGCCACGTACAGGACTCGACTGCCGAACGTCATCGCAAGCTCTTCCGCGTAGCGGCTTTTTCCTGAACGGACACCGCCTGTTACCAGCACCAAGCTCATCGCTGTTCACTTCCTTCCGCATGGACCTCGCGGAGCGCTGCCAGAAGTCTTTCATTTTCCTCTCGTCCACGCACTGCGATTCTCACATCATGCGCCGTCAAACCGGGATACATCGCACAATTGCGGATCAGAACGCCTTTTTTGCCGAGCCGTGCCTGCAATTGTTCGGCTGGCAATCCTTCTGGCGAGCGCAGCAGCAAAAAGTTTGCCTCCGAAGGCCATACATGCCAGCCCAACTCACTACGGATGGAATCAGTCAAATATGCACGTTCTGTTTTGATAAGCCTGCGCGTCTGTTCCTCGTATACCTGCTCCCGCAAGCACAGTTCTCCTGCCAAAAGAGCCAGTGCATTCACACTCCAGCTCACTTGCTTTTGGCGCATTTTCGCAATAACATCCGGATGTGCAATCGCATAGCCCAGGCGCAATCCCGGGATCGCGTACATTTTCGTCATCGAACGCATCAAAATCACACGGGGAAAGTGCTCCAGCTGCGTCGCCAATGTATACTGCCGCTCTTCCTGCACGAAATCGAGGAAAGCCTCATCCACGATGAGCCACGTGTTGGTCTCTTTCGTCCATTCCGCCATTTGGCGCAGCTCATCCGGTTGATACAGGATTCCCGTCGGATTGTTTGGCGACCCGACGAATACGAGATCAGACTGCGTAAAAAGCGTGTACAGCTCTGCAGCATCGGGCTTGTACCCGTTCGCTTCCTTCCCGAAGCAGCCAATGACACGGGCTCCATACTGCTTGGAAAGTTGCGCGTATTCCGAAAAGCAAGGATATACCACACCAACCGTTTGCGGCGAAAGACCGAGAATGGCCAGTGCCATCGCCTCCGCTGCACCATTGGCAGGCAGCAACCATTCCTCTGGCATTTGCAGCCGTTTCGCCAGCGCACGACGAAACACGCGATGTCCAGGGTCTGGGTAATGCGCTACAGCAGATAGCGACGCCAGCAGCATCTCACGAACGCTTGCCGGCATCCCCAGCGGATTTATATTGGCACTGTAATCCAATAACTGCCCGGGCTCTCGACCAAAGCGCTGTGCTGCCGTCAGCAAGTCTCCGCCATGACCGTACGTCTCTATTACACCTGCGCTTGTCAAAACTCTACCCCCAGCACAGCTGGAATCCCTTCATCGTAGTAATGCTTGATTGGCTTCATCTCTGTCACCAAATCTGCGATGTCCAAAATCTCCTGCTTTGCTGCCCGTCCCGTAATCACGAGGTGAATATGACTTGGCCTATTTTGAATCGCTTCCAATACATCGGACAATGGCAACACATCATCAATCGGGAAGCGGTCAATCGCCAATGCATTATTTAGCTCATCCAAAATGACGACATCGTACGCTCCGGAAGAAAGCTTTTCGCTCGCAAACGCCCAAGCTTCTTTCAATGCCTGACGATGCTCCTCCGGTGTCTTCGTCCAGGTGAAGCCGACGCCCATCTGCACAATTTCAATGCCCAATTTATCGAAAATAATCTTTTCTCCGTATGTACGCTCCGGCGACTTGATGAATTGAACCATCAGCACCTTTTTTCCGCGCCCTGTCGCCCGCACAGCCAATCCGACTGCTGCCGTCGTTTTACCTTTGCCGTCTCCTGTGTAAACGAGGGTCAAGCCCCGCTTCTTATCGTTTTTCTCCATCGTGACCACCTCAAAAAGTGACGTATTTTACTCCGCTGTTTTATCCATACTTTCCGAAGCAACAAAACGGTCATGACCGTTTTGTTGACCGCAAGCGGTCGCATCCACTTTTATGAAAAACGTCGAGACGTTTTTCACAAAAAAAAGCGCTCTGTTTCCCCCAGTACGTAAGGAAAAACAAAGCGCGGATAGTTGAAAAGCAACAATCCTCACCTCTTCCTTTGACCCGAAGGAAATCAGTGTAAACATAAAACAGGCAGGTCTCCTGGCTTGAGGATCATCGCTCTTCTTCTCCTTCCCGCTCCCGGATGGGCAGTGGATGGCATGGTGCCTTGAAGAACAGCTACTCTCTTACAGTGGCGGGACCGCGTTGGTTTTTCACCAAACTTCCCTTTTAACCTTGCTCCTGCGAATCGGTTTCGCAAAAACAAGGACCTGTTTCTCTTCCATATGTAAATGTCATTCGTTTCGTTGACAAGCACTTGCTTTAATAATAGCAAAAGCTACCGAGGATTCAAGCAAAAGCTGCCGATTCCTCGCAGGCGTCTATTGGCAGAAAATTTAAGATAATCACCGTTTACTTACCTGAAAATTTCCGTTACCCTATTGGCAAAACTATCGAAAGGGATGTGATAGTCATGCTATTTTCTCCGATTCCAAAAATACCAGACATGGTCCTGCCCAGCCCACTGCCGATCAAGGAATGCGACGAACCGATGATCCCCCTCTCTTCCCTTTCGGAACAAGTCACGGTCTATCCAGCCTACTACCACGAGGGCTATGCCGGAACACAGCCAGAAGCCTTTTTGCGAGAAGGGGCTGCACGCAGGCTCGCCACCGCAGCCTCCCAACTGCCTGTTGGCTACAAGCTCGTCGTGCTGGACGGCTGGCGCTCGTTTGAAGTACAGGCGTCCTTATATGAACGTTTCCGTGAAGCCTTGCTTTTACAAGGCTGGCAGGAAGGACCCGCCCTCACGGAAGAATTGAGCAAATTCGTCGCTTATCCAACAACAGACCTCTCCAAACCGTCCCCACACTTATCCGGCGGTGCAGTGGATCTGACTATCGCAGGGCCTGATGGCTGGCTGGAGATGGGGACAGACTTCGATGATTTCAGTGAAAGGGCTGCAACTCGCTATTATGAAGAGCTGACACTGTCTAAGCAAAAAGACATTGATATTCGAGATAATCGCCGACTGCTCTATCATTTGATAGCCGCTGCCGGATTCGTCAACTATCCGAAAGAATGGTGGCATTTCGAATACGGAACACGCACTTGGGGACAAAGAACGCAGCAAGAACCGATCTATGGCGGAGTTTTGTCGATGTAACCACAAATACTCAAGCAGGGCATGAGCCCGGTCGATCCCGTACTCATGCCCTGATGGACTCCCACTCTTCACACTCAACAAATTCCTGTACCGCTTAGGTCACTGGTATTTCAGAAGATGCTGCTGATACCAAAAGGCTTTTGTTGTATTCAGGCGACAATACAATATTTGTATAAGTTCCGCGACCTGACACATAGTGATAGGAATGCTCGACGCCTGCCGGGATAAAAATAGCCGCTGGACTCTCAACAGTCTTCTCTTCTTCACCGAGTTGAACATGACACATCAGACCAGTACCATCAGGTGCATCTCCCCAAAAGAGGAAGGCACTGTCACAATGATGCGCATGTCTGTCTACATGCTTTTCAGGAATACCGGACAAATCGCCTAATTCAAATATCCTTTGGATCACATAAAATGAGGCTCGCTCATCCACACGCGAATCCATCATAACCCAACGTATCCCTGGACCGTCACGATGATACTGTAGCTCTGAAGCACCTTTGGGAAACGGCTTTCCTACCTGTAAGGAAACAGGCAGCTTTGGGGTTCCTATTGGAGGACGCTTTTCTTCGAGAAGCCGTGTTCTTCCAATTGTTTCGGGAGGAAATGGCTCATACGCTTTGGAATTTTTCTTTACGGCTTGGACATGGTAAGCCGATGTATGTGTAAAGGCATTTTGCCCAGTAATAGGGCGCAGTTCGTCCGGTCTATACCCTGTCGTCAGACGTATCGCTTGTACAAGCTCGGGAATTTTATCCAAAGAATAACGCTGATCATTTCGCAGCTTTTGCAATGCAACCGTAAGCTGGATCAAGTCAGTAATGCCAGCTCTTTCACCGATCCCTAAAATTGTCGTATCAATGACAGAAGCGCCTGCATCAATAGCCGCCAGCGCATTCGCTTGAGCAAGACCGAAATCATTATGAAGATGAACTTCAATTTCGCAACCAAATTCCTCAATGGCACGAGTTACGATTTTTTTGCATGTATCAGGCTCCCATATCCCGACAGTATCTGCCAAACTAACGCGATCTGCGCCTGCCTGCAAAGCAACATGACCTAAGCTGGATATCTTTTCCCACTCTGTCCGTGAAGCGTCTTCAATCGTGAATCGAACCTGTAAGCCAAGCTTTTTTGCTTCGATAACAGCTTGTTGGACTTTCTCTTTTACATAGCTTTCCTGGTGGTGACTGAATTTGGTTTGGATAGACACATCATTAATGGAAGCCCATATCCCCACCCAGTCTGCTTTCGCGCGCTTTACTGCATGGACTTCTTCAACAGTAGCTCTCGCATGCATTAATATTTGCGCTCGTCTTGCCGATTGAGCCACTTTTCGGCAGATTTCTTCATCCAGGGCAGAAATTCCAGGATGGCCCACTTCTATGAGGTCTATATGATAGCTTTCCAGGAGATGCAGTATGCGAATCTTGTCTTCGCATGTGAAGCGAACGCCTGCTTGCTGCTCTCCTTCTCGCAGCGTTGCATCCAAAATTTGAAACGACTTCATTTCCAGCACATCCTTACGGGTTTACTTACTTTTTCAGGAATTCGTCTGTTTCACGCAAGAGTTGATCACGATTTTTTTCATACAACACCCAATGTGTGGCATCTTTGATAACCACTTCTTGTTTTGCAGATGCATTGGTCAGTTTATGGAAGAGGGACTTATCGGCAAAAAAGTCCAGATCTCCTCGAATGATCAACACTGGCGTCGTAATTTTCGTTGCATCAAAAATGGGTTTGTCCGTCCAGATGTAATACAGATCTACCAAGGGTCCCATTGGACGGCGGATCGATTGTTCAGGCTGCTTGCTGCTGTTAGGATCAGAGTTTACAAAGACCTTGGATACAGCATTCATTGCCTCATCAGAAACCAGATCACGCTTATCTAGCATCATGTGCCAATGGTGCATGGCCTTGTCAAACTGGACAACCTGGTACGCTGGTAAATTGGGATTAATTTCACCTGGCTTCCCTTTTGATTCAAATGGAGTTGCCATCAAAGGTAAGGAAAAACCATGCATAACACCATAAAGTACGAGTTTTTCAATTTCATCGGAATGTTCCGTCGCGTACATTCCTGCAACAACTCCACCCCATGACCATCCTACAATACTGACTTTTTCGACTTGCCGCGTTTGCTTGATGTGCTGTACCACAGCCTCCAAATCTTTTACCGCCTCAGTGGCACGGACGACAGGAGCATTCTTTACAGGCGGTTGATCCATTTCAACTGGTCGGGTAGAATGCCCAAACCCTCGGAAGTCCATCGCCCATGTGTCGTAACCTTTCTTTGCGTATTCCTCCATCCAGGAGTATCCCGGAACATCAAATGCTTGGGCAGTAGGTACGCTAAATGGTTCAAGAAACAATACAACCTCATTGTTGGTGTACTTTTCCTTGTTTTTGGCACTCATATGCCTCACATATAAGGAGACGTCCTGGTCAATACTTGGCACTTTCAGCTCTTCCGTTACGACCTCACTGGTGGATTCCACTACTGATTGAGCTTGTGTTGTACTATTTTGATTAGGGGAAGTAGGAGTTGAACACCCTTGAACAAGCAGCCCTAAAGATAGGACTAGCATAAGAAAATGATTTTTCATTTGATGATTGAGATTCATAGTTTGGCACTTCTTTCAAATTAGATTTAGAGGGTGCTAGAAATTGAAGATTCTCGACAGCAACGCAATGCATCCAGCTGCAATGATTAAGCCTGCGGGCAGCCCATTAGTCAGTAGTACTGCCAAAAGTGTTCCAAGTGTTACGCCTATGAAAACAACCGGTTGATCTGGCAAAATACTTAAGCCTTTTCCCCCGACATAAGAGATGATAAAACCTGCTAAAATGGCTATCATTGCTTTCCAACTGACCATTTCCTTGCCAAGGGAGATGAAATCATATTTTCCTTTGGCAATCGGAATCAACAAGAATACCATTAGACAAAACAGACCCATATGGAACATTGGTTTTTGGATTGCATCCATGACAGGCACTGCTTTTAGCAAAGATAATCCGAGCAGCAAGAGGGAAGCGTAGACGAGAACCATATCCTTTGCCACGAATGACAAAAGAGCGATTACCAGTAAGATAATGGTGGTAGGCAACATAGGAGTCCTTATAGTAGCGTGTTATCCCAGCTTCCCTCTGCCGGGGTTTCCACCTGTACCATTTGGACGGAAGCTAAATTGACTTTGACTAGATTGGGAGCAACGGCTGGCAATAGGTCTGGTCTCTGAATGATTAGTTTGAATGCCTCAAAGCTAGCCAATACGCCGACGATATTCGCTACCGGAGCAAGCACTGCCCATGGAGCCTCTCCCTTTACATAGGCATCTGCCCATTCAGGCAAAGCCCCTTGCGAGACGGAATACTTTGCACGCTCGTCTTTGATCTGATTAATTTTTTTACGCATCTCTGGCGTGAGAGGCTGTTGATAGGAAGGGTGTCTCATGGCGACCTCATAGGGCATGGAGTCGGGTGTCATGCACATGACTCCTCCCCGGAAAGGTGGTGTTACTGCAATCCAGATGGAGGGAATACCCATATCAGCTGCTGTTCTATGGATGATTACCCGTGCAACCAGATTATCCGTAGCATCTACAATCACATCTGTATCACCCAGCAGATCACGTGCATTTTCTTCGGTAACAAACTCCCTTGTTACCTTTACTTCCAGCTCTGGATTGATATCGTGAAGTATTTCCTTCGCTACTTCCGCCTTTGGAGAGTTGATTTTGCTGACAAAGCTGAGCATTTGGCGATTGAGATTACTTTCCTCAAACGAGTCTTGATCGATGACATGAAGCTTCCCTACACCCATCCGGGCGAGTTGAATCAATGTGATTCCTCCTACGCCGCCTGCCCCTACCACCGTTACTCTAGCATTACGCAGTTTGGCTTGCTCCTCACTCGTAATGATTCCGAAATTGCGGGTAAAACTGTTGTTATATAATTGGCTATTTTCTATCAATGGCATGCGATCATCTCCTTTGTTCTTTCAAAATCGTTATAATGTTGCATAGTTCCACGTTCCCTCAGGGGGAGTTGTCACTTTTACCGGTGTGTCCGTATCTAGATTAATGAGAACGCCTTTGGGTGCACGTGCCAACGGTTCTCTGCCCGTTAAGATTTGCACGGCTTCATGAAAGCTGAAAAGCGCTATGAGATGGGCACGAACCGGTGTAATAATCCAGCCAGCCTTTCCCTCACAAAAATCCTCAGCCCATTCCTTTGGAGCTCCTTCTTTGACAGAGTGCCAAGCCCTGGCTTTTTTTATGTCGGCAATCTCTTGGCGTAACGCTTCATTGGTCAGCTTCTCCCCTGCTCCTGGAATGTTCAATGCTGTTTCGTACGAGATGCCATCTGGAAAAAAGGAAGAGACAAATCCGCGGGTTGGGGGGCTTCCTGACATACCCACGCTTGGTATGCCCAGCTCACGCGCGGTCCGGTGGATGATGACGCGGGAGGGGATATCGTCCACAGCTTCAATCACCAGATCATGCCCCTTCATCAGTTCAAGCACATTGTCTTCATCAACATTTGCTTGGACGCATCGAACAGATATGTATGGGTTAATGGATGGAAGAACGTCTTCAGCCGTCGCCGCTTTTGGTTTACCCAATGAATGTACCGTAGCCAGCATCTGACGATTGATGTTAGAAACCTCGAATTCATCAGGATCTACTCCAGTGACATGCCCGATCCCCATGCGGGCGCAAAGAATCGCTTCCATCCCCCCAACCCCGCCAAGTCCAAATATGATGACCTTTCCGTCCTTTAAGCGTTTTTGTTCCTCAGTGGTATACACGCCAATATTTTTCTTGACCATTTCCCAATAAAACGAATCCGCTTCCACTTCTTTTTCCCCCTCTTTCCAAATTGGATTGACCAATTACATTTGACATTATAGAGTTCCAGTTACTAGCAAAAAAATAGCTCATTCTGACTATTAATTGGGTTTTATTTGAAATTTTCATGAACAAAGGAGAAAAATTTCCAACTAGAATAGACAAAATAAAAA
Organism: Brevibacillus antibioticus; assembly: GCF_005217615.1. NCBI lineage: Bacteria > Bacillati > Bacillota > Bacilli > Caryophanales > Paenibacillaceae > Brevibacillus > Brevibacillus antibioticus. Next base: position 3,578,980 of record NZ_SZNK01000001.1, read on the forward strand.
GGCTTGAGTCCGGTACAATACCGAACCCAAGCCTTACACTCCCCTAACCTTACTGCATAAAATTCGCCATGATGATCTCCGTATCAAACGGCGTAATCCCTTCCTCCAAGGAAAATACCGTATCTGCCTCTTCAGCTTGATTAATCAGCGTCCCTCTCGCCTGTGCATGAAGCATGAACAACTCATGCAGGGTAGTCTTCACCAACGAGGTGAGCGCTCTTCCCATCAGCTCCACCCCTCCGGCATTGGACTCCACATTGTTGGCAAACCGCGGATCGGAATTCAGGGCGATATCCGTCCAAATCACTTTTCTCTCCATGAGATCCAGAATGACCGGGATACAAATCTGCGTGTTTGCGGCGAGATCAATCTTGTCCTGTACCGTCTGCGGCTCGAAAATTTCTCCTGTTTGTGGCGCCGACCGAATCATCCAGCCTGCGTAGCATTCAGGCAAATCGCAAAAAGGCTGACTCGTAAACGAATACAGGTTCATAACGACATATCGACCGCCATAGCGGATGACAGATTCAATGTCGATGTCGATGAATTCGCACGCGCCTTCGGGAGCCTCCACAATATCCCCGCTATGGTACGCTTGGTACTTGTCGGAACGTAGATTGGTATAAGAAATATGCTCCATGTACTTCCAGTCTTTGTTATAGAGTACGGCAGACAAATCGATATCGACTCTGCCTGTAGGGACATCGTTGACGATCCCTTCCCTCCACCACAGGAAAAAGCGAATCGTTCCTCCATCCGGGATCGATAGACGGGAGCCGCGTGTAATCGTGCGCAATGCCTTGCTGGCGGATCGCATCGAAAACGGAACGAGATGCTCCTGTAGCCGCGGATCGATATAGACGTTACCCAGCGACGGCAATTGGGCAAAACGGTTCAACAATGATTTCCGGCAAATATCTCCTGCTTTCTTTCTGATGTCCTCTTGCAAGCCTGGCACTCGGTTTTCGATTGCCTGTACTTTCGCCACTTGCCCTTTCGGAAAAAAGGTCCGCCATTCCCCGTAGCTGTCCCGTTTGTCGAAGTGATTCATGACTTGCAAAAGAACTGGAGTCGATACACCATCCGCAATTTTCTCGAAGGCAGTAAGGACTGGACTCCCCTGCTCCGTCAAACGCAACAAATGATCCAGACGACGAGCAAATTCCCCTGGACGCTGTTCGAGCAGCTTGATCGCCGTATTCACATCCGCACGGACCAGCGCCTGCTCCACTTGACTATTGAACGTCTCGACCTTGTGATTGTTGCGCAAAATATCGAATGCTTCGGCCGCTTTCGGATAGCGATCCTTATATTCAAATGGGTGCAAAATTTCCCCGAGACGAATCCATCTGTTTTTGTAACGATTCATGTCTTCTACGATATTCGAGCTAGCTTCCAGCAAGCCAAGGAGCAGCCTTCTTTCCCCGCGTTTGAACTTGCGAAATTTTGCAGGTTTTGCCAAGCTCACATCCCCGTCAGACAACGCCACCGCCAGACGCAATACATCTGTCGCAGTCTTGAAGTAATTAGCAAAAAAGGTTGCAGGAAGCTTGTCATACTTGAGTAACAGGCTAGCAGCGATCGCCACGTTTTCCTTTTGAGGAATCTCTGCTGGCAGAGCTTCTGCGACTCCTTCATAGGCCTGAATCAAGCCCTCCAAGTCTTCCCTGTCAGTAGCGGACAACGAGCTATTGGCGCGCAGCAAGTTCATTCCTACCTGTAGCAGCTCTTCATCTGTGCCCAAATGAATCAGCTTCAGGCGAGATTCTCTTAGCAAAGGCAAACGTTTTTTCACTTCGTGCACAGGAAGGTCCAACGTCAAGTAATGAATGATCGCATTTACAAACAGCTCACCCTCGCTAGCCTCCATGACTTGCTTAGGAAAATTCGGATACATCGGCTTGTACTGGCAGGATGACCCGGTCTTTTCCTTGAGTACAGTTACCACATCCGAATAGAGCGCAAAAAACTCGCCTTCCGACAGCGTCCGAATTCTTTCAAGCAATTCCAGTGAAAAGGTATAGCCCAAGCTCTCTATATTGCGCAAAGCCGCAGCTAAATAAGAGGTAGGCAGTTCATGCTGCCCCTGCTGTACGATAATTTTATTTTTCCGGCGAAGGTAGATTTGATTTTTCATTGGCATCACGAAAAAAATCAGGAAAGCAGTACTCCTACTGGTGAACCAAACCGTTAGCTCAGAAAGAAGGTGTACAAACCTGACTTTTTATTCCTTTTTGTATTTTTTACCCATCTTACTTCAACTTTGTCAGATGGTAAAGCTCTCCTCCTCGAGGAACGAAACATAAACCCGTCGCTTCTCGCCACCTGTTGCAAAACAGCCCCACAACACTTCTGATATACCAACTAATTGATTCTCCTTATCATTTGTGCCCAATGGACTGGAAGCCGCTAGACATAAACAAAGGCCGCATGATCGCTTGCACAGGATCATACGGCCTTTTTCATTTTAATAATAGGCATAAGAAAACTTCTATCGAGGCCTATTCATGGAGGAGCGATCGCGTTTTAGCGGAAAGTTTTCATGCGCTCCGGAATTCATAAGCGTACCGCTTATAAATTCCTATACGTTAAAAAAATCAGGAAAGCAGTACCCCTAATCGCTTTAGTTAGGTTAGAAGGAAGGTGTACTATAGCCTGATTTATTCACCATACCATTATTTATCTTCTTTGTAAATACTTATCTAGACGCGACCGGGTACGGAAACAAGTCAACCACACGTATGGTCTCCCCGCTTTCGTTGGTAAAAACGACATGCTCTCTCCGAAGCTCGGTCGGACTCTCCAAGCCACATGCTGCCGCCAGCGAGAATAAGCCTTCCCTCAACTGCAAAATATAGTTCATCACACGCCACTGCTTTTCTGCCGGAACCAGCGCCTCCTGGTATTTGGAATCCGTCGTAGTGACCCCTGTGGGACATTTACCCGTGTGGCATTGCATCGCCATGATGCAGCCAGTTGCAATCATGAAGCCGCGCGCGGAGTTGACGCAATCCGCTCCCAATGCCATGGCGATTGCTACTTTGTCAGGGGTAACGAGCTTGCCGGAAGCAAAAATCCTGATGCGGTCCCGTACGCCGAATTTCCTCATCGTATCATCGAGAATGATGAGCGCGGCGTAAAGCGGCAAGCCCATGCCATCTGCCATTGCCTTGAACATTGCGCCTGAACCGCCCTCAGAACCGTCAACCGTAATGAAATCCGGGTAAATGGACAGCTCCAGCATTTTCTCAAAAAAATGCTCCAACCGCTTTGGATCACCGACGACAATTTTTACTCCCACCGGCTTGCCTCCCGCCTCCTGCAAACTACCGATGAAACGCAAGGCTTCATCCGGATTGGTGAGGAACTCGAAGCGGTTCGGTGAGTTGACTGTTTGTCCCACAGGTACCAGCCTTGCTGCCGCGACTTTTTCCGTGACCTTGGAGCCCTCGAGGTGCCCCCCTCGTATTTTGGCCCCTTGATGAAATTTCAGTTCGAACGCCTTGATGTTCGGGATGCTTGCCTTTTTCTTGTATTCTTCGAGCGAAAACTTGCCCTTGTCATCACGGAAGCCAAACATCCCTGGCCCGATTTGCGAAATAATATCTACGCCTGTTGAGAGGTGAACTTCTGCAACGCCACCCTCTCCTGTATTGATCCAAGAGCCGCCTGCCATACGTGCCCCATACCCAGCGGACATGATATAGTTTTCTCCCACTGCTCCAAAGGAGGTAGCTGAAGCACCGAACATCCCTTTTAGCCGCCAGGGCTGCCTTCTGTTTTCGCCCACAACAATGACATCCTCGTCATGTAACATCCACGGCTTAACCTCTTGTTCCTCGATAAACTTTTCTCTTCTTGTAAAAAGTCCCTCATGGGTAATCTCATACTTTTTGCCAGGGACGACTTTCTCGTTATCTACCCTCAGCTCACTTGTTAGCCTCGGGAACATCGCATTGGATAAATAGAAACCAGGCTTCTCGTAATCGCGTTTTCCACCAAACGAAATCAGGTCGGTCCTGTATTTGGCCGCATAAACCATACCGACAAAGTCAGAACGTGAGAACGGTTTCCCTTCTGTATCCGATTCAAACCAATACTGGCGAAACTCAGGCCCGAGCTTTTCCAGCAAATAACGCATCCACCCCAAAAAAGGATGGGAACGAATAATGGAGTGCTTCGGTTGTTTAGACAGGGCGTACATATAACCGAAAAATACAATCGGTGGCAGAAGAAGGATGATGATAATGACGCATAACAGAGTAGGTACCACTTGTGCTTACCCTCCCCAAACACAAAATTCTAGTAAATCATGTCAAGGATAGGATGCAACAAGTTCTCTGTTTTTAGTCGTATTTCTCATCATCCTCCCGAATTTGCCCATCTACGATCAATTCTAGCTCCGTTTCAAAATTTAGCATGATCTCTACCGGTAGCTGCTCCGCAACCTCTGCCATGTCCGGAAGAAGCAATGCATCCTCTACCGTATCAGGCTTCGTTCCCAGCTGATCGTACCACTCGCGAATGTGATCCATCATGCGGTAAAACGAAGCTTCAAACTGATTCGCATCGTCCTCCGCTTCGTCCTCGTGGCTCTTTTTCATCCGATCCCAATACTCCAGCGTCGTGCGCAGTGCTTTTTCTATGTTTGTATCCATTTATCGTCTCTCCTTTCCGTTTCTTCCTTCTCTCACATTTAGTATGACCGCTTCAATTACACAATGCCACCTCAGGTGTAAACCTCTCAACCCTTCGATTTTTTATAATCGTTGCGTTTTTTGACACGTTTTATAGCCCGGTTGAGTCATACAAAAATGAAAAGAGGCTGTTATCCTAAATGTAGCTAGCAGCCGATGATCCGGCAATAACAAGAGAGCTCTCTAGTGGAATGGGGAGGATGCACCCTGTCATTACGATGGAACGATCGAAAATTATCTCTCCCGCTACTTTTCGTCTCCGTCATTTGTATCGTTGCTCTCCAGCTGCCTATCACAGCCAAGGCAACGACTACGGATACTGACTCCTTGCAGGCGATGATTGATCAAGCACGCCCTAACGATACCGTTACCATCCCGTATGGTTTGTACAAAGGTCCTATCCGCATTACCAAGCCGATTCAATTGGTAGCCAATGATCCAGTGAAGATCATCAATCCGACCGAGGAAGAGGCTACGCTCACGATTGAAAGCGACAATGTGAGCGTGCAAGGAATCCATATCGTGGACAAGCGAATCAACAGTGACGTAGCCGCTCTTGTCATCCGTGGCGATCAAAACTTTCTGGAGAATGTCATCGTTGAAACGAAAGGGATCGGTATTCAATTACGGCAAGCAGACTACAACACGCTGCATAACGTTCAAGTCATCGGAAAAATCAAAGGTGATGGCAGCCCAACGACCAGTTCTGGACATAATCACGGAGCACAGCCTGAAGTAAAGCCAAAGCAAACAGAAAAAGCGAGACGAGGAAACGGAATTGACGTGCGTGAATCGGATCATAACCGTTTCATTAAAAATCAGGTGACGAATGTCGAAGATGGCTTTTACGTCGAAAATAGCGATCGAAACCATCTAGAACAAAATCTGGTGACGAGCTCGCGGTACGGCTATCACTTCATGGGCACCTCTGATACGACGGTCATCAACAACATTGGAATGGAAAATGTGACAGGCTCCCAGCTTATGGAGTCGCGCAAACTGACGGTTACCGGCAATCAATTTTTGAAATCGCAAAAAAATCCTGGCTCGCAAGGAATTCTTCTCATAACCGTACAGGATACGCTGATTGCAAACAACACGATTGAAGGGAACCGCGTTGGACTGTATTTAGAGCAATCATCCGGAATTACAGTCAAAAACAATTTACTCAGTCTCAACTTTATCGGCATGCAGTTTTTGGCCTCATCTGACAACGTATTAACCGATAATCAATTCGTCTCCAACGTCATCCAAGCGCAAGCCCAGGATAGTCAGAACAATGACTTAAACAAAAACTACTGGGACAATCTGCAAGGACTCGATGTGAACGGGGATTCCCGCAGTGATTTGCCGTACGAGATGAATCCTTTTTACCTGGGTTTGACCGATGCGGTTCCTGCCTACCAGTTGTTTTTCCAAGCTCCGGGATTCGTGTTTCTGGAAGGCTTGTTTACAAGTGGGGCCGGCTCAGCAATCAAGGACGCATCTCCTTTAATGCAACCCTCGGACACCGTGCTCATTGAAGCCGGGCAAACGAGCAGTTGGGGTGCAGGCATTCTTGGACTTATCTTGTTAATAGGAAGCTGTTCGATCATTTATATAGGAGTGAGAAAATCATGAACAAAATGAAAAAATGGGGTACAACAATCGGGGCAATTATCGGCATTAGCCTGCTTATGGTCGGCTGCGGAAACGAAGAGCCTAAACCTGTAGATATCGCGGAAGGCGTAGACAAATGCGACCTTTGCAAAATGCATGTCCCTAACGATCACAATGCTACTGAAATCGTCTTAAAAGATGGAAAAGCACTGAAGTTCGACGATCTCGGCTGCTTGAACAACTGGACGAAAGAGAATGGAACCGATAACGTGGCTGTACAATTTGTCCGCGATTACTACACAGCAGAATGGACAAAGGCAGAGAAAGCTACCTACGCTTACGACAAAGACTTCAAAACGCCAATGACATATGGCATCTATTCTTTTAAAGAGAAGTCTGCTGCAGACAGCTTCGTTCAAGAACAAAAGAAAGGCATTGTCATGAGTGCGGATGAGTTAAAAAATCATAGCTGGGAAAATGGCATGAGTAAGCACATGAACAAAGAAGGTCATTCTTCCGAGGGTCATTCCTCCGAAGGTCAACATAATGGCGGTCACGAAAGCAAGCCGGCCGATCACGGAAGCAACAGTACTACCCCAACTACACATAACTAACAGAGGGAGTGGAGTCTTTGCACATCAATCTGATTGCCAAACGAGAAGTGAAGGTAGGCTTTCGCAACCCATGGTCCTACTCGTTTATGGCTCTGTTCTCCCTGTTTAGTTTGGGGCTCTTGATTATCCAATCGCAGTCCTACATGAAGGGTTATACGTATACGACAGGTACCATGCTGAATCTGATTTTGTATTTGCTGCCACTGATGACGATGCTTCTCTCCTCTTTTTCCTTAACGGCGGAAAAAGAAGAGGGAAGCTGGCAGCTCCTATCTACCTACGCCATGAAGACCTCCTCCTTCTTGCTGGGGAAATACTTGGGGCAAGCACTCGTGTTAGTCGCGATCGTCAGCTTCGGGTATGGGTTGTCTGGTGTAGCTGGCATGCTGTTAGGAAAAAGCTTTGCATTTTCGACTCTCTTGTTTTTGCTTGCCTTTTCAATCTGTCTTATTCTGTTATTTTTGGGCATTGCTATGCTGATTGGCGCCATTAGTAAAAACCGTTGGCAGGCTTTGACGATGGGTGTCAGCATCTGGTTCTTCTATATTCTGGCATGGCCTACCCTTCTCATCTCTGTGCTTAGCTTCGTCCCTTATACATGGATCAAGCCTCTGCTTCAGCTCGCAACGTTTCTCAACCCAGCGGAGTTTGTACGAATCTTTTCCGTTGCCAGATTAGGCGGTGGCTCGATCTTTGGACCTGAATACTACCAATGGGTGTACTGGGCTGATTCTCCGCTTGGTGATCTCATCTTTGTCGTACTCAGTCTGCTCTGGATCAGTGCGACCTTGTTCATCGCCATCCGGGTATGGGAAAGAAGGTAATGCAATGAATACGTTTGGACTAACCATCGATCAGGTATCCAAGGAAATTAATGGAAAAACAATCGTCCACCCGTTCAGTATGAACATTGAACCCGGTCAGGTCGTCGCCTTATGCGGCGGGAACGGAGCAGGGAAAAGTACGATCCTGCGGATGCTGGTCGGTATTCTTCCGCCTTCTTCGGGAACCATTCAGCTAAACGGGTTAAACTGGAACGATAATCGCGTCGATTATCTTCAAGAAATCGGTTATATGCCGGATCACTTTACGTTCTCTGCCGGACTTACTGCCAAAGAAACGCTCGAATTTTACGCTTCCCTGCGCAATCGCACTGCACAAGAGGCGGATCGACTGCTGAAAATGGTGGGACTGCATGAAGCGAGAAACAAACGGGTGTCTCAGTTCTCCAAAGGCATGCAGCAGCGTCTTCTGTTTGCCCAAGCAATATTGGCAAAGCCTGCACTCGTCGTTCTCGATGAACCGACCAACGGACTCGATCCGTATTGGATGGATGCATTTGTCGATCTCGTGCGGGAAGTAAAGCTCACGGGTCAATCCGTTCTCTTTACGACTCACCAGCTACAGGTGGCAGACGCTGTGGCGGATCGGGCTATTTTTCTGATGAACGGGAAAATCGTGCGTGATGGGTCGATAAAGGAGTACCAGCAGCAGTATGGGCAAGTTGGTTTGTATGGTGCCTTTTCTGAGCTTGTGAATCAGGCAAAGGCATGAATAAGAAAAACGCGGGAGATTCGATCGTTTTGATCGGCTCCCGCGTTTTTGCTATTTATAGCGCCTTTGCTTCCATATAAAAGACAGATAAAAACTTTTTCACGCTAATCCGGCACTTCGTCGTTTTTTCGCCCGCCTCCAGCTCTTGCATCCGTAGGCGAATTTCTTGAAAGTCAAACAGTCGTGGTGCAAAGTGTTCAAAGGTAGGGTTGGCATAGTCGGTCAACCCCAATGAGGAAAGATGCGTAAAGGCTTGCAGGACCATCCGGCGCATCCGTTGTTCCATGGCACGCACCTCTTTGGTAATTCCATGCTCATCCATGCTGGCATGCACCTTCAACAAAATTTGTGTGTACAGTTCCTTGAGCTGCAATTCGTGCAGCTTGTCTCCTTGTCGCTCATCTTGTACGAGCCATTCCATGATCAATAGCAGATCAGGAGCACCCGCTTCACTCGCGATTCCGAGCTGCAACAGCAGTTTTCTTGCTTTTTGTGAGAGGGTCCCCTGATCGGACGACTGACTTTTCAAGCCGCTCGTATGCGGTTCTTTTGCTTTGACATCCAGGATTTGCAATGATTTGCGGATGGTTTGCAGAGATGCTTCCAGAGACAAGTAATCCGATACCCGCTTCAACACAGCCATGACTTCCAGGCGGTTGATCGGCTTTTGAATAAAGGTATCAATCCCCTGCAAATAAGCCTCCCCGATCATTTCCTTGTTCTCCACCTGTGACACCATGATGAAGCGACCCGCAAAGCCATCTGTCTGCAACTTTTTGATCGTTTGGATGCCATCGAGCCCCGGCATCAACAAGTCGATCAAAATAACATCGACCCCATACAATTGATCAATCGATACGTGACTACCATCGCTGGCTTGCCCTACAATTTCGCCCAACCCGCTGTCTTGAATAATCCGTTCAAGCATGCGGCGCACTACCGCATCGTCTTCAATTAAAAAGAAACGTATCATTGCTTACACTCCCTCCCCTCCGAGCAATTGGTCGGTCGGAATTTGCATTTCTAAGTGCGTCATTTGCTTCTGGTCAGGTAAAATGCGTAGGCTTCCTTGCAGGCTTTGGACAATTCCGCGGGCATGCGTCAGTCCAATCCCGGTAGATGCATTTCCTTGTTCATCGTATTTCGTCGTATACCCGGGCTGAAAAACCCATTCCTGCTCTTCCAGCGGTATTCCCGGACCACTGTCAAGTACACTGAACACCAGATGCCGATGAATTAGCTTCACATTCAGCTCAATCCGTCCCGACATGGGAATCGCCTCTACTGCATTGGCTACCAGGTTGTTTAGCACGGAGAGCAGTGCATAGATTTGGCTTGTAGACAGGTTGATGTTACAGCGCCACTCTATTCGTATATCTTTTCCCAACATCTCTGCGTATTTCTGATTCGCGCGCGCAACCAGCTCACACAGCTCTTTGATCGGTAGCTGTGGTGCTAGTCCCTCCTGATTGATTAGCTTGGAAATGCCAGCGAGCATCCGCTGCGAATCTTTTTTCACTTCATGCACATTCTCGGCAATCGCCAAGGCCGTCGGGGATTCCCCATGATCCGAGGTGAGCAGGCGCCTGTAGAGCTGGTAGCTCTCGCGCGTAATTTCCTCCAGATGTGTCATCGATTTGCGCAAGTAAAAGGCTTCTTCATACAGCTCCGTATTGATCATCCGCAGACGCTCCAACTCTTGCTGACGCACCTCTCCCACTGCCCGCAACTGCCTGATCGAAAAGCTGTTGTACAGACCAACAGCAAAAAAGCTGCGCAAGACCCCAAAGAAGAGAAGCATCAAAAAGCTCTGCCAAGTGATTGGCGAAAAATCAGTGAAATACTGTCGCACCTGAATCTCTACCACATTGGAAACAAAATCAATGGATGCACCTATCAGCCCTAACCATAGAGGAGACTCGCGATAGCTACGCGCACGGAGCAAATAAAATAGAACGGTAAAGCTGAAATAGTAAAAGGCGGAGGGAAGATGCGCAGCCACACTCTCCATGTACGGACGGTACGTAAAAAAGACATCCATCCCGACGCGAAATCCAAAGATAAACGTCCCTGTAAAAAATCCCGTCAACAATACAGGTACGGACGAGAACCACAGCAACCCGAAAAAGAAAGCAGCGATGCCCAAGGAAAAACGAAAAGACCCTCCTACGGGGTTTACCTTCATCTCTCCAAAAAAAGCAGTTGCCAGCATGATAATAAACAGGATCAAAAGGCGTTCTCGCATAGCTGCTCCTTTCACACGGAAAAAGATCTCCTATTCTTATTTTACTAAGAATCGAAGATCTGCAAAGATAGAACGATTAAGCGTGCTTGTTTTCCAGTCGCTTGGAGACGACTGACAACGCGTAGTTGACGACAAAGTACATCACTGCAATCATCAGGAAGGTCGGGATGACGTAGTTGACATTGCGTCCGTTGATGATTTGCGCATGGTTCATCAGCTCTGGCAAAGCGATTACAACAGCCAGCGACGTATCTTTCAAGAGCGAAATGAATTGGCTCACAATCGGCGGAACCATTCTTCTGAGAGCCTGTGGCAGGACAACATGCCACAGTGTCTGGACATAATTCAGACCAGAAGAACGTGCAGCTTCAATCTGTCCTTTTTCGACCGAATTTAAACCGCTTCGCACGATTTCCGACAACATTGCTGCTTCGAAAATAACTAACGCCAGAACAGCTGCCCAAAACTTGTCCAGCTTGATTCCCACTTCCGGGAGAGCAAAATACGTAAAGAAAATAATCAACAAGAGCGGCAAATTGCGAATCAGCTCTACGATTGTCCCAAGAACTTGTGAGACTCCGGGAATTTTTGCGTAACGCAAAACCCCTACGATAATCGCAATAGTAAAGCTGAAGACTATTGATAAGAAAGCGACCTGCAAGGTGACCCAAAAGCCTTCGAGCAGGAAGGTCAAATGACTGGGCGTATAGGCTCCGATAAAGTCCATGATGTCCCCTCCTTCTTAGCGGCTTCCAGCCAAGCGTCGCTCCAAATAACTAACGAACGCGCTCAACGGAAGGGTCAGAATCAGATAGAAAACAGCTACAAAAATGTACACATCAAAGGTAACAAACGTATCAGCGGAAATCAGGTCTCCATAGTACATCAGGTCAAGACCTGCAATCACACCTAATACCGAGGAGTTTTTTACGAGATTGATAAACTGGTTGCCCATCGGCGGGATCACGACCTTGATCGCTTGCGGCAAAATGATATAACGCATCGTTTGCCCGTACGTCAATCCCGAGGAACGAGCGGCTTCTGTCTGTCCTTTTGGAATCGCCAGAATGCCTGCGCGGATCGTCTCCGCGATAAATGCTGCCGTATACACGGTCAAGCCGAGTGTACCTGCAATGAACGGATTCAGTATGATACCTATTGCCGGCAGGCCCACAAAAAAGAGGAAAACGACGAGAATCAGCGGGATATTACGAACAAACTCGATGTAAGCCGTAGCGATCCACTTGAGTGGTCGAATCGGAGAAATCCGAAAGATCGCAAAGAGCGTCCCCAGTGCAAAGCTCCCGACGAGAGCAAGCAGGCTCGCCTGCAAGGTGTTCCAAAAGCCTTTGAGATACATATCCATGTGATCAAACAAGATAGAAAAATCGATCATCTCTTATGCGATCCTCCTAGTGTGCAAAATTCTGTTAGGAATATAAGGGAATGAGCGGCAGAATAAACCGCTCATTCTTTATGGAGTCGAACCGCATTATTTTTTAGGTTTTGTGCCGATCCATTTTTCATAAATCTTGTCGTATTCGCCGTTTTCTTTCATTTCCTTCAGCAGATCGTTCACGGTTTTCACGAATTCAGCGTCACCCTTGCTGATTGCAATACCGTATGGTTCTTCCGTGAAGGTCTCTTCTGTTACACGGTAGTTCGGATCTTGCTTTGCCATGCCATACAGGAGAGCGTTATCAGTTGTAAGCGCGTCACCTTGACCAGCTTTGAGTGCTGTGAAGGCTTCCGCGTAGTTTTCGAATTCAAGTACTTCTACATCAGGAGCACTCGCTCTGATGTTTTTCGCAGAAGTAGAACCTTTTGCGGTCACGATTTTCATGCCTTTTTGCATGTCTTTCAGACCGTTGATTGGGCTGTCCTTTTTGACTAAGAAAGATTGGCCTGCCAGGAAGTACACATCAGAGAAGTCTACTTCTTTTTTACGGTCTTCTGTAATGGTCATCGTTGCGATGATCGCGTCAATTTCTCCGTTTTTCAGCATCGGAATACGCGTTTTGGAGGTTACTTCCTTCAGCTCGATTTTGTTTTCGTCCCCGAGTACTTTCTTCGCAATTGCCTTCGCAATATCGATATCGAAGCCTTCTACATTTCCGGTTCCCGGATCTTTTAAGCCGAACAAGTTCAGGTCGTACTTCACTCCGACTACGAGTTTGTCTCTTTCTTTGATTTTTGCCAATGTGCCTGTTCCTGCTGCAGCTGGTGTACCTTTTGCGCCGCCTTCTGTTGTACTACCCCCACCACAGCCTGCCAACGCGGTTGCGCTCAGCATCAGAACGAGCCCCATACCTGCTACCTTTTTCCACAGCTTGTTTGCTTTCATCTGAATACCCCTTTTCTCTATCGTTTTATTTTTAGTGATTCAAAATCCGACTCAAGAACAAACGTGCACGTTCTTCACGCGGACTTGCGAAAAACTCCTCTGGTGTAGAATCTTCGAGAATCGTGCCCTGATCCATAAACACGATGCGATCTGCCACTTCGCGAGCGAAGCCCATTTCATGCGTCACGACCACCATCGTCATGCCTTCCTTCGCCAGCTTCTTCATGACATCGAGCACTTCTCCGATTGTCTCGGGGTCCAGTGCAGAGGTCGGTTCGTCAAACAGCATGATTTTTGGTCGCATAGCCAATCCTCGGGCGATCGCTACGCGTTGCTGTTGACCGCCAGATAGTTGCGTTGGGAGCATTTCTGCCTTTTCCGGAATCCCTACCTTTTCCAAATAGTAGAGAGCCGTTTCTTCGGCTTCCTTCTGCGATACGCCCAGTACCTTGGTTGGTGCTAGCGTAA